>JBPCVY010000094.1:0-6387 GCA_051010055.1 Hyphomicrobiales bacterium | reverse complement strand
GTGCAGCACAGACTGTGGTGGACGAAATCGTTTCGGCCCGCAATGAGCTTCGCAGTGCGGTTTCCGGCATGCCGGAAGACACCCGCTCCAGTGCGGACGCCATGCGAAAAGTGGTTGCTGACCAGATCACCGCCCTTGGCGCACTGGCCGAAGTTGTCCGCAAGCACGGCGAAACCGTCGACCTCTCCGGTCCGGGCATCCGCGTGAGCGGCAACGGCAAGAACCAGAGAAAGTCTGGCTAAGAACAGGCTGCCATGCCCGACGCTAAGGGCTGGCCAAAACAATTCGGGGCAGTGGATGGCAAAACCGTCCCTGCCCCGTCGTTTTATGCCCATTGGCATTTGCATTCTGAGCTAATGTGTGGCGGATTGCACACCGCTGATCAGCGGCCAACAAAAATAATTGAGGTGGTGCAGAAATGCAAATCGCAAAACCCTATTTGCTTTTTCTCGGCGATGTTCAGGACCAGCTTGCGGCAAAAACCGCGCAAGGCATTGTCGACTGGCGTCCAGACTGGTGTGTCGGGCAACTTCGCCTTGATGGCTGTAACGCTGATTGCGGAATTGACGACATTTCCATCGAACAAGCGGTTGAACGTGGCGCTGAAACAATGGTTGTCGGCGTGGTCAATGCAGGTGGTGTGTTGCCCGGCCATTGGATCGAAGTGATTGTCAGCGCCCTTGATGCGGGCCTTGACGTGGCAACCGGCCTGCACACCCGCCTGGGGTCCATCCCGGTGGTTGCAGAAGCAGCAGAACGTAATGGCAAAGCCCTGCATGATGTGCGCTATACGGATCAGAAATTTGCCACCGGCAAAGGCACCAAGCGCCCGGGCCTGCGACTTTTGTCGGTTGGTACGGACTGCTCTGTCGGCAAAAAATACACTGCCCTTGCACTTGATCGAGACATGCGCGCAGCCGGGCTTAACTCAGAGTTTTGCGCAACCGGGCAAACCGGGGTTTTCATCTCCGGGCGCGGAATTTCCCTTGATGCGGTAATCGCGGACTTCATTTCCGGTGCGGCGGAATGGATTGCACCTTCAAACGACCCTGACGCCTGGCAGGTGGTCGAGGGTCAGGGATCGCTTTTCCACCCCTCTTTTGCAGGTGTTACCCTTGGGCTTTTGCATGGCGCACAGCCTGATGCGTTCGTTGTGTGCCACGAACCGACACGCACCAACATGCGCGGCGTTGAGCACAAACTGCCGACCATTCAGCAAGTTATCGACCGCGTGGTGCTGGAAGGCAGCTTGACAAATCGAGGCATCCGTTGCGTGGGGATTTGTGTGAACACATCAGCGCTCAACGAAGATAAAGCCACTGCCTACCTGGAGAAAACCAGTGCAGAGCATGGGCTTCCAGCCGTTGATCCCATCCGCACCGGCACCGGCGCCATTGTGGAAAAAATCAAGAAGCAATTTTCTTAAAAGATAGGGTTCTGTCATGATCCGGCTGCACGTTGCCCATGAAAGCTGGCCTATTGCCGGGAGTTTCAACATCTCCCGCGGCTCGAAAACTTCCGCCGAAGTGGTGACGGTTACCCTGGAACAAGATGACTTTTCCGGGCGCGGGGAATGCACACCCTATGCCCGTTATAATGAAACGGTGGATGGCGTCATTGCCGCTCTTGAGGGCGCGCGCGATGCCATTCAATCGGGCATTACCCACGGGGACATCCCGGAGCTCTTGGCACCAAAAGCAGCGCGCAACGCTCTTGATTGCGCCCTTTGGGACCTGGAGGCAAAACGCCTCGGTATGCCCGTCTGGCAACTTACTGGGCTTGATGCGCCACAAAACCTCGTCACTGCCTACACACTGAGCCTTGAAAGCCCGCAGAAAATGCGCGAAGCGGCCATCCGTGAGGCAAACCGGCCTTTATTAAAGCTCAAGCTTGGGGCCAGCGATGGACTTGATGGCGAGCGCCTCAGGACTGTGCGGGAAGGTGCGCCGGAAAGCCAGTTGATTATCGACGCAAATGAGGGCTGGGCGCCTGAGCGCTTGCCGGGATTGCTAGAAGTTTGCGCAGAAGTTGGCGTGAGCCTGGTTGAACAACCCCTGCCCGCCGATGATGATGGTTTCTTGGCCGCAATTGAGCGTCCGATCGCCGTGTGTGCCGATGAATCGGCTCATGACGCTTCAACACTGGACCAGGTGCTCGGCAAATATGATGCGGTCAACATCAAGCTCGACAAGACGGGCGGGTTCACTGGCGCCCTGGCGCTGGCCGATGCCGCCAGCACAGCGGGCCTGCAGCTGATGACCGGCTGCATGGTGGCCACATCGCTCGCCATGGCCCCTGCCATGCTGGTTGGGCAGATCTCATCGCTGGTGGACCTTGACGGGCCGTTGCTGCTTGCCCGCGACCGCGAGCCCGGCATCACGTTTGACGGCTCTGTGATGCATCCAGCACCGGCGGCCCTGTGGGGGTAGTGGTTATCCGCCCGCCACACCATTGGGCCTGCAATCGCCAGGCAAAAACCGCAGCAACAGCAGACATCGCGCTGGCGCAATAAAACGCATAGGCCCCATGGGTGCTATAAATATCGCCAGCGACGATGGTGGCAATACTCATGAGCAAGCTCACCCCAAAGGCATAGTAAACCCCTTGCGCAGTTGCCTGCAGGGCACGCGGTATGGCCTGGTTGATAAAATGCAAAGCGCCCAGATGAGCAGCAGCAAATGTGAGCGCATGAAGCATTTGTATCGCGAACAATAAGGCGAACGCCGGATCGTTTGCGGTAATGGACCAGCGCACAATTCCAGCAAGCGCGGCCACCAGAATGAGGCCAGCCGCGCCGAAGCGCTTCAACGACTGGCCGGAGTAAGCAAAGAGCAGCACTTCAGCAGCAACACCCGCACCCCATAGAATGCCGATGGTTCCACCGGGCAAACCCAGTTCGCGCCAATGGAGGGAACCGAACCCGTAAATCACCGCATGGCTTGCCTGGCCCAACCCGGCAGCCAGAAGGAAAACCAGAAACAGCGGGTGCGTAAGAAGGCGCACCGCGTGAGATAATCGCAATCCGCCCGGTGTGATGGCCTCTTCCTCGCTGTCAGCTTCTGCACGTTCCGGCGGCAGCATTCGGCAGGCGAAAAACATCAGCAGATGGGTCGCCACGAGTGTGGTGATTATTGCCTCAGCGCTTATGAAATCGAGCAGCAAGCCGCCGGCAAGGCCAGCTGCAATGAAACTCAGCGAACCCCACAACCGCAAACGGCCATAATCGACGCCATAAAGTCCGGATTCGCGCACCGCGTAGGTTTCAATCATCGGCATAACAGGCGCCCAGATAAACGTTCCCGCCACGCTCAGTGCTAGCAGGGCCAGAAAGCCACTTGAGAACGCCATAGCGACAACAAAACCTGCCACGCCGAGGCACAATGCCAGCAATATACGCCGGTGCTGGCCGCTCTTGTCTGCCAGAAATGCAATTAGAGGCCCGGAAATTATCCTTATGGCAATTGTGCCTGATAGAAGGAAAGCAATCTCTGTTTCACTGAGCCCTCTTTCTTTCAGCCACACCGGAAAGAACGGAAGATAAATGCCAATCGTGAGAAAAAGCGCCACATAAACAAGGATCAGCCGTATGGAAAATGCGCGGGCTGCCAATTGAATTCACCTCTATTCCCAAATAGCTAAAGGTGACAATTTAGCGGAATATAAACTATTGGGTAACCACATTGTGCTCATTATCCTGCCGGTCGGTGTAGCTGGGGCCGTCAAATTTTGTTTTGAGTATTTGCGTAATAGGCCAAGTAATGAGTAAAGCACGCCAATTAACGCCGCTTCGCAACGAAGATTACGAAGCAATTGAAGCGGCTGTCATGGAAACCGCCCGTGGGCGCTGGTTTCTCAAAGAATATGCCCACCGGAACCGCACTGCCGACACGAACATGCTGTTGAACGCCATCGGCCGTATTGAAGACGCCCTGGCGCTGAAGACCATCAACCCGGAAATAGATGCCGCATATAGCGAGGTTGGCAGTGATCGGGTTTTTGAACCTGCCCTTCTGGCGCAAGTCATCACCGATGCACGCGTAGAAATCTCGTCCATCCGCGATGGCTTGCTTGAGGAGGAAGACCCACTTCAGGCTGGAAGCGATCCGCTTGAGGCAACGGTGATTTCAGCAGACACCATTTCCGCCAGCATATTTGAACAAGCGCGGGGACTGCAGGAAACCGTTTACAAACTGCGTGACGCCGGCGCCCATGAACTGTTGAGCGATGCGCTTGATGAATGCGCGGAAAACCTAATGCGTATCAGCCAGAAGCAGGACCTGAACGCCCGCCGGATTGCCGAGGCCCTACGCGCATTGCAACATCTGGACCGTAAGCTTACCGGCGGGCTGCATTTTGACGCCGCAAATGAAGAGCTGGATGTAAGCGTACCTCCAACATCGGAAAATTACGCCGCGTTCGAGCTAGCCGAAGAAAGTGCCGATGATCACATCGTCTTTATCCAGACCAAGGGAAGCGGCGCCCCTCCTCCTTTCATGGAAGAGGCGTCTGAATTTGACCATCACCATGATGAGCATCTGAACGAACCAGAACCCCAGCCCGAACCTCAGGGGATGAAACCGCTTGTCTATCTGCCTAGGTGAAGCAGATTTTTACCTGATTTACCCGTTTTAGCCGCCAACAATTTCAGCAAACAGTCCGCCATCAACATTGCCGCCTGAAAGCACTATTGCCGTGGTGCGGTCTGCGCATTCAATTTTTCGCGCCAAAACGGCTGCCAGCGCTACGGCGCCGCCCGGCTCGACCACAAGCTTGAGCGTTTCAAAGGCATAACGCACTGCCGCGCGCACTTCATCTTCGCTCACTGAAAGCCCGCCAGTTACCCTTTTTTGGGTAATCGCGAAGGTTAACTCGCCCGGGCGCTCTGAGAGAAGTGAGTCGCAAATCGAGCCGCCGCGCAGTTCATTTTTCTCGCGCACGCCAGATGCAAACGATCTCTTGTGATCGTCAAATCCCTCCGGTTCCATCGAATAGAGTTTTGTTTCCGGCAACAATGCAGAAAAGGCAAGCGAAATGCCTGCCAGCAATCCGCCGCCGCTGGCACTGGCCAAAAGGCTTTCCGGTTTTATACCGCGCGCTGCAATATCCTGGGCAAGCTCAAAGCCTGCAGTGCCCTGCCCGGCAATTATGAACGGGTCATCATAGGGCGGCACCAACACTGCACCGCGTTCATTTGCAATTGCCTGCCCGATTGCTTCGCGGTCCTCGTTTTGCCGGTCATAAAAGACAACTTCGGCACCATAGTTTCTGGTGTTGTTCACTTTGATTGAAGGCGTGTCTTCCGGCATGACAATCATAGCCGGCAGTCCGCGCAATTGAGCTGCCGCAGCCACCCCTTGTGCATGGTTGCCAGATGAATAGGCGACAACCCCGCCTTCGCGCGCTTCCCGGCCAAGGCGGGAAATGCGGTTATAAGCGCCGCGGAATTTAAATGAGCCAGTTCTTTGCAAACATTCCGGCTTGATGAGCACGCGCCCGCCGGTATGGGCATTCAATGCCGCCGATTCCAGCATAGGCGTGCGCACCGCCTTACCCATAATCTGGATTGCCGCGGACTTCACATCTTCAAAAGTCGGAACCTCAACGCCAGCCTGTTCTTTTGTTAGTTGCGGCTCGGCTAATTCCGATGTTTCCATTTGTTGCCCCCAGTCAATTCAAAATACATACACAGAGAAATTCAAAACCGCATCACCAACCCAGCAACACGATGCGCTAAATGTAAAGCAGGATAACCGATCCTGCCAGCAACAATGCCATAGAGGTGTTGAAGACTTTCAAACGCCAGGGTGATGTCAGGAATCGCGCGATAGCCGTGCCAAACAGGCACCATGCCGCGCAGGCAGGAAACACAATCAGCGCAAAGACCAAGGCAATCAACCCGGTTTCAAAAAAGGTATCTCCACCCACAGTGGTATAGGCGGTGATGGCGCCAAGCCCCATGACCCATGCTTTTGGGTTCAGCCATTGAAAAATTGCCGCTTGCATGAACGTTAGCGGTGAACCTGCCTTTTCACCGTTTTTTACCGAGCTGGTAGTGGAGATTTTCCAGGCAAAATAGAGAATGCACGCGGTTCCCGCCCATTTCAGATAAAGGTGAATTTCCGGGAAAATATGAAAAACCTGCCCAAATCCCATCCCCAATGCCAGCAACATAACCGGCAGGCCAAACTGGACACCCAATATGTGAGGCATTGTCGGGCGAAACCCATAATTTGCCCCGGAAGCTGCCAACATTATGGTGTTTGGCCCCGGTGTGAATGAGGCAACCGTCGCAAACACGATGAGTGGCAGCAGAAATTGCATGATTTATGCCGGATCAAAATAAGAGTAAATTCAATTAGGTAAGCAATGTTGACCTTACTTACGGTG
>JBPCVY010000093.1:0-13986 GCA_051010055.1 Hyphomicrobiales bacterium | reverse complement strand
GATCAAGCTGCACCATATCACCAAGATGCACACCTGCACTCACGCCAAGAGCTGTATATCCCTTGAAATTGCGGAACCGACCGCTCAGGACATAGTCCTTTGATTCCGGCACGAATGGTGCTTGAAGCGCAAGTGCCATCGCAACACCTTCCTGGATTTCATCAATACGAACGTTGGTGGCCGTGAAACTATTGAAACCGGTAAGATCACCGGTGCCATCACCCGTAACGTTCTTGACGCCCGTCAGGTTTCCGCCGTGCCGTGCCATCAGTCAGCGTTGCCCCCTCAACGGTTGCTGTGGTGGTGATATTTCCAGTTGCATCCAGCGTGGAAACACCGGAAACGGCCCCGGCATTGGTGATACCGCCATTATTGTTTTCAATCCACCGGTAATGTCGGCGCCGCCAATCATGGTGCTGAGGCCGGTGACTTTTGATGTGCCACCGATATCCAGGCCCGCGCCGGTGCCGAGGGCTACGCCGGTTGAGCCAACTTCAACAGTTCCCGTGCCACCATCGGTAAACGTCAACTGGGATATTGGAACGAACTGATTGTTTGCGCCATTTGTATTACAGGTTCTCGCCCTGTTGCGCGGCTGGTTGCCTCCGCCGGTGTTATCATTGAATCCAATTACCCCGGCATCACTGACACACAAGGCATGGTGGGGCGTATTTGGTGCTCCGGTGGAGGCCGACTCTGGAATTTCAATTTGCTGGGCAAGCGCAACGCCCGCCGAGTAAAGACTGAAAATGCCAACAGCGGCGCCTGACAGAAGAAGTTTGCGAAAATGGATTGCAAAATTTTGCGAGTTAAAACTATCAAACTCGTTTCCAAAATCTGAAAACATGAACCATACCCCCGAATGCACTCAAAAATTCAGCTTCAGGCTGGCTCCCGACAGGAACTGAAGGTTCCAAAATAGACCTTCGTTTCAATCCTGCACTGGACGACGCCAGTCTGATTTCTCAAATTCAACCCTCACACCATACAATCAAAAGGTGTGTATTGATTGGTGGCATATTACGGGAAACGAAAACCAAGAGTGGCTTCATGTCATGAGAAGAAGAAAACAATAGCCCGAAAAATTCAATCTTTCCCGTAAGTTAAAATTATCGCATCTCACATGCTGATTTGTCAACAAAAACAGGATTTTATCTACGTTTTCCACCGATAAACCCAGTCTAATCGGTTGCGGGAGGCGTTTTCACTCATAGCGCGTAGAATCGCATTTCTTACAAGCCGCACGGGGCCGCCAGCATGGTAAGCGCTGCCGAGTTTGCGGCTCATCTCGTTGAGGCGGCCTACCCGCGGGCTGCGCTCATCCTCATAAGCGCGCATGGCCTTGGCGACGTCCGATTCGTTTTCCAGCATGCGCGCCAGCACACAAGCATCTTCAAGAGCCATAGCAGCCCCTTGCGCAAAGTACGGTAAAACAGCGTGGGCGGCATCGCCCAGCAGAGTTACCGGCCCATCCCCCCAGCGGCCTCGGGGGGCGCGGTCAGCTGCCACCCATTTGCGCCATTCAGGGGCCGCTGCCAGGATTTGCCGCACAAGGCCGGTACTATGCTCAAAATGGACTTCGATTTCCGCTTTCTCTGTTCGTGCGTTCCAGTCCTGCTCATCCCATTCGCTTGTAAACGCTGCAACCAGATTGAAATCATCACCACCGCGGATGGGATAGTGAACAACATGTCCGCGAGGCAACAGCCAAAGGCATACGGCAGGTTCTGGGAATGGCATAATATCGGCGGGAACAATTGCCCGGCCTATGACGTGGCCGGCCAGTTCGGGCGGCCCATCCTTCAAAGTCATGGCGCGCACCGTGGAGCGCACACCATCGGCGCCAATAATGCCAGCACCCGTTACCCTTTTCCGGCCAAGCACCAAAGTGGCGCCGTCACCATCGTGTTCAATGCCAGTTACCTTGGCGCCCCGGTTCAATTCAACTGCCTTGCGGTTGGTGCAAGCATTCACCAGAACCCGCAATAAATCGCCCCGGTGAATAACGCGGTAAGGCGCGCCGTAACGGACGATAAACTCCTCGCCCAGCGTTACGCTGTTCAGAACTTTCCCTGAAATGCCGTCAAGAATGCACACTTCCTCAGGAAATCCAGCAAATTCATCCACCTTGGCAGCAATACCCAGTTGCTCCAGCGCATGGCCGGCATTGGGACCCATTTGCAACCCGGCGCCAAATTCCTGAAATTTTTTCGCCTGCTCGAAAACCCGCGCCTTGCGCCCGGTTGCCGCAATTGCCAGTGCCGCCGACAGGCCGGCTATTCCGCCACCTGCAATTAAAAACTCTTCATCCATGTGCAATTGCTATCGTGTGATTGGGGTGCGGACAAGATTTTTCGGTGGCAGACCGCTGCAATAGCTTGCCCTGAGGCGCGCGCCAGACTAGTTTGCCGGCGGCTCAAACTTACGACAAAGGACCGAACCAATGGGCTTCCTCTCTGATTCCCTCGATCGCATCAAGCCATCACCAACGATTGCCGTATCAACGCTTGCCGCTGAACTGAAAGCCGCAGGAAAGGACGTTATCGGCCTTGGCGCCGGGGAGCCGGATTTCGACACACCCGATAATGTGAAAGCTGCCGCAATTGACGCGATCAACCGTGGCGAAACCAAATACACAGCCGTAGACGGCATTCCGCAGCTGAAAAAGGCAATTTGCGAAAAATTCAAGCGCGAGAACGGGCTCGACTATGAGCCAAGCCAAATCACGGTGGGCACTGGCGGCAAACAGGTTCTGTTCAACGCGCTAATGGCAACCCTTAACCCCGGTGATGAGGTGCTCATTCCAACCCCTTACTGGGTGAGCTACCCAGACATGGTGCTTTTGGCGGGCGGCAAGCCGGTTTTTGTTGAGGCAACACAGGATACCGGCTTCAAGCTGCAACCAGAGGCCCTTGAAGCAGCCATTACCGATAAGACCAAGTGGCTGATTTTCAACTCACCATCCAACCCGTCTGGCGCTGCATACAGCCATGATGAACTCAGGGCGCTGACCGACGTCATGATGCGACATCCGCACGTTTGGATTCTCACCGACGATATGTATGAGCATCTCGTCTATGACGATTTTGAGTTTGCCACACCGGTGCAAGTTGAGCCTGGCCTTTACGACCGCACGCTTACTATGAACGGCGTATCAAAAGCCTATGCCATGACCGGCTGGCGCATTGGTTTTGCAGGCGGCCCGCAACCTCTTATCAAGGCAATGGCAAAACTCCAGTCGCAATCCACATCGAACCCGTCTTCCGTCAGCCAGTGGGCATCCGTTGAAGCGCTTAACGGGCCGCAGAAATTCATTGATGAGCGCGCAGAGGTGTTCAAAGAGCGCCGCGATTTGGTTGTATCAATGCTCAATCAGGCGAACGGCCTTGAGTGCCTGACGCCAGAGGGCGCCTTTTACGTTTATCCTTCATGTGCAGGCGCCATCGGGAAAACTTCAGCCGGCGGAAAAAAAATCGAAAATGATGAGGACTTTGTCACCGCCCTGCTTGAGGAAGAAGGCGTTGCCGCTGTGCACGGGGCAGCGTTCGGCCTGTCGCCTCACTTCAGAATTTCCTATGCCACCTCAACCGAAGCGCTTGAGGAAGCCTGCCATCGAATTCAACGGTTCTGCGGTTCGCTGAAATAAGCAACAAAAAAACCGGCTCAAATTCAGAGCCGGTTTTTTAGCTATTTGCTTGGTGGCGCGGTTCAGAATTTATAGGAGCCGCGCAGTGTAAACTGGTTCGTGGTCAACCTTGTGCGGACATTCAAATCCACTTCGTAGTCGAACACATCATCCTTCGGCAAAACGGCTGCGAAGTGGGTGTTCTTCCTGCCAAGGTCTTTGTACTGATAGTCGATACCGATTACCCAGTATGGTGTGACCAGAAAATCGACGCCGCCGCCCATTGTCCAGCCACTATACGTTGTTGAATTGCTGACCTTTCCGAAGCCATCAGAATTGGTGTCCGACATTGTTGTCTTGACCGATGCCCCGGCATAGCCGCCGGCCACATAAGCCATGAAGCTTTCAATGGCCCAGCCGGCGCGCCCGCGCACGGCCCAGGTGGAATCAATTTTTTGCTTGGCCCGCACATCACCAGCCATAGTCCCACCATCATACGGGTAAGAATATAACCCGACCGTTCCACCCCGGCTGGCGCTAGTGCCATAAATATCCGCATCCACGCCCAAAACAAATCCGGTGCTCGCCATGTGCCAGTTATAGCCGGCATAGCCACCGTACAACGCGCCGTTCGGATTGAAGGCGAGGTGGTCGGTCTGGAACGTCGAACTTTCGAGCTCGGTGTCGTAAATCTCCAACTCGCTCCGGTTCTTCATTTTGCTGTCGATATAGCCAACGCCGGCGCCAATATAAAAACCGGACCAGTCATAGCCTATTTCCGCTGGAGGCGGCGCAAAGTCCAAATCTGCAGCTCCTGCAGTTCCCGCCATTGCTAACAGGCCCGCGCCCATCAAAATGCCTGCCAAACCCCTTTTCGTTGCCCGTGCCATACCTATGGTCCTCACAAAATACGGGAATTTCCCGAAACGATTAATTCGATTCCGGCGGAAGAGCCTCAAACTGATCTAGATGAATTTCGTATTCAGCTTATCGTTCCCCGCCGCTACATAAGAAAATGACAGGTAAACCGTGTAAAAATCGTTAAGTTCAAGCTGGAATATTTTAACTATGTTTCATTTCGCGCGCTGAATTCCTTGCCAGCGGTTTTTTCACTCTACCCCTTGCATCACATTCAAATCGGCGCAAGCATGTCATCTGGAACTCCCCGTCCGAAAGAAGGGAGAGCTGGCGCCGCCAGGCAGCCAGGGCAATGTGGAGGCGATAGCGGAGGGATTGATTATGGGAGACACCCCACAAAGTGGACAGGCAACGGGCCGCGGCGGCCCGAAATGCATAGCAATTGTTGGCCCTTATCTCAGCGGCAAAACATCACTGCTTGAAGCACTGCTGTTTCGCAGTGGCGCCATGGGACGGCAGGGAAAGGTTGGCGAGGGCAACACAGTCGGCGACGGTTCGGCTGAGGCCAGGGCGCACGGCATGAGCGTTGAGCTTAACGTGGCCCACACGGAATTCATAGGCGATGAGTACACGTTCATAGACTGCCCCGGCTCCATTGAGTTTGCACAAGACCAAATTGCTGCGCTGGCGGTATGCGATGCAGCAATCGTTGTTTGCGAACCGGATGAGAAGAAAGTACCGGCCCTGCAGCTGATTTTGAAGAAATTGGACGAGTTCAACATCCCGCGGTTTTTGTTCCTGAACAAGATCGACAAGGCCAGCGGGCGGGTGCGCGATGTTTTGCAGATGCTGCAACCTGCCAGCTCACTGCCATTGGTGCTGCGGCAAATCCCTATGTGGGAGAATGAAATTGCCACCGGGTTCGTGGATTTAGCGCTGGAGCGCGCTTACGTTTACCGCGAGCACGCCGAAAGCGAAATCATAACGCTGCCTGATGCCCTTTCTGACCGGAAGGAAGAGGCGCGTTTTTCCATGCTCGAGCAGCTTGCCGACTATGATGACGCCCTTATGGAGGCGCTGCTTGAAGACATAGAACCGCCGCGCGATCAGGTGTTCGACGATTTGCAGCGCGAACTGGTAGAGGGTCAAATTGTTCCGGTGCTGCTTGGATCGGCTGAAAACAGCAACGGAATTTTGCGCCTGTTCAAGGCGTTGCGTCACGAAGCGCCAGGTGTTGAGCAAACCGCGGCGCGCCTTGGCGTGCCAGCAGACAGCGCTGGCACATTGCAGGTTTTCAAGACCTTCCACACCACCCATGGCGGAAAGCTCTCTCTGGCGCGCCTCATGGCCGGGGAAATTGCCGACGGCGCCACGCTTTACAATCCCGCCGGCGATAATATGCGCCCGGCTGGCCTTTTCAAATTGCAAGGCCAGGAGCCGACGAAAGTTACATCCGCGGTCGCGGGCGAAACGCTCGCGCTTGGCCGTCTGGAAGACGCTTCAACCGGTGACACGCTGTCCGTTGAAAAAGGCGCTGTTGCCCCGCTTGCACCATTGGAGCTTCCATCGCCTGTCTACGGATTGTGCGTTGAAGCGACAGACCGCAAGGATGAGGTGAAATTATCGACTTCGCTCAACAAGATCATTGACGAGGATCCATCCCTGGTGCTGGAACACAATCAGCACACGAACGAGATGGTTTTGTGGGGGCACGGGGAAATTCACCTTCGGGTGACGCTGGAGCGGCTTGCCGGCAAGTACGGTATCCAGGCGCAGGCAAAGCCGCGCCGCATCGCCTACAGCGAATCCATCCGCAAGCCCGTCAGCGAGCGCGGACGGCACAAAAAGCAATCCGGGGGTCACGGCCAGTTCGGCGACGTTGTGCTCGACGTCAAACCGCTGGCACGCGGCGGCGGATTTGCATTTGACGACACAATCACCGGCGGTGTTGTGCCCAAGCAGTACTTCTCTGCTGTGGAGAACGGTGTGCGCGACTTTATGCAGAAAGGGCCGCTCGGTTTTCCCGTGGTTGATGTTGCGGTGACGCTTACCGATGGCTCTTATCATACGGTTGATTCATCAGAGCAGGCGTTTAAGACCGCCGGGCGCATCGCCATGGCCGAAGCAATGCCCAAGGCCTCACCCGTGCTCCTTGAGCCGATTGTGCATATCAAAGTGCATGTGCCATCTGATGCAACGGCAAGAATCAACCAGATTGTCTCCCAGCGGCGTGGCCAATTGCTGGGTTATGACGGGCGCGAAGGTTGGCCCGGCTGGGACACGGTTGAAGCACATATGCCGGAAGCCGAGGTCCAGGACTTGATTATCGAGTTGCGCTCGGCCACCGCGGGCGTTGGCACGTTTGCCTATGATTTCGACCATATGTCGGAATTGAGCGGGCGCGAGGCGGACCTGGTTATCCAGGAAGCTGCAAGCGCTGCGGCATAATGTGATTTAAGCAGGGCCCGCTGGCGGTAGTCCACCCTGGCGGGCCTTTAGATTTACAAGTTGGGCTCTTAAACCTGTCTTAAGCGGCTTGGGTTAAGGTGGCGGCAAAATTTTAAGGCGCTGGGAAGCCAAACATGTCAAATGCTGAAATATCGACTGCCGAAGACGCCAACGTCACCGCGCTGCAGCCATGGGCGCAAATATGCTCCGTTGCCGTTTTGTTGCCTTGTTACAATGAAGAGCTCACAATAGCCGACGTCATTGATGGTTTCCGCAAGGCGCTGCCGCAAGCAAGAATCTACGTTTATGACAACAATTCCAGCGACGGAACGATAGCTGCCGCAACGGAAGCCGGCGCCATCGTTCGCAGCGAGAACTATCAGGGTAAGGGCAATGTTGTGCGGCGTATGCTGGGCGACATTGATGCCGATATCTATGTGCTGGCAGATGGGGATTCCACCTATGACCCGAGCCAGGCCAGCAAGCTCATCAATAAATTGGTGACGGAAAACCTGGACATGGTGGTTGGCACCCGCGATGGCGGTGGAGATGACGCCTACCGGCGCGGCCATCAGGCAGGCAACAAGGCATTCAACTGGCTTGTAGCCCATTTGTTCGGTTCCGGATTTACCGATGTTTTTTCCGGTTACCGGGTTTTCTCGCGCCGTTTTGCGAAGTCTTTCCCGGTTCTGTCATCAGGGTTTGAAATTGAAACCGAGCTTTCCGTTCACGCCCTTGATCTGCAAATTCCTGCAGCCGAAGTTCCCCTGCCCTATGGCGCACGGCCTGATGGTTCGGAGAGCAAACTGCGCACCTACCGCGACGGTTCACGTATTCTGTGGGTCATCATGAAGCTTTACCGGGCACTCAACCCGTTGCGCTTTTATGGGGCAATGGGGCTTACCCTGGCAATTATTGCCGTTGCGCTCGGCATTCCGCTTATCGTGACTTACCTGCAAACCGGGCTTGTGCCCCGCATCCCCACTGCGGTTCTGGTTATGGGCTTGTTGCAGATTTCGGTTTTTTGCTTGTTCAGCGGAATTATTCTCAATTCCATTTCCAAGGCCCGGCGCGAAGCCCGGCGCATGCGATTTCTTGATATTGCCTCAATAGGTGAAATGCGAAATGGCCGCTAAATTCGGCGCACTCAAAAATGAAGGCGCTGGTATCATGCGGTTTTGCATGGTTGGCGCCTTGGGGTTCGCCGCCGATGCGGGGCTGCTGGTTCTGTTGATGACCCATCTCGGCTTGGGGCCCATCACAGCGCGGATTTTCTCAATATTGTTTGCGGTGTGCGTTACCTGGGCTGCGAACCGGGTATGGACGTTTCGCTCACGCGATAGCGCACGCATTGCCGAATGGTCGCGCTATGCCATGACCAGCGCTGCCGGCGCGGGTGTGAATTTCATGGTTTATGCGGCGCTTATTGAAACAGTGCCGGGCATCTTCCCGGTTTTCGCCCTGGCGGTTGCCTCGGCGGTAGCGCTCGCCGTGAATTATCTCGGCTCGCGCTACTACGCCTTCAGGCATCAAACCCGCTAAAGCTTAGGCAAACTCTATACCACTCTTTGTCATCGGCAGCTTGGTGATGCGTCTGCCGGTTGCAGCATAAATTGCGTTGGCCACGGCGGGGCCAATCGGCGGCGTACCTGGCTCACCAACACCTGTTGGCGCCGCTGCTGATGGCACAATGTGCACCTCTATATGCGGCATGTCAGATATTCTAAGCGGTTCATAATCAGGGAAGTTCGCCTGCTCTACTTCGCCTTCACTGAGCGTTACCTCGTTGCGCATAATCGCGCCAAGGCCATAACCAATGCCCCCTTCCATTTGCGCACGCACAACATCCGGGTTAACGGCAACGCCGCAATCCACGGCACAGGTGACTTTCTCAATCTTCACCGCACCATCCCCGTTCACAGAAACCTCAGCGATTTGAGCAACATAGGAGTTGAACGATTTGTGCACGGCAATCCCGCGGCCATGTCCCTTTGGAACAGATGTGCCCCAGCCAGCCTTTTCAGCAGCAAGTTTAAGCACGCCTGTCAGGCGCTTGCGGTGCACATCATCACCTGCCAGCAATTCCAGCCGCAACGCAAACGGATCCTTGCCAGCAGCTTCTGCGGCCATGTCGAGCACGGTTTCCATGACATAGGCCGTGTGGGTATGGCCAACCGAGCGCCACCACAAAACGGGAACTGGTGATTGTGCATCGGAAAGCCCGACAGACATTTGCGGAAGCGCATAATCTGTGTCTTCGGTGCCCTCCACTGATGCATGGTCCACACCATCCTTCACCGCAAAACTCTCAAACGCCGTACCTTTCAAAATAGGCTTGGCGACAATTTGATGGTCCCAGCCAAGGATTGTGCCGGCCTCATCAAAACCCACCTTCACCCGGTGAGCGGCCATGGGCCGGTAAAAACCACCGGCCAGATCATCCTCTCTCGTCCAGATGGCCTTCACTGGCGTTTTGCCACCCAATAGGGCATACGCCATCGCTGCCTCGGCATGATAATCCGACACAGGGGTTGCGCGCCGCCCGAATGAGCCGCCTGCAAGCACCGTGTTGATTTCAACCTGCTCGGGCTTCAGCTGCAAAATGGCGGCAACAGTTGGCTGGGTGAGTGTTGGAAACTGGCAACCATCATGCACCCGCACGCCATTTTCCGTCGGCTCGATGACGCAGTTCAGCGGCTCCATGGGCGCATGGGCAAGGAACGGGAAGACGAACTCGGCCTCAACTGTCTTTGCAGCTTCTGAAACCACCTTTGCAACGGCGGCGGCGTCCGCGCCCTTGCGCGCCTGGTATTGGGGCTTGTCAAGCAGACCGAGGTACTCAGCTGCCATTTCATCGCTGGAACGCGTTTCAGCTTTTGAGAAATCCCATTCAGCCGCCAGCGCCTCGCGGGCCTGAATTGCCGCCCAGGTAGACTTTGCATAAACCGCCACGCCAGCTTTGTTCGGCAGCGCTTTGGAATTCACAAAGCCTTTGATTTTCTTGGCTTCTGCCGCTTCGAATGATTTCAACATGCCGCCAAACTTCGGCGCCCTCAAAATCACCACATGCACCATTCCCGGAACCTTCACATCCATGGCAAACATGGCGGTGCCATCTGTCTTTGCGGGACTGTCCTTGCGCGGCAGTGTTACCCGGCCGATGAGCTTGAAGTCTTTGGGGTCTTTTACTGACGGCTCGGCGGGTGCTTTCAGTTTTGCCGCTTCAACGGCCATTTCACCAAAGCCGGCCATTTTCCCCGCGGCTTTCAGAACACCATTTTCCACGGTGATTGCGGTTGCGTCTATGCCCCATTTTTTCGCCGCTGCCTCGACCAGCATAGCGCGCGCTGCGGCGCCAGCCTGGCGGTACTGCATAAAGGAATTGGCAATTGCGGTAGAACCACCGGTGCCTTGGACTTTGAAGAACAGGTTTGCGTAGCGTTTGACATCTGCCGGGGCAAACTCGAAAGTTACCTTGTTCCAGTCGGCATCAAGTTCTTCGGCCACCAGTGTGGCAAGCCCTGTCGTGGTGCCCTGGCCCATCTCAAAATGCTTGATGACGACTGAAACCGTGCCATCGGGCAGGATTTTCACGAAAGGATTGAAACTAGCCGTTTCCGCTTTCGCTGCAGCAAGCACGCCGTTGGTTTTAAAGCCGATGACAAGGGCAACGCCGGCGGCCGATGCGCCCTTAAGGAAACTTCTGCGGGATGATTGCAAGGTCATTGATCAGCCCTCCATCTTATTGGCCGCCAGGTGAACGGCAGCACGAATACGGTGATAGGTTGCGCAGCGGCAGGCATTGCCGCTCATAAACGCATCGATGTCACCATCGGACGGCGTTGGGTTTTCATTAAGCAGCGCGATCGCCGACATAATCTGACCTGACTGGCAGTATCCACACTGCACCACATCCAGTTCGTGCCAGGCCGAACGCACCACCTCTGCGTGGCGGCCTTCAGCCCCTTCGATGGTGACAATCTCACCATCGGATACATCTTCAACCATTGTCTGGCATGAGCGCACCGGCTCTCCGTTAAGGTGCACGGTGCAGGCCCCGCAGGAAGCAACACCGCAGCCAAATTTTGTTCCTGTCATGCCGAGTTCATCACGCAACACCCACAACAGGGGTGTGCCTTCTTCCGCATCCACAGTGCGTTTCTTACCGTTTACGTTAAGATCAAATGCCATGATGCTAGGATCTCCCTGTGGCATATTTTCAAGAAGGGAAGGTAAACTATACAGTGTAGTTTACACGTTTATTTGCAAAAGTAAACGAACAAGTTTACTTTTAACCTCACGAATCCCGATCACGATTTTGTCACCGGAAGGCCTCCCTTTAGAATGAGTGTTACGGCAAAAAAACAAATGCAGATTATCCACGCCGCTGTGAGCGAGTTTCAGGAACTTGGCTTTGCCGGCGCCAGCATGGACCGGGTTGCCGAACGGGCGAATGTCTCCAAACGCACGGTCTATAATCACTTCGAAAGCAAGGAAGCCCTGTTCAAGGCAATCCTGGAGCTAATGACCGACGAAATCGGTACCGCCCTCGATGATGTGATGTTCCGGAAAGATGTTCCCATTGAAAAACAGCTCAACGACATTGCATGGGTTGAAGGGCGCCTTCTCACTTCAGCTTCATTTATGAAACTTGCCCGCCTGGTAATGGGCGAGATCACCCGTGACCGGGAACTGGCAGCGGCAATGAACGCACGCATGGAAAAACTCTCAGTGTTCAACAAGTTTTTTGCTGAGGCCCATGAGGCGGGCATGATTAAGGCGCCTGATGAAGAAGTTGCCGCTGACCAGTTTCTGGCTCTGATTAAGTCACGCGCCTTTTGGCCGGTGGTTTTTTCCGGCGATTTGGTTTCCGAAACCGAGATGCAGGAAATTATCGACAACACGATTTCGACCTTCCTGAAGGCGTACAGCATCAAAAACTGATTTGCTGAACTGCGCGCGCCCGGCCGCTGCAACCAATTCTTTACCAAGAACGGGCTAACTTCTTTCGCCATCAAATTTTCTTATTTCCGCAAACATGCTGCCCGTTTTGCGTGGTCATTTGCGTTAACGAAAGAAATTGGAATCGGGACGGAACGCAATGCGTAAAACAAAAAAAGCAAAATCTGCGGCACTGACCAGAATGCGGTATGCACTTGCAGGGCTTGCAGGCGCTGGAACAGTGGCAACTTTGGGCCTTACTTCGTTTAACAAATCTGCCTATTCAGCCGCTTACAATGCTGGCTTGCCGGCAGACAGCAATGTGGTTGCAATTGTGCTTGTTGCAGCGTTGTTTTGCGTAACCGCAGCGCTTTCCTGGGCGTTCATGAACCATCTTGCTGAATCAGCATCTGCCGGCAACAAACGGCAGCGCAAGCGCTAACGAACACTTTCGATCAACTGTTTGGGTTTTCCCAGCGGCGGTGGCGCGTGGGTGTCACTGGCAATCCATAAAGCCAGCAACCATATGCCGTGCGCCTGCGCCGGAAACAATTCATTTCCATACGTTCAATTCGCCGGCCAATATCTGAAACTCGTTCGCGCCCGTCGGTGCGCGCTGCGGCAGCGGCAATTGCATTCGTCATGAGCTTCTCCCAGCAAAGGCAATCATGTGCGCCGACAGTGCGCGTTTATGGTTAATCAAGTGTAAATTCTGGAACAACGGTGCTGGCTGGCAAACGCGCGGCTTAGAAATTGTCGTTGAAATTACCGTTGTTGATGTCGTCTTTCAGCTCAGGGCGCGGCGATGGTTCAGGACGGTTTGGCGCGTTGGGGGCGTCAAACCCTTCCCTGTCTGCCCCGCCCGGATTGCCGAACGACGCGCCAAGGCATGTTTTGATGGTGTGCTCCGGCGCTTGCAGCGAGCGCACCAGAGAACCCTGGGAGTACATGAACGGGGCAACGCTGTCAGCAGCATTGCCGCCGAGCACCTGGCCTGAAAGGCCACGTCCCATTGTCATTTGCCCGGTCGGTTCCACCCGCACGGCTTCGCAGTGATTGCGCAAAGTGCGGCATTGGTTGGCCCGGTTACACACATCAGTTTCACCGCGCAATAGCACAACAATTGTCTCGCCGATGGCCCCAACGAACACATCGAACATGGTGCCGCGGACGCCAATGGTGGAAGCGGGCGTGACAATCTTGTAGTTGCGCGAGGGCATTTTGCCGGTGACGAACCGGAACGCCCCTTGCGCCGCGTTCAGCACCAGGGTGCCGGAGCCGCCAGCGCCGGTATAGACAAACCTGTCGAGCACAACAGACGCGCTGGAACCTACTGCCAGGCGCGTGCCGTCTTTAAACACCATTTGTGCAGAAGAATTCGCAGCGGCGCTGATGCGCTCATCCTGAAAAACTGGATCTCCCCTGTCCAGGGTGCGCTGAAGCCCAGGTAATGAGCCGGAAACCAGATTGATGACTTTGCGGGTGGCGCCGATTTCTTCTGCGCCATTGGAAGGGGAAAACGTGCACGCCAGCAGAGCGCTGCCCAACGCGAATTTCTTCACAAAGCCGCTTACCGCCTTCGCCGCCATCATCGTGATTTCCCAGCACGTTTCATTGCAGGAGTTTCCCGCTCAATCCGATGTACGGCATAATAGGCGCGCCGTAAATGCCCAGCATGCACATACCGCGATTGAAAGTCGCAATCACTCCTGACATTTTTGAGCTTTCGCCCACTTCCATCCGCTGCCGGCAAGTTTATATTGATGCCATGGCGAACACCCCACCAGAAGGCTTCTCAGAAGCGCCAGCGGCTCGGCTGCGCCCTGACCCATCTGCGGCAATGCCGGCCGGCGGCCTTGGCCCCTTGCGGCCTGAACTTGCCGATTTGCCAGTGCCGGAAAACTTTGTGCCCCACCGGCCGGAACGACCAGAAAAGATGGCAGGGGGCCAGACGCTCAAAATCGTGTCGGAATATGAGCCGGCGGGTGACCAGCCCGTGGCGATTTCAGAGCTTGTTGAAGGTGTGGGAACCCATGAGCGCGACCAGGTTCTGCTGGGGGTTACCGGTTCGGGCAAGACGTTCACTATGGCCAAGGTAATTGCGGCCACCCAGC
>JBPCVY010000092.1:0-32089 GCA_051010055.1 Hyphomicrobiales bacterium | reverse complement strand
AGGCATTCCAGCGCGGGCTTATCAAGTTCGACCGCAAACGTGGCTATCGCGGCCCCATCAAACGGATTGAGGTGACTGATGGCAAATGGGCCACGCGCCTTTTTGAGCTCAAGGAACTTCGCGACCTTTCTCCCTGGCGCCTGGTTGCGGTTCTGGAAGTTACCGATGAAGAGGCAAAAATCGGCATACATCCTGACAAGCAGAAAGACGGCAAGATGTCTTCCGACATCAAAACTGCCACCATACCGCTTGCCAATCTCGCCTGGGCCCGCACGCAAGTCCGTTCATCAGGTGATTCCCGCGTGTCCCTGGGCAAGGAAATTGAATCGGCCACTCAGGTTTTGAACCCGGGAGATGTGGTTTATGCCGCCCCTGGCGCAGGCGGCACTGAATGGCATCTGATGCAGGTGCCGGATGCAGAAGGCGGCCTGGTGGCGCTTAACCCACATACCGGACGCGTACTGGCGCTTGTCGGCGGGTTTTCCTACGCAAAGAGCCAATTCAACCGGGTGGTACAGGCCATGCGCCAGCCGGGCTCATCGTTCAAGCCGTTCGTTTATGCAACAGCACTTGATAATGGCTACACACCGGCCTCGGTTGTCATGGATGCCCCGATTTCCATTACCCAGCAAAGCGGTGAAGTTTGGAAGCCAAAGAACTACTCGGGCAAATATTACGGCCCCTCAACCTTGCGGCGCGGCATTGAGCTTTCTCGCAATGTCATGACCGTGCGCCTTGCCCAGGATATGGGCATGGACAAAATCAAGGCCCACGCCCGCCGGTTCGGCATCTATGACGATCTGCTGCCGGTTCTTTCCATGTCGCTGGGGGCTGGCGAAACAACCTTGTTGCGGATGACGGCGGCTTTTGCGATGCTTGTAAATGGCGGCAAGAAAATCACCCCTACCCTGATCGATCGCATTCAGGACCGTTGGGGCCAGACCGTTTACCGCCACGACAAAAGAGTGTGCGAGAAGTGCAACCCGAACACCTGGGACGATCAGCCAGAACCTGTTCTTGCCGATGTGCGCGAGCCGGTTATCAACCCCTACACCGCCTATCAGATGACATCCATGCTCGAAGGCGTGGTGCAGCGCGGCACCGCCAAGCGCGCGTTTGAAGGCGAATACCGCCCACTTGCTGGCAAAACCGGCACAACAAACGACGAACGCGATGCCTGGTTTGTGGGCTTTTCGCCTGACCTCGCGGTGGGCGTTTATATTGGTTATGACAACCCGAAACCCATGGGCCGGGGCTCAACGGGCGGTGCGCTGGCTGCTCCCGTTTTTGCCGACTTCATGAAAATGGCCCTTAAAGACGAACCGGCAACCCCTTTCCGGGTGCCGGCCGGCGTTCAGCTCATTCCGATCAACCCGAAAACCGGCAAGCGCGCCCCTTATGGCGCTGGCGATGTCATCCTTGAGGCGTTCAAGCCCGGCGAAGAGCCGCCTGAAAGCTATGTTGTGATTGGTTCTGGTGAAACCGGATTTGTGCCCACTGGCGGGGTTTCTGAACAGGCCGAAAGCACCGAACGCGATGGCGGGCTTTCAACCGGCACCGGAGGGCTTTACTAAAGCTTCTTCCCGGCCTATTTGATCCTTAAAACACAACAACATTGCCCCCCGTAACTTTTACGGGTGGACAGATTTGGGAAAGACAAAAAAATGCGTGCGGAAACGCTGGCACAGGTTGATGAAATCAAGCAGTCGTTGGAACTGCTGAGGAGGCATCTTTGACTGGGATACAGCCCAGGAAAGATTGCACGAACTAAATGCCCGGGTTGAAGACCCGGACCTCTGGAACGATCCGGAAGAGGCCCGCCAGGTCATGCAAAGCCGCCAAGAGCTTGATGCGGCCATCAGCTCCTATTCCGACATGGAATCAGGGCTCAATGACAGTGTTGAGTTGATTGAACTTGGTGAGGCTGAAGGCGACAGGGAAATCGTTGCCGATGCAGAGAAAACCATCGCCCGGCTTGCCAAGGAAGCAGCCAAGAAGCAGCTTGAAACCTTGCTTTCCGGCGAGGCCGACAAAAATGATTGCTTTGTCGAAATTCACTCCGGCGCAGGCGGCACGGAAAGCCAGGACTGGACGCAAATGCTCACCCGCATGTATTCGCGCTGGGCGGAGGCCAAGGGCTATAAGCTGGAAGTTATGGAAGTGCAGGCCGGTGAAGAGGCCGGCCTTAAATCAGCAACGCTGCAAATCAAAGGCCAGAACGCCTATGGCTGGATGAAGACCGAATCGGGAGTTCACAGGCTGGTGCGCATTTCCCCGTTTGATTCCAACGCCCGCCGGCACACTTCGTTTGCATCGGTCGGGGTTTTTCCGGTTGTTGATGACACAATCAATATTGAAATCAACGAAGGCGACTGCCGCATTGATACCTATCGCGCATCGGGCGCTGGTGGCCAGCATGTGAACACCACTGATTCGGCGGTGCGTATCACCCACATTCCAACGGGGATTGTTGTTCAGTGCCAAAATGAGCGCTCCCAGCACAAGAACCGGGCCACCGCATGGAACATGCTCCGCGCCAGGCTTTACGAAGCCGAGCTTCAGCGCCGTGAAGAAGAAGCACAGGCGGAAGCTGCCCAGAAGACGGAAATTGGCTGGGGACACCAAATCAGATCATATGTGCTGCAGCCCTATCAGCTGGTGAAAGACCTGCGTACAGGCCATGAAAGCACCAATCCATCTGCGGTGCTGGATGGAGATTTGGACAGTTTTCTGGAATCATCCCTCGCCCACCGGGTGGAAGGGCGCAGCCGCGAACAGTTGGAAGATGTGCAATAGGCCTGCTGGTGATTTTGGGCCAGATGCAAGATACGGTGCGCGCAAACATAACAGCAATAGTTCTGGACCCGGACCGAGCCTTGCGCCATATTCCGCCAAACACCGAATTAAGGGCCATCCGGCTCCCTAACACGTGAGCATAGGCGATGATGAGGTTTCTGACGGAATTCTTTACCTGGTGGAACGGCCAGACCATGGGCACGCGCTTTTTCACCTGGCGCAAGGGCGAACGGGTTGGCGAGGATGAGTTCGGCAATGTCTATTATCGCGCACCGTCTAAAATTCCCTCCTCAATCGCAGAGCGCCGCTGGGTGATTTACAACGGTTTGGCAGAGCCTTCGGCGATTCCGGCTGGCTGGCACGGCTGGATACACCACCGCACCGACGAAACACCCGTAGATGAGGCCTACACGCCGCATGAATGGGAAAAGCCCCACCAGAAGAACCTCACCGGGACAGCCGGCGCCTACCGGCCTGTTGGAAGCCTGTTTAACCCGAACCCGGCACCTGCCAAGAAGGACTATGAAGCCTGGTCGCCAGAATAGCTTTTCGGCAGCCAGCTAGAGCGCCCGCAACTGCGCAAGGAGACAAGCGATGAAAAACAGTGCTGTTGAAACCATTGTCGGCGCCGCGGTAATTGCCATCGCGATTTTGTTCTTTTCGTTTGTCTATTCAACCGCTGAGATTGGCAAGGGTTCAGATGGGTACCGGCTTTCTGCAGCATTTGAAAACGCAGCCGGCGTATCGGCTGGCACTGATGTGCGCCTTTCCGGTGTGAAGGTTGGCACTATTGTTGACCAGACCCTTGATTATGAAACTTATCAGGCTGTTTTGACGTTGACTGTTCAGCGCGGCCTGGTGCTTCCCGACGACACCACAGCAAAAATCACCTCAGAGGGATTGCTCGGCGCCACATTTGTTGCGCTGGAAGTGGGCGGCAGCGACAAGATCCTGAAAGACGGCGACAAGATTGAAAATACCCAAGGGTCAATTGACCTGTTTGGGTTGATCAGTGAATTTATGAACAAATAGCACCCCGCCAAATTGTGACAGAAGCTGAGAAAATACCCGCCAGCGACCAGAAGTGGGCGGCAGATGATTACGACCAAAACGCCCGTTTTGTTTCGGATCTGGCAGGTGGTGTTTTTTCATGGCTGGCCCCGCAACCTGGCGAAACCATACTCGATATCGGGTGTGGAGATGGCGCTGTTACTGAACAAATCGCTGCAACAGGCGCCCGAGTCACCGGCATAGACAGTTCCGAGCACATGCTGGCGGCTGCGAAAGATCGCGGCCTTGATGTTCACTTTCTCGACGCTCATGCTCTTGAATTTGATAGTGAATTTGATGCGGTGTTCTCGAATGCGGCTCTTCATTGGATGCTGAACCCGGATGCTGTGATAAAGGGCGTCCACCGGGCTCTAAAACCTGGCGGCCGGTTTGTTGCTGAATTTGGCGGGCATGGCAATGTTGCAGCGATCATCACTGCGATGCGGGCCGTTGAAAAGCAGCGTGGCGGGGATGCCGCAATAACCTCTCCCTGGTATTTCCCAACACCTGATGAATATCGCGAGAAGCTTGAAGCCCACGGTTTTCACGTCAGGCAAATCGGGCTGTTTCCACGGCCAACACCTATTCCATCCGGCATGAAGGCCTGGCTGAAAACTTTCCGCACACCGTTTTTCACACAATTTGGCGCTGACGCCGATGCGATTCTTGATGAGGTGACGGCTTTGCTTGCCCCGTCATTGTGTGATGATCGCGGCAACTGGACGGCAGATTATGTGCGCTTGCGGGTGGAGGCCCATCGTGATTAGGCGGCTCTTTCCGATTGTTGCTACCCTGGTAGTTTTCGCGGCGCCCGTACGCGGTGAAAACATCGAAAATCCAATTGCCGTTTTTGCCGGGCTCGACAAAATCACAGCCACCATCACAACATTCGAAGTGCCGGTAAACGCCACAAAGCAGTTTGGCCTTTTGCGGATTACACCGAAAGTCTGCTACACGCGCCCGCCGACCGAAACGCCTGAAACCACATCGTTTGTGGTTATCGATGAAGTTCAGCTCAATGGGAAAATCCGCAAGATTTTCTCCGGCTGGATGTTCGCCTCAAGCCCCGGATTGAACGCGGTGGAACATGCAGTTTACGATGTCTGGCTCACCAACTGCAGCACTTCTTCAGGCTCCACATCAAGCGGCAGCAACTGAAAATTTCCCTCAACCTGCAGCGCCTTTTCGAGCAGCTCGTGATAGTCTTCGCGGTCGATTTCGCACGCCCCCATGGATGACAGGTGCGGAGTGATAAACTGGGTGTCCAACAGGGTAAAGCCACCCGCTTTAAGGCGCGCAACCAGATATACCAGCGCGATTTTCGAGGCATCGGTGTGGGCAGAGAACATGCTTTCCCCAAAAAACGCCCCGCCGATATGAACCCCATAGAGCCCGCCTACCAACTCCCCGTCTTTCCAGCATTCTACAGTGTGGCAAAAGCCCATTCGGAAGAGCTGCCCGTAAAGGGCGCGAATGCGCGAATTGATCCATGTTGTCGTGCGCCCGACCTGGCATTTTCCGCACGCCTCAATCACCCCTTCAAAATCGGTATTGATCCGGATTGAGAACGGTTCCTGGCGGATACTGCGCCGTAAGCGCCGCGAAACATGGAATTTCTCAAACGGGAAAACACCGCGCTTGTCGGGATCTATCCAATAGAGCGCACTATCATCTGCGCTTTCCGCCATGGGAAATATCCCGGCGGTATAGGCCTGTAACAGGATTTGCGGCGTAATCGTCGACATGGAACCGGCTTGTTTGCTTAACGGTTAGCAGATTTTACCCCGCTCACCGGTTCGTTCAAGTCTATCCGCCACTTGTTCCAGCAAGGTAGTTTTCCAGCCAATGGATGTCATAGTTACCGTTCAGGATATCCGGCTCCGCTACCAGTTTCTGGAAAAGCGGAATTGTGGTGTCCACACCTTCGATCACATACTCACCCAGCGCCCTCTTGAGACGCATCAGGCATTCCTGCCGGCTGTTGCCGGAAACGATGAGCTTGCCGATCAGGCTGTCATAATATGGCGGGATAGAATAGCCCTGGTAAATGGCCGAATCCACGCGCACACCGAGCCCGCCTGGCTGGTGAAGCGAGACCACTTTGCCCGGTGACGGCACGAATGTTTCAGCGTTCTCCGCATTGATCCGGCATTCGATAGCATGTCCGTGGAAGACAATATCTTCCTGCTTCAGCGCAAGCTGTGCACCGGCTGCTACACGGATTTGTTCTTGCACCAGATCAAGGCCGGTGATCATTTCGGTAATGGGATGTTCCACCTGCAGGCGGGTGTTCATTTCAATGAAGTAGAACCCGCCATCTTCATAGAGGAACTCCACCGTGCCAACGCCCCGGTATCCCATTTCCGCAATGGCTTTGGCCACCGTTCCACCGATTGTTTCACGTTGCTCGGAGTTGAGGGCCGGCGACAGTGCTTCTTCCCAGACTTTCTGGTGGCGGCGCTGCAGCGAACAATCGCGCTCACCAAGGTGAACCGCATTGCCCTGGCCGTCTGAGAGCACCTGAATTTCGATGTGGCGCGGCTTGCCGAGAAACTTTTCAATGTACACCGTGCCATCGCCGAAGGCAGCTTTCGCCTCGGCGCTGGAGGTTTGCAGAGCGGTTTCGAGTTCGTCGTCGCTGCGGGCAATCATCATGCCGCGGCCACCACCGCCGGAAGCTGCCTTGATCAGCACCGGAAAACCAATCTCCTCGGCAATTTTCCGTGCTTCCTCAAGTTCGCTCACACCGCCTTCAGAACCCGGCACAACCGGAATGCCAAGGGAATCAACCGTCCGTTTGGCCTCAATCTTGTCGCCCATCGTGCGGATATGGTCAGCCGTAGGCCCTATAAACACGACGTCGTGGTCGGCCAGTATGTCGGCAAATCGAGCATTCTCCGACAAAAATCCATAACCGGGGTGCACAGCATCGGCACCGGTAATCTCGCACGCGGAAATCAATGCGGGAATGTTCAGATAACTCTCCCCGGCGGGTGGCGGGCCAATGCACACGCTTTCATCGGCCAGGCGCACATGCATGGCGTTTTCGTCGGCGGTTGAATGCACTGCCACGGTAGCAATACCGAGTTCGCGACAAGCGCGTTGAATGCGAAGCGCAATCTCTCCGCGGTTTGCAATGAGCACCTTATCAAACATGGGAACGGCGCCTTTATTCGATGACCATAAGTGGCTCGCCAAACTCCACCGGCTGACCACTCTCCACGAGGATGCCCGTCACCTTACCCGACGCCGGTGATGGAATCTGGTTCATGGTCTTCATCGCCTCAATGATCATCAGCGTTTGGCCCTGTGAAACAGTATCGCCAACCTTGACGAACGGATCAGCCCCAGGCGCTGGCGCAAGATAGGCTGTTCCAACCATCGGCGATGTAAGGGCGTTGGCGGGGATTTCATCACTCGCGGCGGCTGGGGCAGGTTCTGGCGCCGGTGCAGCAGCTGCAGGCGCCGGAGCTTCGGCCACGGCGACTGGCGCTGCGGCAACGCTTACCCCTTGAGCGGCGCGCGATACCCTTACCCGGACACCTTCTTGTTCAATTTCAATTTCTGTGAGCGCGGTTTCGTTCAAAAGTTCGGCAAGATCGCGAATCAAGCCTTTATCAATTTTTTCTTTTTTTGGAGATCGTGCCATCCAAACAATACTCTCTAACTAATCCTTACCAGCACCGCCGGCCAACGCCTCAATTGCCAATTCATACCCTATTGGCCCGAGTCCGCAAATGACCCCTGCAGCGACTGTGGAAACATAGCTTGTATGTCGAAATCCCTCCCGCTTGAAGACATTTGAAAGATGTACTTCGATTGCCGGCACTCCAGCCGAGCGCAAAGCGTCATGCAAAGCTACCGATGTATGGGTGTATGCAGCAGCATTCAGAACGATACCGGAGGCCTCGTCTGCAGCTTCTTGAACCCAGTTCACAAGCTCGCCTTCGATATTCGTTTGCCGAAAAACCGTCTCAAGCCCATGCGCTTTTGCCCGCGCTGCGCAGTTCTTTTCAATGTCTGCAAGCGTGTGCGTTCCATAAACGCCGGGTTCGCGGGTGCCCAATAG
Organism: Hyphomicrobiales bacterium; assembly: GCA_051010055.1. Lineage (GTDB taxonomy): Bacteria > Pseudomonadota > Alphaproteobacteria > Rhizobiales > CAJQND01 > CAJQND01. The sequence continues at coordinate 24,174 of JBPCVY010000092.1, read as the reverse complement.
GTTCAGATTAGGCCCGTTCAATATGTAAACCGGTTTTGCCATGAATTTCGTCGCCCTTTTTTGTGCACCCGCAAATTCAGCCAACAAGAGCGCGCAGCAAATCGCCTGCGGCCAGCCGCAAGCGATTCGAATATCAATCTTATAGGGTCCTTTTGCGTGCAGTAAAAGCGGTTCTTTGTAAGAACCCAACCCAAACCTTTGAGAAACCTAGCAGACTTTGCAGCCGCCGGCGTCTCGCACTTCAAATATTTGCTTGCGCAGTTCCGCATATCCGAGCGCGCCGGGAACGAGTCTGTCATCGATCACAAATGCCGGTGTACCATTAATTCCCATGCGGTTCGCCAGTGTATGGCTTTCGGCAATCTCCTGCCGGACTACGTCCGCTTCCATATCTTCACGCAATTTGTCGACGTCGAGGCCAAGTTTCTTGGCAATATTAATCACCCGGCTTTCGTTCAGCGAACCGCGGGCGTTCATCATTGCTGTATGAAATTCCCAATACTTGTCCTGCTTTTTAGAGGCAATCGCAGCGCGTGCGGCGAACACCGAACCAGCGCCCAAAATCGGGAATTCCTTTATCACCACCCGCAGGTTTGGATCAGAATCAATTAACTTCATAACGTCCGGAAAGGCGCGCTTGCAGTATCCACAGTTATAATCGAAAAACTCGACCATGGTCACATCGCCTTCCGGATTTCCGGCAACATAAGAAAGATTTGATCTGAACAGAGCATCCTTGCTCTCCAGAATGCCTGCCTTGGCTAGCTTTTCGCGCTCTTCTGCCTCAATGCGCTCAAGTTCACTGAAAACTTCACGCATAATGGTTGGATTCTTCAAAAGATACTCGCGGACAATCTCTCCGATTTCCTTTTTTTGACTTTCTGAAAACTCTTCTGAAAACGCTACGGGCGAAGCGGTGGTTAGAAAAAGCACAGCGCAACCGGCCATCAAAAATTTCGTGAGCTTTGAAAATTTAGGGGTGATCATAATCGTTGGCTCCAATCAAGAATTGCGGCACAGGGGTCTCCTGCGTGCGATAGTTTCGCATCATGTTTGTTCGAGTGTCCGGTATACTAGGATTTTGATTGCGTGATCTTCAAAATGTCGTCAGCGCGGCGCCATTGCGGCGTGCCCTTTTTCAGTTTCCTTTTGGCTTGGCCTGCTTTTTTCTTTGCCAGTTTTATGTTGCCGCCGCGCAGGTAGGCCTCCGCCGTGGACAAATCCGCCCGAGGAATATCACCAAGTTTTGCATAGGCTGAGGCTTTGTGCCGGTGCAGCATTGGATCGTTATCTTCAGTGCGCTGGGCTTTGTGTAATTGTTTCAGGGCCGATCTGGCCGATGCCGGATTTCCCTGCGCAATCAACGCCTTGGCATAGCCAACCCGAATGAGGCCGGCATTCGGCGCATATTTGATGGCCCGCTTATAGGCACGGATTGAATGATCAATCTGCCCGGCGCTGAGCAGCGCTTCGCCTGCCAATTCCCAGAAGTAGGGATTTTTCGGCTGGGTTTTTACCAGCACATTCAAATCATCGACGGCCTGTTGCATTTTGCCCGACCGGAACGCAGCAATTGCGCGGGCATAATATGCCGGCACGGATTTATCTGAAACCGGATACTTGTTCTTCACCTGGGTTGGGGTCAGATACCCCACCAGCTTCGCCTGCATGAGCTTGTGGCGTGCAACAAGAGCGGGCGGGTCCTTTTTGTTGTAGTAGGGGCTTTTCTTGGCCATGCGCTCAAGATTGCGGATGCGTTCAAGCTCGAACGGGTGGGAGCGCAAGTAGGGGTCGATATATAGCGATGAGGCGAGCGACTGATTGGCCATACGGCCAAACAAATCGAGCATGCCTTTTACCGACTGCTTTGTTTTGGTGAGATATTTCGCGCCCGCCTGGTCCGCGGAAGCTTCCTGAACCCGCACATAGGCGAGGAAATTACGTTTGGCCATTTCCTGGCCGCCAACCATGATGCCCTGCCCGGAACTGGCGATTGCATTGTTGCCGGCCATTGCGCCGCCTGCAACCGCTGCCGCCGCCAGCAGCATCGACAAAATACTCTGGGTACTGGCATGTTCCATCGCAATACCCATCTTCGCCAGGTGAGCACCGGCAATATGGCCGGTTTCATGGGCCAGAACGCCGTTCAATTCGTTCGGCGTTTTTGCCCTGGTGAGCAATCCTGTATGGATAAACACCCGCTGGCCGCCGGCCACAAAGGCGTTCAGGCTATCAGCATTGATGATGTATACCTTCACGGCATTCGGGGTAAGGCCGGCGACTTTGAATATCGGATCAACATACTCGCGCAGCAACGTTTCGATTTCAGCATCGCGAATAAGCCCGCCTTGCGCCTCAGCCTTACTGACAGGGGTAATGATGCTCGCGGCCAAAAAGCCCGCTGCAAACAATGCAGTTCCCGCCCTTTTTAGAGTAAGTTTCATGAAACGCCTTTCATCGGGCCTGAATATGCCGACAATTCCTAGATCAGAACCTTAGCCTGATCCATTGTATACGAATCTGCGCCAAATGCGGCCATACTTTGTTCCCAACATTACGGTGCTTTCATTTGCCGCAATCATTTGACAGTTGATTGAGTCCATACTGGCTATTCAGTTGCCACCGGACCAAGGCTTCCAGCCGAAAAGATCAAAAATGGTGAACCAGCCCTCATCTTCTGCCCGAAGCGCTCTTATCAAGCCTTTCATCGCCATGGATATGCTGCGCGAGGCCAATGCCCGTGAAGCATCCGGCGGCGATGTCATCCATATGGAAGTGGGCCAGCCCTCCTCGCGCCCGCCGCGCAAGGTAATCGAAGCTGCAAAGCAGACATTGGATGTTGATCGGATTGGCTATACCAATGCGTTGGGCATCCCGGCCCTGCGCGAGCGCATCGCACAACATTATAAAGACACATACGACCTGAACGTCCCCGCAGAACGTGTTGTTGTCACCACGGGTTCATCAGGCGGGTTTGTACTGGCGTTTCTTGCCGCGTTTGAAGCTGGCGGCAGTCTGGCGCTGCCGGTGCCCGGCTATCCGGCCTATAAAAATCTTCTGAGCGCACTTGGCCTGGAGATGGTCGAGATAGAAACCGGCCCATCAAGCCGCTGGGCGCCTGACCCGGCAGACATTGCAGCCATGGCTGGTGACATTGATGGTGTGTTGATTGCCAGCCCCAATAATCCCACTGGCACCATGCTGTCTCCAGACGCCCTTCGTCAGGTGTGCGATGTTTGCGCCAAGTCGGGCCTGTGGTTCATTTCAGATGAGATTTACCACGGCCTCACATTTGGCATGAAGCAGGCCAGCGCACTGCAATTTTCTGATGATGCAATTGTCATCAATTCCTTCTCCAAATATTTCTGCATGACCGGTTGGCGCATTGGCTGGATGGTGGTGCCCGAAAGGCTCCTGCGCACCGTCGAGTGTCTTTCCCAGAGCATCTTCATTTCCTCCCCCACCCTTTCCCAACACGCGGCTATTGCCGCTTTTGATGCTGTTGAGGAAACCGAGGCATTGAAGGCGGTATACGCACGCAACCGCGAATTGCTGCTGAACGAAATGCCGAAGGCCGGGTTTACAGAATTCACACCAGTTGATGGTGCATTTTACATATATGCAGATGTCAGCCGGTTCACCAATGACAGCTATGCCTTCGCCGAAAAGATGCTGCGCGAAACCGGCGTTGCCACCACCCCGGGCGCTGACTTCGACAATGCCCGCGGCAACAGTTTCTTGCGCTTTTCGTTCGCAGGTTCAACACCGGATATGCAAGAAGCCGTGAACCGGCTCAAAGCCTGGCTGGCGTGAGCGGCGCTCTTTGGGTTACGTCCACATTTTCTCAGCAATATCCAGTTCCTCGCGCCCGGTAGCATTCGCGTAAATGGCCGTTGTCGTCATGGACGCATGCCCATCCATTTCTGCAGCATGTTCAGCTGAATGCCCGAGCGGATAGCGTGCACCCCATAGCCGTGGCGCAACCCTTTCGGTGTTGCCTGAGCCCCGGAAATTCCAAACTCGTACATGACCCGTTTCACGCACCTGTATGCTGTTACCCGGTGCATGGGCGCACCTTCGTTCGACCACAAGAACGTGTTTTTCGCCTGTGTCCAGCACCGCTGATTTTCCCGAATATTGTGCGTGCGCTGAAGCATATCGGTGAGATGGCCGGGAATGGGCACTTCACGGAAAACCACCCGGCCGCGTTTCTTAAGGCTGCGCAGTGAAATCAGGCGGCCATCCAGCTGCACCTAGGCGGCTGTAAGCTCCAGCGCTTCGGAAATGCGGCACCCGGTATAAAGCAGCGTAAAGCACAGCGTGCGCGCGAATCGGTCTGCGCTTTCAGCCGCCTTGATGAACCGGTTTCGTTCGTCGGAATTGATATAGAGCCTTTGGTTGCGTTCGTCATACAGACGCATTTCGCCCATGATGTTCATTTCATTGCCTTCCTCACAACCGCTTTGAAATAAACCGGTTGCAAACACGCTCATCCGGCCAAAATTCCCAGGAAAACTAGAAGACGCTACGGGCGAAATGGTTGCAAAATGGCAACAAAATTAACAATAGCGTTGCAGGTTTCAAAAACTATTTCAAAACTTAATGTTACACCTTAACAAGGCCGCAAAATCTCACATACGCAGTACAAATTCAACTCCTAACCCACAGATAATTAATGAAAATTACAGAATTGTTAATTCTGTTGCAGGTTCACCGTTTCTTTATTTATCGCATCGCTTGAAAAATCATTTTTCGGCGACACGCTGAGTGGACGCTTCTTCCTAGCCAAAAAACTCTCACAGACTGAATTCCGCGGCGACCTGACCAAATCGCACCGCGCCTACTCATGCAAAAATTTGAAAAAAATGACTTTAAAAGGTGTTTTTTATGACCAGCGAAACACAGAATGAAAATCGAAACACCAACTATCTGAAGGAAGTTTGCAAGCGCGGAGAGCGCCTCACCAAGTACAAGGGAATTGCCGCCAGCTACGCGCCTTATTTGACAACCTTGATGCTGAGCGTCAGCGCCGCAGCACTCACCACCGTTGACACTGCAAATGCGCAGATCATTAACAATGGCGGCATAGGCTCACCCTGTGTGGGCGGATCCAATTTCGTAACCGCACTTGGCCAGGGCGCGGGATATAATGCGGGCGGACCCAACCCGTATACCGGAAATCAAAACTGCGTCTCTGCCGGGGGTCCAAACGGTTCATCTTATGTCGGCTATCAGACGGGCGGCGCCGCCTGGGGGGATAACCAGTCAGCTATAGGGCCCAATGCCGCCGTTTTCAGTGTTGGCAACGACCTCGCGGCCTTTGCCATTGGGCAGGTGGTGTATCCGAGGGCCATGCTTCAGCATTTTTTGGCATGACATCCGGGTACAAGGCCAAGGACGACCGTTTGGTTGCCATCGGATTTGACGCTTTGCGGGATGCAAAAGGCACCGGCACAAACACCCATGCTGACGGTACGGTTTACAATAATGGCGCCACAGATTCGGTCGGCATCGGCACCAGCGCATTAAAAAATAGCACCGGCAAGGAAAACGCCGGCATCGGTTTTCGAGCGGGCTTTGGAATTACCGGCGATGGCAACCTGGCGATCGGCCTAGACGCCAACAGTGGCAGCGTCACCGCAGATAAATCAACCGCCCTTGGCGCAAACACCGTCGCTTCAGCGGACAGAGCAACCGCCATCGGCGCTAGCGCTGAAGTAACCGCCAAAGACGCCATGGCGATTGGCGCCGGCGCCAAATCCACACATGCAGGTTCCACCGCTATCGGCCTTGGCGCTGCAACCACGCTTGCAAATCAGATTCTGCTGGGCACAGCCACAACGCCAGTAAACGTTCCCCACGCGACAGCTACGAAGAATACAACGACCGGAAAAATCGCGGTTATTGATGCAAACGGCAATCTCAATCACGCCGAACTAGATGGCTCGTCAATCATCAATGACAACGGCACAATCAAAGTTGATTACACCGATACGAGCGCGAACATTGACGGCAACGGCCTTGTGCAGAACGGCAGTGAACTTGACGTGAATGCGGGCGATGGCATTGAGATTGTCAGTGACAAGGTTCAGGCCAAGCTTGAGACCAATGGCGGCGTTGAGATCGGCGCCGGAGGCGGCCTTCAGATCAACGCGCAGGACACTGTCAACAAGATCACCGGCGACACCACCGCCATCACCAACCTCACCGGCGGCGTTGTGACCAATATTACCGGTAATCTGACCAACCGGACGAACCTGGCCACAGCGCTTGTTGACCGCGCCCTGTCGGTCGGCGCGGACGGCAAGATCGATGTCAATGTTGATGGCTCAACCATCAATGTGAACGGATCCAACGAACTCTTTGTCGACACTGCTGTGGTCGGCGGCGGCCTGGCAGGCAATGGCCTTGAGTACAATGCGGCCACCAAGGCCATCGACGTCACTGCAGGTGATGGTATCGACACCAGCGGCGATGATGTTGCGGTTGTGGCTGGCAACGGCATCTCCGTTGACGGTACCGGCGTTCATGCGGCAGCCGCTGCTGGCGGCGGCCTCAAGGTGGACGGCACCGGCATCAGCATCGATCAGGCAACCATTGGCGACAATGTCTCCGTGGCCATTGACGGCACCGGCGATGCAGCCGCTGAGACCTTCACCTACAACAAGGCCACCGGCGAGTTCTCCGGCAAGATCACCCTCCAGGATGACAAGGTGATGGCCAAACACATCAATGCTGATGTGGCCGGCACCGGCATCACCCAGAACGCGGCAACCGGCGCATTGGAAGTTGATCTTTCCTCTGTTGGCGGCGGCCTGGCAGGCAATGGCCTTGAGTACAATGCGGCCACCAAGTCCATCGACGTCACTGCAGGCAATGAGCGGCTGGTGACAAATGTTGCCGATGGCCGGATCACGGCCACTTCGACAGATGCGGTAAACGGCTCACAGCTTTATCAAGTGGCATCTGTGGTCGACACCCTCTCCGCAAATGGTTGCGACATTGGAGCCCAGGCCGGCGGCCTTGGTTTTGAATGCGGCATCGGCGGTAACGGCTACTTCCAACGCATTCGGTAGTGGTGCAATCGCTACCGGCATCAATGCAACTGCTATTGGTGAAGGCGCTAATGCGGCAACGGAGAATTCCGTAGCACTCGGCGCAGGTTCAACAATCACTTTGGATCCAACGGCCGCCGCAAACGCGCTTCCGAGATCTGGCACAGTTTTCGCCAACTTTACAATTGCCGAAAACAATGACGCTAAAGGCGAAGCAAATTTGGGCAACCGTTTGGTGACAGGCGTGGCCGACGGCCGGATTGATGCGACATCATCCGATGCAGTCAACGGCTCACAGCTTTATCAAGTGGCAACCCAGGTGGATACAAATGCAACCGACATTGCCAATCTCGATACGCGGGTGACCACAAACGAGACCAATATCGCGAAAAATACCACCGACATTGCGAGCAACGCGACCAAAATCGCGGATAACGCAACTGATATCGCGACCAATAAAGCGAATATCACGAGCAACACCACCCGCATCACCACAAACGAAAATGCGATTACCAACCTAGACGCGCGGGTGACCACAAATGAGGGTGCCATTGCGAAAAATGTCACCGACATTTCCGATCTCGATACGCGGGTAACCACGAACGAGAGTGCCATTGCGACCAACAAAACAAACATCGCAACCAATGCGGCGGATATCGCAGTCCTGCAGAAGAACTCTTGTATGGATGCAGCTGCGACCACATCGTTTGCTTGCGGTGAAGGTGCAGGGTTCGGCACGGCCACCGAAGCCACAGCAGTTGGCGATAGTGCGCAAGCCACGGCCAATGGCGCAACGGCTATGGGCTACAAATCCGAAGCTAGCGGTGAAAACTCCGCGGCCGTCGGCCAAGGGGCGCAGGCCACCCATGAAAACGCCATTGCGCTGGGTGCAGGTTCCATTACCACCCTTAGCCCGGCGGATGCAAAGTCAGCCTATAACGGCACGGTTATCGGGACCAACGTCACATTGAAGCTTGGAACCGACGCCACTGGCGAGGCAAACCTGGGCAACCGGCTGGTAACCGGGATTGCGGATGGAAGGGTCGCAGCCGGCTCATCGGATGCGGTAAATGGCCATCAGCTTTATCAAGTAGCTTCCGTAGTGGACAGCAACACCACCCGCATCGTCAAGAACGAGACTGACATCGCCAATCTCGACACCAGGGTGACCGTCAATGAAGGCAACATTGCTAACAATACAGCATTGCTTCAGAAGCATGGCGACGTGCTGGACAATCACGAGACGCGTATCACCAACCTTGAAGGCAAAGGTCGACAAGGGCTTCAAAGATCTTCGCAACGAGATCAACGAAGGTGTAGCCTTGGCAGCTGCCCTCCAGGCGCCCTATGTGGAGCGTGACCGGCGGTTTGCTGTCCGCGGCGCACTTGGCCACTATAAAGGGGCTGTTGGTATCGGTGCATCTGCAGCGTTCCGGCTTTCCAGCCATTGGTCCCTGGATGCAGGCTTGTCGTTTGGTGTGAAATCCGGTTCCACAGTAACAACAATCGGAACACAATTGTCCTGGTAGGGCGCGATAAAGGGGAGTTCGAAAAGCTCCCCTACCCCGAGCAATTGCCTAAACAAACATGGCGGCGGAACCCATTTGGTTCCGCCGCCTTTTTCTTTGCTTAAGGCAAGGGACGCTTGACGCCTGAAGCGGGTTCTAGGCCCTTAGGCGTTCGTCGGAGGGGTCGTAAACCGGTTGTTCGATAACAGTTGCCCGGCACCGGTCGCCCAATATTTCCATCTCAAAGGTGCTGCCCGGGCTGGTGAACTCAGGTTTCACATAGGCAAAGGCCAGGGACTTTCCGGCAGCATGGCCATAGGCGCCTGACGTTGAAACCCCGATGAGCTTGTCACCGGCAAATACCGGGTCATTGCCGCCGGCATCCACATCCTTCACATCAACCTCGCAATAGACCAGCTGAATGCGTGCGCCTTCCTGTTTTGACTTCAAAGTTCCCGCCCTACCCTGGAAGTCCCCCTTATCAAGGTTCACGAAGCGCTCCATATCCGCCTCGATCATGGAGATTTCCTCTGTGAGCTCAGAACCCCAGCCGCGATAGGCTTTCTCCATGCGTAAGGAGTTCATGGCGTAGGTGCCAAAAAGCGCGATGCCGTGGGGTTCACCGGCAGCCATCAGCGCATCGAAAATGGCCGGCATTCCGTCCATGGGCGCGTGCAGTTCCCAGCCCAATTCACCAACGTAAGAGACCCGCAGCGCACGCACATCTTCAATGCCGGCGACGGTGATTGTCTGGCCGGTGAGCCAGCGGAAAGCCCCATTGCTCAAATCAGCATCTGTGACCGCGCCCAGCACATCGCGCGCTTTGGGACCGGAAAGAACGAGCGTTCCGCGGGCCTCGGTAACATTAGTGATGGCGACATCTTCATCTGGCCCAATGGCATTCTTGATAATCCAGAAATCATGCTCTTCTGCGGTTGCTGCAGAAAGGACATAGAAGCTGTCATCGGCAAGCCGCGTGATGGTGACTTCGGAATCGATGAACCCGGCGTCGGTGAGAATGTGCGCCAAAACCACACCGCCCTGTTTCGCCGGCACCTTGTTGGCGCACAGCCGGTTCAGCAACGCTTCTGCATCGGCTCCGGAAACGTCAAACTTGGCAAAGGTCGATAAATCCATCAGACCAACCCGCTCGCGCACCGCCTTGCATTCTTCACCAACCGGTTCAAACCAATTGGAACGGCGGAACGAATAGTCTTCCCCCTTGCCCGTTTTATCGAACCAGCGCGGCCGCTCCCAGCCTGCAACAAGCTGGTACTGGGCGCCTTCGCTCTTGAGCTTGTCGTAGAGCGAGGAAGTGCGGACCGGCCGGCCCGGCTCATGCTGTTCGCCAGGCGCCAGGCAGGTGTACATGTTCTGGTAGTCGTGGATTGAGGTAATCCGGGCATATTCCAATGTCGCCCAATCGCCGAACCGGCGCGGGTCAAACTCCAGCATGTTGATTTCAGCCTGGCCGTGGACCATTTGCTGGGCCAGGTATTTGCCCGCACCGCCGCCCTGGCAAATCCCAATGGAAGCCCCGTTCGCCATCCAGTAGTTTGGCGCACCGGGCGCCCTGCCCAGCAAGAAGTTTGAATCCGGCGTGTGAGTGATGGCCCCTGAAATGACGGATTTAAGCCCAGCTTCAGCAAATAGCGGGAACCGTTCGGTTGCCTTTTCAAGCCAAGGCAAAAGCCGGTCAACTTCCGGCGTTACCAGCTCGTTCTCAAAGTCCCAGGAAATGCCCTCATCGAAACATGTCACCGCTCCAGCGGTTTCATAGGGGCCGATGAGAATACCGTCCGTCTCCTCGCGCAGATAGCAATGGCTATATGGGTCGCGCACCACGGGCAGCTCTTTTTCCATGTCCACCAGCTCTTTCACCGGCTCGGTGATGAGATAGTGGTGCAGCATATTTGCGATGGGCACATTGTGGCCCGTCCAGGAGCCGACAATGTCCGCATAAGAGCCTGCCGCATTGACCACATGCTCGCAGGTGATGGTTCCCCTTTCGGTCACCACCTCCCATTCGCCCGACGGCAGCAGATTGATATCCGTCACCCGGTTGCGGCGGTAGATTTCAGCCCCCATCTGTCGGGCGCCGGCGGCCATGGCCATGGTCACATCAGCTGGCGCCACATGCCCGTCGTGAAAGGTGATAAACCCGGCTTTAACGCCAAACGGGTCCAGATAAGGGTGGTACTTCTTGATTTCGTTCGGGCCGACGATTTCGCAGTCAAACCCGACCATCTTGCCGATGCCTTCCACATGCTTGAACCAGTCCACCTCCCGGTCCGTCAGTGCAAGGCGCACACCTCCGCAGCCATGCCAGGAAACCGACTGGCCGGTCTTTTCCTCCAGGATTGGATAAAGCTGTGTGCCGTAGTGATGGATGTGGGCAAGGCTCAGTGAGCCGACAAAGTTCGGGCATTGCCCGGCGGCATGCCAGGTTGAGCCGGAAGTCAGCTCGCCCTTTTCAACCAGCACCACATCATCACCCCAGCCCTCTTCGGCCAGATGGTAAAGCAGGCCGACGCCCATAACGCCACCGCCAACAATGCACACTCTTGCATGAGATTTCATTTCGCGCCCCTTTGCCGGAACATACCAAGATTTTCGCGGCAGCTTCGTCTATTCGGCCCGCGCACTCAAGTACCAGAATGTCACCAACGGTGAGGCAGATTACTCAAACCGCGCCGGTGAAAATGAGGAAATATCAAAGTTCGGTGCGCGCCCTTGAACAAGGTCCGAAATCACCCTGCCCGTGATACCGGACATTGTGAGCCCCAGGTGCTGATGGCCGAACGCAAGCAAAATGTTGGGGTTGTTCTTTGCCGGACCGATGACAGGCAAAGAATCTGGCATTGTGGGCCGGAACCCGAGCCAGGTTTCATCTGGTTCGCCCATGTCACCAAACATTTTCTCCGCCCATCCTTGCAAATAGGCAAGCCGTTTTGGCGAGGGCGGATTTTCCGTTCCCGCGATCTCAACAGTGCCCGCCAACCGCAGACCAGTGTCCATTGGCGAGGCATAAAACCCGCCGTCGGCCGAGCCAACAGGGCGCGAAAGCTTGTCCTGATGCCCGTGGTAGGCAATGTGATAGCCGCGTTCGGTATCAAGCGGCAGATGTTCTGCGCCTGTGCCTTTTATCTTGGTGGAATGGGCACCGGCGGCGAGGATGAGCTTTTCGCACATAATTGTTTTTTCATCACCGATTGCAATCGCAACAAGGTTTTCATTGGCCGTGCATGCATCTACGGAACCTTCAATTATCGTCCCGCCATCGGCGCTGAATTTCTCTGCCAGGCGCTTCACAAGTGCCCCAGGATTGCGGATAAAACTGCTGTCGGTGAACCTCAAGGCTTTGAAAACCGGTGCGCGTATATGGGGCTCCAGCTCGCGCACCTCAGCTTCATCCAGAATGTCCAGGCGCACGCCAAGCTCGCGCCGGCGCTCAATACCGCCCTTGCCGGAGTTGAACGACTGTTCTGATCCGTAGAGATAGAGCGGGGCCACCTCATCCAGCAAGCCCTGCGCCCCGGCGCGCTCAATGAGCGGCATCATGCCTGCCTCGGTATGGCCCAGAATGAGGGCAAGTTTTTCGCTGATATGGCGTACCCGCTCAGGGGTACACTGGCGCAAAAACCGCAACATCCAGGGCAGATGCGTGATGGCATAAAACCAGTTTATGGACAGCGGGCTGTCTGTTCGAAGGGTCATCTTTGGCAAATCACGGAAAAGAGCCGGTGAGTTCACCGGAATGCACCCAGATGTGGAAAATATGCCTGCATTGCCGAACGAAGCACCAGCTCCCGGCTCTGACTTATCGATTAGGACAACGTCAAAGCCGGCTTCTTGCGTCCACAAGGCGCAAGCACACCCAACAGCTCCGGCGCCAACCACCGCCACGTCGAAATGCGTTTTCACGAATGAAAAGTTCCCAACTTACTATTCAATGCGCAGGGAAATTACATTAGAGTTGCGCCCATGAACATCAAGCCAGAAATTCACATGGGCCATTCGGTCTGCCCTCATGATTGCCCTTCCACATGCGCTCTTGATGTGGAGGTGATTGATCCGCGCACCATTGGCCGTGTCTATGGCTCCAAGGACAACAGCTATACGGCAGGTGCAATTTGCGCCAAGGTTGCCCGCTACGCTGAACGCATCCATCACCCAGACCGCCTCACCAAGCCCCTGAAACGCAAGGGCGAGAAGGGAAGCGGCGACTGGCAGGAAATCTCCTTTGATGATGCTTTGGATGAAGTTGCAGAGGCCTTTTCAAACGCAGAATCGAAACTCGGCGCGGAAACCGTCTGGCCCTATTATTACGCTGGCACCATGGGCCTTGTGATGCGCGATGGCATTAACCGGCTGCGCCATGCAAAGAAATATTCCGGCATGTACGACACTTTCTGTGTGTCTTTACCGTGGGCGGGCTATTTTGCGGGCACCGGCAAATTGCGCGGCGCAGACCCGCGCGAGATGGCCCAATCTGATCTGGTGGTGATCTGGGGCACCAATCCGGTGCACACGCAAGTCAACGTCATGACCCACGCAACGCGCGCGCGAAAGGAACGCGGAGCGCGGATATTCTGTGTCGATATCTACAATACATCGACCATGAAACAGGCCGATAAAGGCTTTATCCTGCGCCCTGGCACAGACGGGGCGCTTGCCTGCGCGCTGATGCACATTCTGTTCCGCGACGGTTATGCGGACCGGGAATATATGCAGAAGTTCACCGACGATCCGTCCGGCTTCGAATCTCATCTGAAGGACAAGACGCCGGCCTGGGCAGCTGAAATCACCGGGCTTTCGGTTGAAGAAATCGAAGAGTTCGCGAAGGCGATAGGCACAACCGACAAAATCTTCTTCCGTATGGGTTACGGTTTTGCCCGCCAACGCAACGGCGCTGCGAATATGCATGCGGTAACCTCGATCGCAGCAGTAAAAGGCGCCTGGCAGCATGTTGGCGGCGGCGCTTTTCACACCAATGGGGCCATTTATCACTGGAACAAGTCCCTTATTGAAGGGCTGGACGTGAAAGATCCCGATGTCCGCTGGATGGACCAGTCGCAAATAGGCCGTGTGCTGACGGGTGACACCGATGCCCTCAAAGGCGGCCCGCCAGTCAACGCAATTTTCATCCAGAACACCAATCCGGTTTCTGTTGCGCCTGAGCAAACCCTTGTAAAGCGTGGTTTTGCGCGCGACGACCTTTTCACCTGCGTCCACGAACAGTTCATGACTGAAACTGCGCAACTGGCCGATATTGTTTTGCCCGCCACCATGTTTCTTGAACATGATGACCTTTATCAGGGCGGCGGCCACCAGCACATTCTGCTTGGCCCCAAGCTGATTGAAGCGCCAGGTGAATGCCGTTCCAACCATGATGTCCTTTGCGGGCTTGCGGAGCGCCTCGATGTCAACCATCGCGGTTTTGCCATGTCGCCTCGCGAATTGATTGACGAAACCCTACAGACCAGCGGCTGGGGCACGTTGGAAAATCTTGAGAAGAACCGCTGGATTGACGCCCAGCCGGATTTCGCTAAAGCCCACTACCAAACGGGTTTTGGCCATGATGATGGCAAGTTCAGGTTCGCGCCAGACTGGAAAGGGGCCTATTTCCGCCCCGAGGTAACAAACTATGGCGATGCAGCTGCAATGCCAGCCATGCCTGATCATTGGGATGTTCTCGAGGATACTGATGATGCCCACCCGTTCAGGATGGCAACCTCCCCTGCCCGCAGCTTCTTGAATTCAACATTCAACGAAACCCCGAGCTCTCTACAAAAGGAAGGCCGGCCGGAATTGTTCATTCACCCCGATGATATGAGCCGTCTTGGCCTTTCCGATGGTCAAAAGATCATCATCGGCAACCAGCGGGGCGAAGTGCGCCTGCACGCAAGAAGCTATGACGGGGTTCTGGAAGGGGTGACGATTGCCGAATCCATCTGGCCGAACAACGCATTTGAAGATGGTTGCGGCATCAATACCCTGGTGGGCGCAGATGTTCCTGCCCCCGTGGGCGGTGGCACGTTCCATGACGTGCATATCTGGATCAAGGCTGCATAAGGCTGAATCTCGCCGAATCGTCCCATTTCATTGCCGAAAATTAATATGAAAAATCCGTCATATGCGTATCACGAAATATGAATGGTTCGTGAACATCTTGATCAGCAACTGCTCAGACTTAAATCTTTATCATTCTACTTTAGTCGAAAGACCGTAAAGGATGAGAACGATGTTAAGCCAGTTGAGCAAGTCCAGCAGAAACACGGCGGCAATTGCGAGAACACTTGTACTTGCAGCTATTCCAGCTTTTACATTGATTGCTGTTGTTCCTGCGCATGCAACCATCGGGCTTGAATTAGATCATGCCCAGAAAATCCCCGGAAACCTGCCGTTCCAGACAATTGAACTCCCCTGCACCTATCAGCCAGCGGGCGAAAACGGCTCCCCGGGCTACGTCCAGATTTTCAATGCCACACCTTATGCGTTGGCTGGCGGGCTTCCCGTGAATTACCGGGTTTCGGGCTCAGGCGAAGAGTTCACTTTCCACCTTCCCAACCGCAGCACGCCGTTCGATCAGGCACGCGTGAACCATAAGAACACCGTGAACGGTACATGTGTTGCATGGACGTTTGTCAGGTAACCCGAAGTAAACAGGACACAAATCCGCCTTTTTCTAAACCTAACCAACCGCACGCTGAGGTTTCGCGCACTGAAGTGATTCGCCGAAAAAATGAAATCCAGAAGTGACTAACGCGCGTACTGGGCTGTGGTTAAAGAGGCTAAATAAATGTCGAGTTCCGATAAAAGCAGACGTACCATGCTGATCTTGATTGCTGCGGGCCTGGCTATTGCTCTTGTGGCGCTGATCAAGGTGATAGCATCAGAGTTGCCACAAGTGGCCTACTCCGTGCTGCCGGTCATCAAAGTTTTGGCCGCCGGCTGACTTTACCTTTCACAATCGCAAAATTTCTACCCCGGCTATGATGCCGGGGAGATAAGCGGTGGGCTTTCCCTGTCGGAGCTGCTGAACTTGGCTTCTTCGCCTGCCACCCGCACAAGTCCGCGGGCAACCAGCGCCAATGCCTGCGGATAGATAATGTGCTCGGCCTTCAACACCCGTTCATCAAGGCTGTCGGGTGTATCATTGTTCCTAACAGGTACTGCCGCCTGCATGATTATCGGCCCGGAATCCATCGCGGCGCGAACGTAGTGCACACTGCACCCGGTAATCCGCACCCCGTCTCGCAACACGCGGGTGTGGCTTTCGAGGCCCTTGTAAGCCGGCAGCAAAGATGGATGGATGTTGATCATCCTGTTGCGCCATTTTTCAACAAAGCTCTCGGTCATCAGCCGCATGAAACCGGCGCAACAGACAAGCGTTATTTCGGCAGCCTCCAGCTCCCTCTGCAGGGCATCTTCGAATTCCTCACGGGTTTCAAAATTCTCATGATTTATGCCGATTGCCATAATGCCTTCCTTGCGCGCAAGTTCAAGCCCTGCTGCGTCTGGATCATTTGACAGCACAAGTGAGATTTCTGCCGGATACGAGGGATTTTTAGCAGCCTCTATCAACGCGGCCATATTCGAGCCGCGCCCGGAAATCAAAACCGCAGTTCGTGTTCTACTCATGAACCGAACCCAAGGGTGCCAGAATAGACGACTGGCGCTGCGTCCTGTTCAACAAGTGCGCCCAGCTCGAACATTTTCTCCCCTTCCCGCTCCAAAACCTCTGCAACCGCCCCGGCCTTCGACCGCTCCGTCACCACAATCATACCCACACCGCAGTTAAATGTACGCAACATTTCGCTTTCCGGAATACCGCCGGTTTGTGACAGCCAACTGAACACCGGTGGCACTGAGAGTTTATCAAGCTCGATAGAAGCCGCAGCGCCCTTTGGCAGCACCCGCGGAATATTTTCACTCATACCACCGCCGGTAATGTGGGCCAGCGCCTTAACTCCGCCGGTTTCGCGCATTGCCGCCAGCAAAGGCCTTACGTAAATGCGTGTGGGTGCAAGAAGGGCCTCTGCGAGGCTTACACTTTCATCGAAGGGCGCTTTTTCGTCCAATTCAGCGCCGGAAACTTCAATCACTTTCCTGATGAGCGAATAACCGTTGGAGTGGGCACCTGATGATGCCAGCCCGAGCACAACATCACCTGGCGCAACATTGCTGGCGGGCAGCAAGGTGCCGCGCTCAGCCGCACCAACTGAAAAGCCTGCAAGGTCATAGTCTCCATCAGCGTACATGCCCGGCATTTCTGCGGTTTCACCACCAATAAGCGCACATCCGGCCATGCGGCAACCCGCTGCAATCCCGGAAATCACGTCGCTTGCTTCATCAACCGACAGCTTCCCGGTGGCAAAATAATCAAGAAAAAACAAAGGCTCTGCGCCCTGCACAACCAGGTCGTTGACGCACATGGCAACAAGATCAATTCCCACTGAGTCGTTTTTGCCGGTTTCTATGGCCAATTTCAGCTTGGTTCCCACGCCATCGTTGGCCGCAACCAGTACCGGATCTTTGAACCCGGCGGCGGCCAGATCGAAAAGGCCGCCAAAGCCGCCAAGCGCGCTTTCCGCACCGGCCCGTGTGGTAGATTTGGCCAATGGCTTGATTGCGTCAACAAGCGCGTTGCCGGCATCTATATCCACCCCGGCATGCTTATAGGTGAGACCGTTCCCGTTTTTCATTTACGCCTTAATTCTCCTGCAAGACTCATTTTTGATTGCGCCTGGCCGCGCGAGCAAGCATTAAAGCATCACTGTGAACAGGACAACGCGGCAACTTGGTCGTGACAGCTTCTTGCTGATAGTATATGCCGCTGTTCAAATGGGTTTATGGGTGATGAGGACGTTTGATGGAATTCTGCCTTAGCCGGCTGGGACTCATCCGATATATGTGCGTGGTTGCCTGCGCAGCATTTCTCATGTGTGCGGGCGCCCCAAAACTGCTGGCCGACGTTTGGACGGTCTCCGGTGTTGAAGTGGACGTTACCGCTGAAAACGCGCCGCAGGCCAAGGTTATCGCCATCGGCGAGGCCCAGATTATCGCGTTCCGCCGCCTTGTTGACCGCGTGGTGCCGACGAAATCCTCAGCCAGACTGAAAAAGCTCAAGCCGGAAACAATCGGCAGGTTGATGGCGGGTCTGAGTATCGAAGAAGAGCGCGTCGCCCCGAAACGATATATTGCCAAGCTGTCTATCCGCTTTTTGCAAAACAAGACGAAATCGCTGTTCAGCCAGTATGGCGCCCGGTTTGCAGAACAGCAGTCAGAGCCGGTGCTTCTTATTCCGGTGTGGCTGGACCCGGATGGCGCCGATATGTGGGGCAAGGAAAACCCCTGGCGTATGGGCTGGGACGCGCTTGATCTGAAAAACGCGCTAGTGCCGGCCATTTTGCCTGTTGGTGATGAAACCGACCAGGCTGCAATTACCGCAGCTGATGCGGTAAACGGAAACTGGAACAAACTTGAGGCATTGCGTATCCGTTATGGCGCAGCCTCGGTCATCGTCATCGCCGCTGAGCCAAAATCCGACATCTCGCTGCGCGGTGTCATGTTCGGCTCATCGCCTGTTGGCAATGTTGCCTACGATCAGACCTTCTCCGGTGAAGACCTGGAAACCGCAGGCGTTGCCGCAGCAAGGGCATTCAATCTTGCGGTTCAGGACAGGTGGAAGAACGAAAACCTGGTCACGTATCGCCAATCTTCAGAAACTGCATCGGCGAACGTTCTCAAACT
Organism: Hyphomicrobiales bacterium; assembly: GCA_051010055.1. Taxonomy (GTDB): domain Bacteria; phylum Pseudomonadota; class Alphaproteobacteria; order Rhizobiales; family CAJQND01; genus CAJQND01. The sequence continues at coordinate 5,855 of JBPCVY010000092.1, read as the reverse complement.
TGCCGTTCCGTTGCGCTCCATGGCGGAATGGAACATCATGCGCAGCCGCATTCAGGCCACCACCGGCGTTGGCAGAATTGACGTCAATTCCCTGTCTGCACGCGGCGCGGTGATTTCGGTGGCTTTTGCCGGCTCCCTGAACGAATTGCGTAACTCTCTCTACCAAACGGGATTTTCCCTTCAACAAGTCGGCGGAACTTGGGTTCTGCAACCTCAATGACAACACAAGCGAGCCCGGGCTGCGGGCAAATTAGGAGATCGGTTTGTCGCTGCCCAACATCATAACCATAGGCCGCATAATTCTTGTGCCTTTTACAATCTGGCTGATGGTGTCAGGCAAGTTCCACCTTGCATTTGCCGCGTTCATTGTTGCTGGAATATCCGATGGGGTCGATGGGTTCATCGCCAAGCGGTTCAACCAAACCACGCGCCTTGGCGCCTATCTTGACCCGCTCGCCGACAAGCTCCTTTTGGTCAGCATCTATCTCGCTCTTGGCTTTCTTGGCACCATTCCATCCCTGCTTGTTATTATTGTTGTCAGCCGCGATGTGATGATTGTCGGTGCGGTTATCCTTTCATGGGTACTGGACAAGCCCATTGAGATGAAACCGCTGTGGATCAGCAAAATAAATACTGCTGGTCAAATCCTGCTTGCCGGCACGGTTCTTGGCGCCCTTGGTCTTGGCATGAATGTTGAGCCGCTGATAACCATCGGAGGCGTTATGGTGGGCAGTTTGACCATTGCCTCAGGCGCGGCCTATATGCGCCAATGGATCATTCACATGTCCAACGGCAACGGAAATTTTGTAAAGTCAGACGACACGCATTAGTTCACGGGCCCAGGAAGAATATGCCATGACCATCCAAAGACAGATCTGGTTCTGGGCCATATCTTTCGGCGTGTTCTTTCTCGCGCTGTACCTGTTGCGCGATATCTTGCTGCCGTTTGTTGCCGGCCTCGTGCTGGCCTACTTTCTGGACCCGATTGCAGACTGGCTGGAAAGCCACAAAATTCCACGCCTTGCCGCAACCTCGACCATCATTGGCGTTTTCATTCTCCTGTTTGTGTTGATCATGGTGCTGATTGTTCCAACCCTTGCCGAGCAGGTGGGACATTTTGCAGAAAACCTGCCTGGATATGCAGAAAAACTCGCAGCGCTTTTCAAAAGCTTCGTGCCGGAATCGATTCAAGGCATGTTCCAGACTGAAGATGGAAAAATTTCAGGGCCACTTTCTGATATTGCCGGCAAGGCAGCCGGGTGGGCGGCGATGTTACTGAAATCGGTCTGGTCCGGCGGCATGGCGCTGGTCAACATGTTCGCCCTCTTGATCATCACCCCCATCGTGGCGTTCTACATGCTAAACGACTGGGACCATATGATTGAAAAGGTCGACAGCTGGCTGCCGCGCGACCATCGCGACACGATCAGAGAGCTGGCAACCGAAATCAATCATGTGATGGCGGGCTTCATTCGTGGCCAGGGAACCGTGTGCCTGACACTTGGTCTTTTCTACGCAATCTGTCTTAGCCTGGCTGGGTTGAACTTCGGCCTGCTCATCGGTATCGGCGCTGGCCTTTTGAGCTTCATCCCTTATGTCGGGGCCATTGTCGGCGGCGTGTTCTCCATCGGAACGGCCCTTGTTCAGTTTTGGCCAGATTGGGTGATGGTCGCGGTCATTGCCGCCATTTTTGCTGTAGGTCAGTTTATTGAAGGCAACTTCCTGTCTCCTAAGCTTGTCGGCAGCAGCGTTGGCCTGCACCCGGTTTGGCTCATGTTCGCGCTTTTCGCGTTCGGCCTGCTTTTTGGCTTTGTCGGCATGTTGATCGCTGTGCCCCTTGCTGCGGCACTTGGGGTTCTGGTCCGGTTCGCCCTGTCACGCTATTTGGAAAGCCCGCTTTATCTGGGTTCCGGCAACAGTGACAAAAAGGGCAAGCCCGCAGGTGGCAAATCAAAATGACGCAGCAGACCGATAAGCCTTTACCAAGCGAACAGCTTGTGTTGGAGCTGCCCCATCGCGCTGCCATGGGGCGCGATGATTTTCTTGTGGCGCCTTCAAATGCAGCGGCAGTAGACGAAATTGACCATTGGCCCAACTGGCGCCACCACGCGCTCATTATTGCTGGCCCGCCGGGCAGCGGAAAAAGTCATCTGGCGACGGTTTTCGCATCCATTGCCGATGCTCAGATTTATTCACCCCATGATTTGGTCAAGACCGCGTATCACCAGATACTCAGAACCGGTGCTTGTGTGGTGGAAGACCTTGGTGAAGGCGCCCTGCTTGATGAGACTGCATTGTTCCACCTGTTGAACTATGCCCGCGAGCACAATGGCCATGTTTTGATGACATCGCGCGAGCCGTCCAGCCTATGGGGCATTTCGCTGCCCGATCTTGCCACCCGGCTGGCGGCGACACCGCTGGTAACCATTGACAGTCCTGACGATACCCTTTTGCGCGGGATTTTGGTTAAACTGTTCGATGACCGGCAACTGGCGGTGGATGAAGCTGCAATAAGCTACATGCTGAAGCACATGGAACGTTCCGGCGCGGCGGCCCAGCGCATCGTTGCAGAGATTGACAACAGCGCCTTAAAGAAGAAAGCTGAGATATCCAGAACTTTTATCGCCAACCTGTTCCGGTCTCTGGAAAGGACGTAAACCACCGGGTAGAAGGACTTCTCCCGTAACGTAACGCACACCAACGGTTGGACATGAACGAAGAAGTCAGAAAACAGGCGATCGACGTATCTAATCCGGTCAAACCGATTGACCAGGCAATAAAAGCCCCTACGGAAGAGTGGGTATTTGGAAATCCGCACAGATTTATCAACCGCGAAATCTCGTGGCTTGGATTCAACATGCGGGTGCTGGAAGAAGCCAAAAACCCGAACCACCCTCTGCTTGAACGCCTGCGGTTCTTGTCCATCTCCGGCAACAATCTCGATGAATTCTTTATGGTTCGCGTTGCCGGCCTTTTGGCGCAGGTAAGCGCCGGTGGCGATTTTGTGAGCGCAGATGGCCGCTCGCCGGCACAGCAAGTGCACGAAGTGCGCACCATGGCCACAGAGCTCATGCGCGAGCAAGACAGGCAATGGAAAGTGCTGCGCGAATTGCTTGCAGATGCCGGTATCGAACTTCTGGAGCCCGGCGATCTCACCAAAGAAGATACCGAATGGGCTAAGGATTGGTTCCTGGGACAGGTTTTTCCCGTGTTGACGCCGCTTGCGGTCGACCCGGCCCATCCGTTCCCGTTTATTCCCAATACAGCTTCAACGGTTGCGTTGCGCCTCAGGCGTGTCACCGATGGGCGCATGCTGAACGCGCTTATCCCCATTCCCCATAAGCTTGAGCGCTTCATCCGGCTGCCGGCCAAGAAGGGCGACCAGGAAGGCCATTTCCGGTTCCTGAGCCTCGAACATCTCATTTTCATGCATTTCTCCCGGCTGTTCCCCGGCTACAAGGTGTTGGGTGAAGGGGTTTTCCGGGTCATCCGCGACAGCGATATTGAGGTTGAAGAAGAGGCCGAAGACCTGGTGCGTTTCTTCGAATCTGCCCTTTTGCGGCGCCGGCGCGGCACTGTTATCAGGCTTGAAATCGAAGCCAGCATGCCCCTCGATTTGCGTGAGTTCGTGGCCGAAGAACTGGATGTGGACAGCGATGCCATTGTTGTTTGCGAAGGTTTCGTTGGATACGACGAAGTGGCCGGGCTTATTCTCGATGAGCGCCCGGACCTTAAGTTTACCCCCTACAATGCGCGTTTTCCTGAGCGCATCCGCGATCACGGCGGGAATTGTTTTGCGGCAATCCGGGAAAAGGACTTCGTTGTTCACCATCCATATGAATCATTCGATGTGGTTGTGCAGTTCATCCGCCAGGCCGCCGATGACCCCGATGTCGTGGCGATCAAGCAAACCCTTTACCGCACCTCGAAGGACAGCCCCATTGTCGCCGCCCTCCAGCGCGCAGCGGAAGCTGGCAAATCAGTAACGGCGCTGGTGGAGTTGAAGGCCCGGTTCGACGAGGCAGCAAACATACAATGGGCGCGCGATCTGGAACGTGCGGGGGTTCAGGTGGTTTTCGGCTTCATCGACTGGAAAACACACGGCAAGGTGTCGCTGGCTGTGCGCCGGGAAGGCAACCTTCTCAGATCATACGTTCATTACGGCACCGGAAATTATCATCCGATTACAGCGAAGATTTACACCGATCTTGCTTATTTCACCGCTGATCCGGTTTTATGCCGCGATGCCCAGCGGATATTCAATTTCATTTCCGGTTATGCTGAGCCCAAGGAACTGGAAGCGCTTTCAATTTCTCCGATCAATCTCCATAAGCGCCTGCTTGCCGATATTGATGAGGAAATCGAGCATGCCCGCGCGGGCCGTCCGGCGCAAATCTGGATGAAGCTCAATTCCCTCGTCGACCCGGTGATGATCGATGCCCTTTACAGGGCCAGCGGCGAAGGAGTGCAGATTGACCTGGTGATACGCGGCATATGCTGCCTGCGCCCAGAAGTGCCCGGGCTTTCAGCGAATATTCGGGTGAAATCCATTGTCGGACGGTTCCTTGAACACTCCCGCATCATCTGTTTTGGCGCGGGCCACGGGCTGCCTCACAAAAAGGCCAAGGTTTACATTTCATCGGCAGATTTGATGCCGCGAAACCTCTACCGCCGCGTTGAAACCCTTGTGCCGATCGAAAACCAGACGGTGCATGAGCAAATTCTCGATCAGATCATGGTCGCCAACATGCGTGATAATCAGCAAAGCTGGGACATGCTTGGCGATGGCTCTTGGCGGCGGGTGGAAATTGAGAACGATGAAGAGCCGTTTAATGCCCATGAGTACTTCATGACGAATCCGAGCCTTTCCGGGCGCGGTAAGGCGTTGAAGAAGAACCTTCCTCTTGGTATTCAGCGCCGCCGTGGCACTACAGGCTCGAGTCGTGAAAGTTAACCATAGAATAGAACCGGTAAGACGTCCGCATTTTGAGCCGGTGGCTATTGTCGACATTGGCTCCAACTCTGTGCGGCTGGTTGTTTATGATGGATTGCGGCGCTCGCCTGCACCCATTTTCAATGAAAAGCTCCTGTGTGGCTTGGGCAAAGGCGTCGCCACCACAGGAAAACTGCCGGAAGCAGGCGTGGAACGCGCCCTTTCGGCTCTTTCCAGGTTCAAGCTTTTATGCATGCAAATCGGCGCAAGCCAAGTTCATGCAGTGGCAACCGCTGCAGCGCGTGAAGCCGAAAACGGACCAAAATTCATCAAACTGGCCAACGACGCCCTCGGCGAGAAAATAACAGTTCTTTCCGGCAAAAAAGAAGCCCGGTATGCGGCCATGGGCATTTTGGCAGGTTTTCCGCAAGCAGACGGCCTGGTTGGCGACTTGGGCGGCGGCAGCCTTGAAATTGTTGACGTGCGCGATGGGCAGATCGGTGATGGCATTACCTTGCCGCTCGGCCCTTTGCGCTTGCGCGACATGGCGGCCACCTCACCCCTTGATGCTGAGCAAATCGTCAATGATGCCTTGTCCAACGCGCACGTTCTGCAAAATTTGCGAGGCCGCAAGTTTTATGCGGTTGGCGGCGGTTGGCGTAACCTTGCCCGCCTGCACATGGCGCAAACCCAATATCCGCTGCGCGTCTTGCACGATTATAAGATCGAGCGGCGCGCGGCCCGATCCCTTGCCGGGCTGGTGGCGGGCCTGAGCGTTGAAACGCTGAAGGAAATCAATGCAGTTTCAAGCAACCGTGCTGAAACCCTGCCCCTTGGCTCGATGGTGCTCGACAGATTGTTGGCAATCGGCCAGCCCAATCAGATGGTTCTGTCTGCATATGGTTTGCGCGAGGGACTGCTG
>JBPCVY010000091.1:0-17646 GCA_051010055.1 Hyphomicrobiales bacterium | reverse complement strand
CGTGCTGGCAGGGAGTTGAAGTTCGAAAACGATGCCAATTGCTTTGCACTCTCAGAAGCGGTGGATGGCGCAGGGGCCGGCCATGGAAGCGTTTTTGGCGTCATCATCGGCACCGGGTGTGGCGGTGGAATAGTGGAGCGCGGCAAGATACTCACTGGCGCCAATGCCATTGGCGGGGAATGGGGCCACAATCCCCTGCCGTGGCCAGATGACAGCGAGTACCCGGCGCCGCTGTGCTGGTGCGGGCGCCATGGCTGTCAGGAGGTCTGGCTGTCCGGTTCCGGCCTTGCCCGCGACCATGAACACGTTACTGGAAAGGCCGCCAACGGCGAAGAAATCGTCGTAGCGGCGCAAAATGGCGATGCCAGCGCCAGGGCCACCCTGGAGCGCCACACACAGCGCCTCGCCAAAGGGCTGGCCTGTGTGGTCAATATACTCGATCCGGAGGTCATCGTGCTCGGTGGCGGGCTTTCAAAGCTTGAGCATCTTTATGAGCGCCTTCCCGAATTGATGCGCCCAAACGTATTCAGCGATAGTTATACAACGAAAGTGCTGCCGCCCAAGCATGGTGATGCTTCCGGGGTGCGCGGCGCGGCCTGGCTGTGGAATGACCAATGACACGGAAAATCGTGGCGGCAACGGCAATTTGACCGCCTTTTGCAGGGATTGCTTTGAGCCTGCGCCACAAGGCCAGGGCTGGTGCGCATCGTGCAAAGGGCGCAGGATTGTGCGCCATGATGAGCTGGCGCAACTCTCCATAGCCCATATGGACTGCGATGCCTTCTATGCAGCGGTTGAAAAGCGCGACAATCCGGATTTGCGCGACAAGCCGGTCATTATTGGCGGCGGCAAGCGCGGTGTTGTCTCAACGGCTTGTTATGTTGCCCGCATAAATGGCGTGGGTTCGGCAATGCCCATGTTCAAGGCCCTGAAAGCCTGCCCTGACGCGGTGGTGATTAGACCGAATATGGAAAAGTATTCCCAGGTGGGCCGCGAAGTGCGCGCACTGATGCGCGATCTCACCCCGCAAGTTGAGCCCATATCCATTGATGAGGCCTTTATGGACCTTACTGGCACAGAGCGCTTGCACGGCGCCATACCGGCGCTCACCCTGGCAAAACTCGCCAAACGCATTGAAGAGGAAATAGAAATCACCGTATCGATTGGCCTGTCCCACAATAAGTTTCTGGCCAAAGTCGCCTCTGATCTTGAGAAACCACGCGGATTTTCGGTTATTGGGCAAGCGGAAACCCTATCGTTTCTGGCTGATCAGCCGGTTTCAATCATCTGGGGGGTGGGCAAGGCCCTCAAAGCCTCTTTGAACCGCGACGGTATTCGAACTGTGAGCGATCTTCAAAGGCTCGACAAGGCGCATCTGATGAAGCGCTATGGCAACATGGGAAGCCGTCTTTATCACCTCTCACGGGGTGAAGATACGCGCACCATCAACCCGCGCGGCGAGGCCAAGAGCATTTCAGCTGAAACGACGTTCAACAACGATATTGCTGATTTGGATGAGCTTTCCCGCCACCTCTGGCGCTTGAGCGAGAAGGTTTCCCGCCGCGCCAAGGCATCAGGCGTTGCCGGAGAAACGGTCGTTCTGAAGCTGAAAACAGCCCGTTTCAGGATCAGAACACGCAACCGAAAGCTGTCTGAGCCAACCCAGTTGGCAGATGTTATCTACCGAACTGCCCGGCCTTTGCTGGAGCGGGAAGCCACTGGAACACTGTTCAGGCTCATCGGCGTTGGGATTTCGCAGCTATGCCCGGAGGAGCGGGCCGATCCGCCCGATTTGCTCGACCCGGCAGCAAGCCAGCGGGCTACCGCGGAACGGGCCATGGATGAACTGCGCAAGAAATTCGGCTCAAAGGCCATCGAAAAAGGACGCGGTCTTAAGAGTAGATAATCTGTGGCCGCGCCCTTCCTGAAGCTCAATTTCTACAAACTCCCCTTCGCCATTTCGCCTGCAATATGATCGGCCTGGCGGATGGCAAGCGCCACTATTGTCAATGTCGGATTTTCCGCCGCACCGGTTGTGAATTGCGACCAATCTGACACGAAAAAATTCGATATATCATGGATTTGCCCCCATTTATTCACAACGCCGTCAGCTGGCTTTTCCGACATTCTGTTGGTGCCGAGATTGTGGGTTGAAGGATATGGCGGGGTTGGGAAAGTCCGCGTTGCGCCAACCGCGTCATAAACGGCCTGGCCCTGCCTTTTCAAAGCGGGCACGCTCTGCATTCACATCGTCCACCGCCACTGCCATATGCCCGCAGCCGTTGCCGTGCTCATACGGCTTGTCCCGGCCCTTGTTGACGGTGAGTTCCAGTTCCAGATCGTTTTTCCGGTTGCGCAGATATATGAGCGTGAAACTGTCAAAATCGAACCTGTCACAAACGTTCAGGCCGAACGCTTTGTGATAAAATTCAACCGACCGGGCTTCATCAAGCACGCGGATCATGAAATGAATGAATGATTTTGGCCACATGCATTCCCCCCTTGGGAGTTGATTGGCTCAAGTAAATTTAGGGAAACTCCGGCACAAGCAGGTAGTAACCGACTACTACACTGAATTTACCGGCCGGGTGCGGCAGCCTGCGCACTATCGGGAGCGCCGTTTCCGCCAAGATGAATGAGACATGCGCATTTCAGAAGCGAGGTGAAATTCGGCGCCTCGCCGCGCAATTCCAAAACTTCAGAATGCAGTTGGGAAATAAACTTCGGCGTCGATATCTGCTGGCTTGCAGCGATTTCGTCAATAATGATCCTGAAACTAAGCTCCAACCGGATGCTGATGCTCTGGCCATTCATCCGGACCCTGCGCGTTTCAGAGTAATAACGCTTTGGGTTTTGACCGGCGAATGTCTCGCACATACGCGCCTCCCCTAAATACTTCAGTCAAATATCAGGATGGCGATCCAGCCCTAAATGCTGCGATCCGTTAATTAATATTCATTTTAATTATCTCTTACGGGGTTCCAAACTCACCAGAAGCGAGAGAAATCACTCACACTCGACCTTTTCGAGCATCTCAAGTTTGGAGAGTTTCCCTTTCAGAGAAAAATCACCGTAGTCGATGGTCAAATCTCCAGAAACGCCGTTGGCGAACATGGCGTAGCCGACCTGATGGGAAGGAACCTGCTCACCGCCCGCATAAGATTCCCGCTTGCTGTCATAGTAGGAAACATTGACGGGCCAGTAGGCAACGCCTGCCAGCGGCTCAAGCACCCCTGATGAGTCTTCAAGTTCGGCCCTGCGCTTGCCGATGACGGATGAGGCAAAATAGATGGTCTGCTTTGCATCGCCGTCGTAAATGCGTATCTGATCGAAATTGTCGCCGCCGGCTGCGCGCTGTAATAGCCGTTCGGTGTGAGCCAGCGGAAAGATTGTCCCCGCGGGCAGCTTAAAATTTTGATCCGGTGGCTGATCGAGCTTTACCGAGCCGCCCTTGGACTTGCCTTCATCAAGATCAATTTTTGCCGTTCCCTTGGTTTCATTCTGGAGGTTACCGTTCAGATACTGCCTGCTTGAGAACTGCAGCAAGGAGCCATCGCCCGCCTCATAATAAGAATCCACATTATCCAGCACCCGTGACTGGCCTTTTTGCACCGTAAAAGCGTTCGCAAAGCGCACATTCACCGCCCAGCCGTCACAGCGGCTGCCGGTGATTTCGATAACCATGCGCCCTGTTGCCTCGCGGATGCCGGAGCGCTCTTCCATTTTCGAAAGCCGCAGCTGGTAGTATGCGCGATGGGGCACAACGCCGACCTTTTCGCCCATTGCATGGGCCAACTCCCATGGCGCAGCAATAGCGCAAAACAAGGTGACCGCGCCAATTCCAGCGATATGGCGGGTTGATGAGGGATTTTCTTTCGGATAAGCCAAGTCAGTTTCTCTTTGAGTGGTGGAAATAGGGCCCTGAAACAAGTATCACATCTTATTGTCAGATAGCATACGCACAACTGTGCGACCATAGGCGCTTTTGTTCAACGTTAAACACATTCCAAATACGACAAGAAAAGGACTGAAAATGGGACAGATTGACGACCGCCTCGCGGAAATGGGCATTGAACTGGCTGAACCTGCAGCGCCTGTGGCGAATTATGTAGGTTACGTTGTAACGGGCAACTTGGTTTTCATTTCCGGGCAAGTCACCTTTGACGGTGGCGAAATCAAGTTTCAAGGCAAGGTTGGCGAAGATTTCAGCGTTGAAGAAGGCGCTGAAGCTGCCCGCCTGTGTGGCATTAACATCTTGAGCCAACTCAAAGCGGCCTGTGGCGGCGATCTTGACCGGGTTCAGCGTTGCGTGAAGCTTGGCGGCTTTGTTAACTCAACCACCGATTTCACGCAGCACCCGCAGGTCATTAACGGCTGTTCCGATCTGATGGTCGATGTATTCGGCGATAAAGGCAAACATGCACGGTTTGCTCTGGGCGCAGGTTCCCTGCCCCTCAATGTCGCCGTTGAAGTTGACGCAGTGTTCGAAATCTCTTGAGAAGAATGCTGAAACGGCCGGGCGCTTTGCGCAGCCTTGACTGGTTGATTACGCGCCCGGTCGCTCATCGCGGATTACATGATGCCCCGGCCGGCATCATTGAAAACACCTGCAGCGCTGTAGAAGCGGCCATTGCCGCCAATTACGCCATTGAAGTGGACTTGCAGCGTACCGGTGATGGTGAAGCGGTCGTTTTTCACGACTATTCGCTCAACCGGTTGACCGATAAAGTTGGGAAACTTGCCGAGAAAACCACTGCAGAAATACAACAGGCCCGCTTCAACGCGTGCAGCGATAGGATTCAAACCCTCGGTGAACTGCTCGACCAGGTAAATGGCCGCGCGGTCCTTGTTATCGAACTCAAGGCTGTTTGGCATAATCCCGGCCCCCTTGAGCGCCGGGTTGGCGAGGTTTTGAGCGCCTATAAAGGGCCAGCCGCCGTGATGTCGTTTGATCCACGGTCAGTTGCCGCAATCAGGCATCACGCGCCCAAACTGGTGCGCGGCATCACCTCAGAGCGGTACAGGAAAGGCCAGGGCTGGAACAAAGCATTGCCTCTCGTGCGCAGGCTGACCCTTCGCCATATGGCCGAATATCACGATGCTGAACCACAATTCGTTGCCTACAATGTGCACGATCTGCCTTACGGCCCTTCGCGCAAATTCAAGAATCAGGGCCTGCCGGTTCTCACCTGGACCGTAAAAACCCCTGACGACCGGATGCGCGCAACACGGTATGCAGACCAGATCATATTTGAAGGGTTCCGTCCCTAGACCAAGTTCCTAAAACTGTGCCAAATGGCGCTTTGCATTTTGCGTAACAGGCAAAAAGGCGGAGGGCAGCGTGACCTTTGAAATCTGGCTGGCGTTCACAATAACCAGTTTGGTTATCCTCATCATTCCGGGCCCCACCGTGATAATCGTCGTGAGTTATGCGCTGGGGCGTGGAAGATCCAGCGCCTGGGCAACGGTTCCAGGTGTGGCGCTCGGCGACTTTGTGGCGATGACCATTTCGCTGCTGGGCGCGGGCGCGGTTCTGGCCGCATCTGCCACCGCCTTCAACTTCCTCAAACTCGTTGGCGCCTGCTACCTTGTCTGGCTTGGTGTGCAGTTGTGGCGCTCTGAGCCCGACCCTGACCAGATCAGCGGTATTACAGCCAAAAGCGATGGCCGGCGCATGTTTTTCAACTCCTTTGCCGTCACAGCCCTCAACCCCAAGAGCATTGTGTTTTTCGTTGCCTTTGTGCCGCAATTCATCGTATCCGGCACCCCGCTCGGCCCGCAATTCGTCATCCTGATTGCAACTTTTGTCGCCCTTGCCGCTCTCAACGTACTGCTGTGGGCGGTTTTGGTGGGGTTTATGCGCTCAAAATTCCAGCGCCCTGAAACATTGAAACTTCTCAACCGGTTAGGTGGAAGCTTTCTCGTTGGTGCTGGACTTTTCACCGCATTTGCCCGCCGCACGGCAGCATCCTGACCGTTGAAACATCACTTGTTTGGCAGGATTTTCCACCTGCGCCAAACGGCCCCGGGTGCAATGCATAACCGCGACTTTGGTGCACTTGCCCCGTAGGCGTGAATGGTTTACCCATTTCACGCGATCACACGTGAGCGCCGGCTTCTGCCTGGCAAGGCTCGCGTCCGTTCAAGAAAAGGCGCGCCCGCGCTTTGCGGCGGAAATCCGGGACGCAATGTCCGGCATAAAAAAGACAGAGAGGCGAGCTGCATGACTGATTACCCTACCGATAAAGCAACATTGACTGCCGGCGGCGAAGCGCTTGAGCTTCCTGTCTATCATGGCACCATTGGGCCAGATGCAATCGACATTACCGCGCTTTACCGGCAATCGGGGAAGTTCACATACGATCCGGGTTTCACCTCTACTGCAAGCTGCGAATCCAAAATCACCTACATTGATGGCGATGAAGGCATTCTGCGCTACCGGGGCTATCCGATTGATCAGCTTGCCGAAAATGGAGACTTTATCGAAACCTGCTACTTGCTGCTCTATGGTGAGTTGCCAACCACTGACCAGCGCGAGGAATTCGAGTACGCGGTCACCTACCACACAATGATCCACGAACAGATGCAACGCTTCCTGACAGGTTTCAGGCGGGATGCGCATCCTATGGCGATTATGGTTGGTATGGTCGGCGCGCTTTCAGCTTTTTATCACGACTCAACCGATATCAACGATCCCCTTCAGCGCGAGATTGCCAGCCGCCGGATGATTGCCAAGATGCCGACAATCGCTGCCATGGCCTACAAGTACCATATTGGCCAGCCATTCGTTTATCCGAGCAACAAGCTTGACTATGCCTCAAACTTCTTGCGCATGTGCTTTGCGGTGCCGGCTGAGGAGTATCAGGTTGAGCCGGTTCTGGCCCGCGCGATGGACCGTATTTTCATCCTCCATGCAGACCATGAGCAAAATGCCTCAACCTCAACGGTGCGCCTTGCCGGTTCGTCCGGCGCCAATCCGTTCGCCTGTATCGCAGCAGGCATTGCCTGCCTGTGGGGCCCTGCGCATGGCGGCGCCAATGAAGCAGCTCTCACCATGCTCGGCGAAATCGGCCATGTGAGCAACATCCCTGAGTATGTCGATAGGGCAAAGGACAAGGACGATCCCTTCCGGCTGATGGGCTTCGGGCACCGGGTTTACAAGAACTACGACCCGCGCGCGCGCATCATGCAGGAAACCTGCCATGACGTGCTGAAGACCCTGGGAGTTGCAGATGATCCGTTGCTGGAAGTAGCCATTGAGCTTGAAAGGATCGCGTTGAGCGATGAGTACTTCATCGAAAAGCGGCTCTATCCCAATATTGATTTCTATTCAGGCATTACCCTGAAAGCGCTTGGTTTCCCAACGTCTATGTTCACAGTGCTGTTTGCTCTTGCCCGCACGGTGGGCTGGATTGCCCAGTGGAAGGAAATGATTGAGGATCCGAAGCAAAAGATCGGCCGTCCGCGCCAGCTCTACACTGGCCCGCTTGAGCGCAGCTACATTCCTGTTGCGGACCGTTAAGGCGCTCTAATCTGAGAAAAATTTATGATAAAACCGGCACGGATTATTCCGCGTCGGCAATCATGGCGCTGATTTCCGCCTCAGCGGCAAGCTTGTCGCCTACCCAGGCCTCGCCCTTATATTTCCAAACATTCGAACGGGCGCGCAGCAAGGTTACCGGAATGCGCAGTACATCACCCGGACGCACAGGGCGGCGGAAACGGGCCTTGTCGATGGTCATGAAATACACCACCTGACCACCGTTCGCGGTACCACGGTCGTTGATGACAATGCCGCCGGCGGTTTGCGCCATAGCCTCAATCATCAAAACACCGGGAAACACCGGATTGCCGGGAAAATGCCCCTGAAACTGCGGCTCGTTGAACGTCACATTCTTGATGCCTATGCCTGACCGCGCACCATCAATTTCCTCAATCCTATCGATCATCAAGAACGGATAACGGTGGGGCAACAGCTCCATGATGCGCGCAATATCAGCGCTCTGCAGTTCACTTTTTGCAGGCGTATCAGACATTTATCCTTCACCGGACAAGCGCCCGGGCCCCAGTCGGTGTGAAATGAATTATTAGAACGATGTGCCTGCAGCGAAGCGGAAGACTTCCGTCTTGTCCCAGCTTTCTTTCAGCAGAGCCTGGGTGAAGTCGAGGCGCAGCGGGCCAAACGGAGATTTCCACAAAACCCCGGCGCCGACGGCTGCACGCAAACAGTTACAAGACCTCACCTCTACCTTCTCAACCGGCAAGAACACCGAGCCAACATCGCCGAAGACCACTCCACGCAGGCCGAATGCATCCGGCAGGCCGAGCGGGAAGCTCAACTCCGTGGTCGCAATGGCATAAGCCCGGCCACCAAGGGAGTCGCCCAAACGCGGATCCAATGTGTAGTCCGGCATCGTGTCATACGGATCTTCTGTTGACGTATCCGCCACTTGCGGGATGCCACGCGGGCCAATACCGGCTGATTCAAAGCCGCGGAAACTTGCAGCCCCTTTATAGAACCGGTCAAGCGAGCGCACTTCCTGGCCGCCCCAACCCTCAATGTAACCACCGCTCAGTTTGCCCATCAGCACGAAGCCATCATAGATGGTGTGGAAACCGACCAGCGAGCCGTCTGCCCGGTAGTAGTTCACTTCGCCGCCAACACCGGCAAAGTCACCTGCAAGGATGCCACGGAAGCCGCGTGTCGGCTCCAGCGGATTGTCGAGTGTGGAGTAGACATATGTGGCGCCAACGGACGATTTAAGGGTTTTGCCAGCCTGCTCCTTAATCGATTTGGAAGCAAAAGGAGAAATGTTTGTCAGGTTCCGCTGGTTGATCTGATAACGGGTGTTCACACGCGAATTACGCGATACCGGGAAGCCCATTCGCAATGCGCCACCAACTTCCTGGGAATCAAATGATGCCTCGCTTTGGTTGTCCGTATTCAGGGCAAACAAGTCGATGCCCGCAGACAGGTTCCGGTCAAGGAAATACGGTTCAGTGAAGCTGAAATCGACCGACTGGCGCTTGAAGCTCAGGGAGGTGTTGAGATTCGCGATCTGGCCACGGCCAAACAAGTTGCGCTCGGTAACACTCACAGAACCGATCAATCCTTCAGTGGTCGAGTAGCCCGCGCTGAAGTTCAGCGTACCGGTTGATTTTTCCTGAACCTTGACGATCAGGACAATCTTGTCGGCTGCACTGCCCGGCTGTTCGAGAATCTCGACAGTTTCAAAATAATCCAGAGCGGTAATGCGGCGGCGCGCGCGGTCGACCAGCAAGCGGTTAAAGGCATCACCCTCAACCAACCTGATCTGACGGCGAATCACCTTGTCGATGGTGCGTACATTGCCAACAATATCAATGCGTTCAATGTAAACTCGCGGCCCCTGAATCAGCTTGAAATTCAAGTCGATCGTAAGGGTGTCAGGATCGCGCTTCGCATCTGGAATTACTTTCGCGAAGGCATAGCCCTTGCGCCCGCCAACAAGTGTAATACGCTCGACAGAAGCTTCGACTTGGCTGGCGTCGTAAATCTCTCCGGTCTTCGAAATCACGAGCCTGTGCATGGTTTCTTCGGTAATGTCTGTGTCGCCGGGATCAACGGTGATCGCGCCGACTTTGTACTGCTGGCCCTCTTCAACCGTGAAAGTGATGAAGAAGTCCTGGCCGTTTGGAGCAAGTTCGGCGGTGGCGGACAACACCCGGAAATCAGCAAAGCCATTGTTGGCATAGTGGCGGCGCAGCAGTTCCTTGTCATATTCCAGCCGGTCGGGATCGTAAGTGTCAGCAGTGCTGAAGAACTTCCACCATACCGCTTCGGCAGTGGTGATAACATCGCGCAGCTGGTCATCGGAATACTTGCGGTTGCCGATAAATGTGATGCTTTCAACGTTGGTTTTCTCGCCTTCGTAGATCTCGAAAACCAAATCAACCCGGTTCTGCGGAAGACGCACCACTTTCGGCTCAATACGCACGTTAAACAGCCCAGACCGGCGGTAAAGGGTCACTAGGCGGTCAACATCGGCCTGAACCCTGGCGCGGGTGAACACCGTGCGCGGGCGCATCTGAACTTCTTTGTTCAGCGCCTCGTCGTCCAGTTCGTCGTTTCCTTCGAAAGCGATCCGGTTCACGATCGGGTTTTCTTCAACGACAACAATCAGGTTGTTTCCGCTGCGCCTTATCTGCACATCTGCGAACAATCCGGTCTGGAACAAATTCTGCAAAGATTGGTCAATCAAATCCGGACTGAATGAGTCGCCTGGGTTGATTTGCATATAGGAGCGGACGGTCTCCGCCTCAATACGCTGGTTCCCCTGGACAATGACCTGAGAAACTGACTGCGCTTTCACGGAAGCTACGAATCCGCTGTTCACCCCGGCAAAATCGCCAAATACGGCGGCCAAAAGTGAAAAAATCCCAATAAAAACTACTCTGATACGCATCAAGACTGTTCGCCCTCGATTGGTCCCGCTCCCCGGCGACCGAACACAATTATGGGACACTTATTACGACGTTTCGAGTGCTTTGCAAACCAAACGTTTCACAATTTTCCCACCCTCTTTTAGAGGGGTCAGAAAATGTCTATTTTAGGGCGGATATCGTTGTATGTTGCAAACAGCATCAAAAGCAGCACAAAGGCCAGTCCCACCCTGAACCCGAAGTCCTGCATTTTGGCGCTTAAAGGTTTCCCACGCACCGCCTCGATTCCGTAATATAAAAGATGTCCTCCATCAAGCATAGGAATCGGAAAAAGGTTAATTAATCCTATACTTACTGACAAGAGCGCAGCCCAGTTCATAAGAGCGGCAAATCCGAACGTGGCCACCTGCCCGCTCATTTCGGCAATGCGAATCGGCCCGCCAAGCTGGCTGGCGTCTTCACGCCCGGCGACAACACCATACAAATATTTGAGCGTAGAATTGATGATGAACCATGTTTGTTCAACACCATAACCCACAGCTTTTACCGGCCCATACTTCTCCAAAACCCTGTCATCACGGCTCTTGCGGCTGATTCCCAGCAGCGCACGGCGCACCTTGTTGCCAAAGCCGTCATTCATTTCCTGGTATTTGGGAGTTGCCCGCAAGGTGACTTCCTTGCCGTCTCTCTTGACCTTGAACGTCATGGTGGCGCCGCCACTCGTGGCGACAATCCGCTGAAGGTCGGAAAAATCCTCAACTTCCGTATCATCGATTGAGGTGATCAGGTCGCCAACTTGGAAGCCGGCTTCCGCAGCCGCGCTGTTAGGCCTGATTTCGTCTACCTGAGGCAGGGTCACCACCCGGCCGATGAGCATGACTGTTAGGGCGAAAATCGCAATCGACAAAAGAAAGTTTGCCGCCGGGCCAGCCGCAACAACCGCCGCTCTTTGGCCTAAGCTTTTGTTATGAAAGGTACCTTCCCTCTCGTCGGCAGGCATTTCTTCAATCGCTTCGCGGTCGGGTGTGCTTGCTGCAGACATATCGCCCGCAAATTTGACGTAGCCGCCAAGCGGGATCCAGCCGAGCTTCCAGCGGGTGCCCTTTTTGTCTGTAAAGCCGGCGATTTCCTGGCCAAAGCCAACGGAAAACACATCAACTTTCACTTTGCACCAGCGGGCAACGAGAAAGTGGCCCATTTCATGGATAAATATGATGACCGTCAAAACAAATAAGAACGGCAGGATGGTCATTACAACCAGATTGTAGATCGAACCAACGGATGAGGCGATCAAGTCCATATTAGCGTCCCTTGCCTGTAAGTGCGCCGGCCCCCCAGCGTATGGTGACCGTCCTTATGTCATAGATTATGCTATTTGCACACAGCCAGCTTTGCACTGCGTTAACGGCGCAAAGAACGGGCCAATTCGCTGGCTCTTTCCCGTCCATAGGTGTCGGCGCTTGAAACGTCCTCGAGCGAGTGCAGTTTGGCAACCATGCCGTCTTTTTCTGCCGCTTCGAGCGTTGCATCAATAAGGCGCGTAATTTCCAAGTATGCCAATTTTTTAGACAAAAATTCGGCAACGGCCACTTCATTCGCCGCATTCATGACCGTTGTTGCGCTGCCGCCGCGCTCAAGGCACCCCAGGCACAGATTGACGGCAGGGAATTTTTGCGGGTCAACCGGCTCGAAATTGAGCTGCCCGATGGCGGCAAGATCCAGTCGCTTCACCGGTGCTGGAATTCTGTTGGGCCAGCCAAGGGCGTAGGCAATTGGGGTTTTCATATCCGGTTCGCCCATTTGCGCAAGCACCGATCCGTCTTTGTAGGCAACCAGAGAATGAACGATGGACTGGCGGTGAATTACCGCATCAAGCTGCTCTGCCTTAACCGGAAAAAGATAATATGCTTCAATAAGTTCCAGGCCTTTATTCATCAAAGTCGATGAATCGATTGTCACTTTCGGTCCCATGTCCCAGTTAGGGTGATTGAGAGCCTGCTTGGGGGTAACGGCGGCAAGGGCATCAAGCTCGTATGCACGAAACGGTCCGCCCGACGCGGTGAGAATAATCTTGTCGATTTGATCGCGCTGGGTTTGATCCAGCACCTGGAAAACCGCGCTGTGTTCTGAATCAACAGGAAGCAGAGTGGTGCCGGTTTTTTGCAATGTGTCGAGAAACACATCGCCTGCACACACCAGGCATTCTTTGTTGGCAAGGGCGATGATGGCCCCTTGTTTTGCAGCAGCCAGGGTCGGCTCCAGGCCCGCGGCTCCGACAATCGCCGCCATGGTGATATCGCATGGGCGCTGCGCTGCCTCAATGACCGCGTTCTGGCCCGCAGCAACTTCAATGCCGCTGCCTTTTAGCCGTTCGGCAAGTTCTTCATAGCGGCTCTCATCTGCGGTGACCGCCAATTCGGCGCGGAATGACAATGCCTGGTTTGCAAGCAGCTCAATATTGGAATTGCCAACCAGCGCGGCAATATCGAAACTGGCTTGGTTGTGCGCCACCACATTAAGCGTCGAGCATCCGATAGAACCGGTTGACCCGAGGATTGTCAGCCGCCGGCGTTCCCCATTCGATTTTTGTACTGCACCCAATTCCAAGCCTCTCCTACCAAACAAGAAGGCCGGCGCCGGCCCTTTCTATCCCGGCGCGCATGACGCCAATCCCAGCGCACAGGACAGCTGCGAAAATTAACCCGTCCACCCTGTCCAGTATGCCACCGTGCCCGGGCAAGATTGTGCCAGAATCCTTCACTCCGAAATTCCGCTTCATGGCGCTTTCAAATATGTCGCCTCCTTGTGAGACAACCGCAACGAATGCGGCGAGCAATGCCAACGCGCCAAAAGGTACAATGTTGAAATAGTTGGCAACTCCGGCGCCAGCAAGCGCTGCAAGCAACGCCCCACCGGCAAGGCCGGACCAGGTTTTCTTTGGCGAAAACCGGGGTGAAAGCTTTGGCCCGCCAATGGTTTTGCCGGCGAAGTATGCACCTGTGTCCGTTGCCCAGATGACCACAAGCACCCAGATAACGGCCATCAGGCCATAGCCGGGATCAGCCCTCAAAACATAAAGAGAGGCAATCGGCAGAATCAGATAAGGAATCCCCAACAATGCCCACGGATAATGGTTTGCTTCAAGCCCCCTTGCCAAAATAGTGCTTGCCCCCCACCCGGCGCCAAAGCAGATAAGCGAAACAAGAGGATTTGCCCAGATAAGACCAAGCAGCACGCCCAGCACTGTTAAAAGATGCAGCATCGTCTGCACGGGTCGGCGTTCTTCGGGAAAAACCAATTTGCACCATTCCAACGCCATCTGAAATGCTGCCAGAATAAGCAAAACCAGATAAGCAATGCCACCCAGATAAACACATAAGATGACAATGGGCACTAACACCAGAGCAGCACCAGCCCGCAAGCTCAAATCGCGCCATTTACCCGGCGTGTCAGGTTTGCTCATGTGCCAGGCGCCGCTTTGGTGAAATTGAGCCCGCCAAAGCGGCGGTTGCGTGCGTTGTAAATATCGATGGCCCGGTCAAGATGTTCCTTGGAGAAATCCGGCCAGTGGTCATCGAGAAAAACCAGTTCCGAATAAGCGCACTGCCACATAAGAAAATTCGAAAGCCGCTGTTCGCCTGACGTTCTGATCACGAGATCAGGGTCTGGAATACCTGCAGTATCCAATTCCGATTCAAAGGCGGCTTCATCTATTTCTTCTGGTTCCAGCTTGCCGGCCGCCACTTCGCGGGCCAGTTTCCGGGCGGTTCTGATAATCTCATCACGGCTGCCATAGTTGAAAGCCAAATTGACTGTCATCGCGGTATTATCCGCGGTCATGTGCTCAGATTCTTCGATAAGCTTCACAATATCCGCCGAAATGTTCTCCCTGTTGCCAAGGGCCTGAACCTTCACCCCTGCCGCATGCAGCTCGGCCACATCCTGATGAACAAAGCGGCGTAGAAGTGCCATGAGATACTGCACCTCATCAACCGGCCGCGACCAATTTTCCGAAGAAAAACTGAAGAGTGTCAGATGCTCAATACCGTGCTCCAGCGCTGCACGAACCGTGCGCCGGACAGCCTCAACCCCCTGCCGGTGACCGGCCGAACGGGGCAGTGAGCGGCGCTCGGCCCAGCGCCCATTGCCATCCATAATAATAGCAATATGGCGCAACCGGTTTTCGTCGCCCTCGCGCGCAGTTTTTGCTTCTTTTGAAATATGAGACGGGCTGACGGCCATGTGCAAACCGTTGCAGGGATAAAACGCCTTGAGCGTTAAACCTGCATGATCTCCTCTTCCTTGTGCGCCAGCGTTTCGTCTACATTGCCAACATATGTATCGGTCAGAGTTTGGACTTCGACGCCTAGATCGCGATGTAGGTCTTCACTGATATCACTATCTTTTTCCGCCTTTTTAAGGGCATCCATGCTGTGTTTACGAATATTTCGAATGGCAACCCGGGCTTGCTCTGCATATTGGCCGGCAACTTTCGACAATTCGGCGCGACGTTCCTGGGTAAGCTCAGGCAAAGGCACCCTCAATAGCTGGCCTTCGGTCATCGGGTTGAGCCCAAGGCTTGATTCACGGATGGCCTTTTCAACAGCACTAACGAGCGAATTATCCCAAACCTGCACGGTTATCATACGCGACTCCGGCACCGAAATGGTGCCGACTTGGTTCATGGGCATCTTTGCACCGTAAGCCTCTACCACAAGTGGCTCCAGAAGGCTGGCCGAGGCGCGCCCGGTGCGCAAACCGCCAAATTCTTCCTTCAGAACTTCAACGGCCCGTTCCATGCGGTGCTCAATATCTTTAAGATCCAGCGTGTTATCGCTCATTTTGATTTACTCCCCACTCATTCGTTTTTATTGGCGGCGCGTATTTAGCGATCGCGCACGACCGAATGTTTTCCCTCGCCCTGAATTACTTTTATGACGTTCCCAGCTTCCCTGATTGAGAACACGATTATGGGAATGTGATTGTCCCGCGCAAGGGCAATCGCAGCAGCATCCATTATTTTTAGATTTTGCGCCAGTACCTCAGTGAAACTCAACTGGTCGTAGCGTTTGGCGCCGGGCACCGTTTTCGGGTCGTCAGAATAAATTCCATCAACACTGGTGCCCTTCAACAGCGCATCACACCCCATCTCCGCTGCACGAAGCGCAGCTGCGGTATCAGTGGTGAAATAGGGATTGCCGGTGCCGGCTGCAAATATGACCACCCTGCCCTGCTCTATGTGATTGAGCGCTGCAGGCCTTGTAAACGGCTCGCACACCGTCGGCATGGGAATCGCCGACATGGCGCGGGCATCCAGCCCGGCGCGGCGCAAGCCACCTTGCAGGGCAATGGCGTTCATCACCGTTGCCAGCATGCCCATATAATCCGCCTCGCCCCGGTCCATACCCTTGGCAGCGCCCGCAACGCCACGGAAAATGTTACCACCACCGATAACAATGGAAATTTCGGCACCCAGCGCGCGCGCTTCAGCCACTTCTTCAGCGATGCGCGAGACTTCGTTCATATCGATGCCATGACCGAGTCCGCCCATCAGCGCCTCGCCCGATACTTTCAGCAAAATCCGTTTGTATATGAGTTCAGCCATCAGCGCCTCTCTGCACCATATTTGCCAGTCTACAAAAAGAAAAAAGCTCTGGCAGCAAGTGCCAGAGCCTTTTTTACTCCCCCACGCGCGATTCGCGCGCCCCCCGAGAGAAATTCCGGTTAAGAACCAACCGCTGCTGCCACTTCGGCGGCAAAATCGGCCTCTTCTTTTTCAATGCCTTCGCCAAGTGCATAGCGCACGAAGCCCTTCACGGTAACCGGTGCGCCGATGTCTTTGCTGGCCAGTTCCACCGCCTTGCCGACTGTGTTTTCGCCATCGATGACGAAAGTCTGGGACAACAGAACCACCTCTTCGAAGAATTTGCGCAGGCGCCCTTCGATCATCTTGGCAATAACCTCTTCCGGCTTGCCGCTGTCGCGTGCCTGGTCAGCAAGAACCTGACGCTCACGCTCAACTACATTTTGGTCAAGATCATCAGAGCTCACGGCCAGCGGGTTGGTAGCTGCCACATGCATGGCAATCTGCTTACCCAACGCGGCGAGCTTTTCTTCATCTCCTGTAGACTCCAATGCCACAAGAACGCCGATCTTGCCCATGCCAGGAACGGTTTGGTTGTGCACATATGACGCAACAACGCCATTGTCTACAGCGAGCTTTTCGGTCCGGCGCACGCCCATGTTTTCACCGATTGTGGCAACCATATCGGTCAGGTGATCGGCAACATTCTTGCCGGCGCCTGGAACCTCCACGGCCTTCAAAACTTCAACATCGCTGTCCACACCAAGCGCAAGCTTTGCGATGGAAGACACCATTTCCTGGAATTTTTCGTTACGGGCAACAAAATCAGTTTCCGAGTTGACCTCGACAACCGCGCCGACTTTGCCATCTGAGGCAACGCCAACAAGGCCTTCAGCGGCCGTGCGGCCCGATTTCTTCTCAGCCTTTGCAATACCCTTCTTGCGCAACCAGTCGATTGCGGCTTCCACATCGCCGCTTGTTTCGACCAATGCCTGCTTGCAGTCCATCATACCTGCGCCGCTTTTCTCGCGCAGTTCCTTTACCAGCTTCGCGGTAATTTCAGCCATAACAAGCCTCTTTAAAATCTGGTTGCTGAAGCGGCCCGGTGAAACGGGCCGCTGATTAGTTTCTTTGAATTAACCCTTGGCAAGCTCTGCTGCCTGCTCAAGCCAATTGTCCCGCTCAATGCGGCCCTTAAAGCTCAAGGTTTCGTCGACCTGCGCGATTTCTTCAGCCGTGAATGCTGCAATCTGCGCATAGTGGAAAATGCCGATATCGTTCAGCTTCTTCTCCAGCACAGGGCCGACACCGGTGATCTTTTTGAGATCATCGGCTTCACCGTTTGGCGCATCAAGGCCCTTAAAAGTGGCGACTGCGGCTTCTTCAGCAGGTGCAGCTTCTTCAGCAGTTGCAGCTTCTTCAGCAGGTGCAGCTTTTTCAGCAGGTGCGGCTTCTTTGGCAGGTGCAGCTTTTTCAGCAGGTGCAGCTTCTTCAGCAGTTGCAGCTTCTTCAGCAGGTGCGGCTTCTTCAGCAGGTGCAGCTTTTTCAGCAGGTGCAGCTTCTTCAGCAGTTGCAGCTTCTTCAGCAGGTGCGGCTTCTTCAGCAGGTGCAGCTTTTTCAGCAGCCGAATCGGTCAAGAT
>JBPCVY010000090.1:0-2665 GCA_051010055.1 Hyphomicrobiales bacterium | reverse complement strand
GCGCAGCACCCCCCATCCTCATCCCGAGGAGGTGGCGCAGCCACCGTCTCGAGGGATGAAGAGGGGAAAAAAGATATCCCAGCAATACCGGGCGCCCCTAAAGTGCCCCTACCACCTACCGCAAAGGAAGCGTGCTCGAGACCGTCTTAGACATGTGGGCAGGCGGGTGGCGTCCCGAAGTGTCCGGCTGAACGGAGCCGGCCTAACCGGGCGCAACTGTGCCAGACCGCATCCCCGTTGGGGAAGCTGCCTGAGTGCTAGCTCAGCATCTCTCGTTCGCCGGCGAACAGAGGTGCAGACCTCCGGAGTTTCGGCTCCAGCGGCGGGCAAATTCGTTTCGCTTGCCTGGTGAAGACGCTGGCCAGCGTTGTTTGAGCCGATTGGCGGACAACATGTGTCGGGGCCCGTTAAACGGGTTCGTTAAGTCGCCATATGCAGGCCGGTGACGGCTGCAGTTAACAAATTTCGGATCGCAGTTCTCATCGGCCTGCATTTCCATGATATCGCTCACGCCAGTTCGCGCGGGCGCGGCCTGACCGGCCGGGGGCCGCTTGGCCCCTTGTCGCGAACACAAGTGTTCGCTCCGGTTCATTACCCTTTCCATGGTTCGAGACTGCGCTTCGCGCCTCCACACCAAGAGGTTTGGGGCGGTGCGCCACCCTAAATCCTCATCCTGAGGAGCATCGCATCAGCGATGCGTCTCGAAGGAAAAAGAGAGAATAGAATCAAGACCGCAAACGCTGTAAACGTGGCACGTTCGATAAACCGGATTATTCTGAATATTGGTGGCGGGGGAGGGACTTGAACCCCCGACACGCGGATTATGATTCCGCTGCTCTAACCAGCTGAGCTACCCCGCCAGGGAATGCCGTTGCGCTTTTGTGCGCCCGGGCCGTTCGCGGCCAATCAATGGCGATGCGAAAAATGCTCGCGCATATATGCTCTTGAAGATGGGAAAGTCAAGCCGCCTTCCCGCATGTATCCAAGATTAATTTGGCCGCTGCCGCTTTTCAAACCGCAACAGGGTGAACATGCCGAACGGGGCAAGGGAAAATGCCTCAACCAGCTCCAGATCATCGCACACCATGATTGTTCCAATGGGGAAATCTGGCCGCCAGCCAAGCTTGCGCGATAATGGCGCCAGCGCCTTTTCAAAAAGCCGGCGCAGGCCTTTTTTGGAATTGAAATGGCTGACAACGATGACATTGCCGCCGGGCCTTGTTACCCGCGCCAGCTCGTGCATCACCTTGTGCGGGTCGGGCACAACTGTCATCACATACATGGCAACGGCGGTGTCGAGCATGGCGTCTGGAAACTCGAGTTCGCCGGCGTCCATTTCGCGGATGGCCTCCACATGGGTGAGGTTTTCCTCAACCACGCGCTCTTCGGCCCGCTCAAGCATTTCGGGCGATAAATCAATGCCGGTGATTTTGAGATGCGGCTTGTACCGGGCAAGGGAAAGGCCGGTGCCAACGCCTGCCTCAAGCACCCTGCCGGAGGTTGCGTTGATCATGTCTACCGCCTGGCGGCGGCCAGCATCCACAAGGCGCCAAAGGTGATGTCATAAACCGGCGCCCAGCGCGCATATGCCTTGCGAACGGCAGTGTCAGACATGCCGGCAAGGCCGGAGTTCGTCTGGTTCGGCATGGCTGTCGACCTGCTCCTGAGTTCAACTACGTAAACGTCAAACGGTCAGCTTCTTCCCAGCCGGTGATGCAAAGTTTACCTCAAAAAGTGTCGTTTTTGCGGAAATTTTTTCTGCCGCGCCCGTTACATGCGAAATCCAACCGCCACCAAAAACCCGGGCGCCCGCGCCGGGTTTTTCATAGAAAACACAAGCCTGGCCAGGAGATACGCCATAATCATCATTGTGCAACACCACCCGCGCGCCAGTATTTTCATCCTCGCTGCGATAAAGAGTGGCCGGTTCTGCGGGCCTGGTGGAACGGATCTTGACGTAACAGTCAAAGCCGCCTTCATGTGCATTTTCAGGCCCCAGCCAGTTCACTTCGCGCAAAAGCATTTCCCGCGCGGCAAGAGCTTTGCGCGGGCCCACCACCACTTCGCGCGTGTCAGGGCGCAAAGCCACCACGAAAAGCGGCTCGCCGGTGGCAACGCCAAGGCCGCGGCGCTGGCCAATCGTGAACTTCATAATGCCGTCATGGCGGCCAAGCGCCCGCCCGTCCACATGAACGATTTCACCAGGGGCCACCGCTTCGGGCCGCAACTTGGAAATAACCGAGGCGTAATCGCCTTCCGGCACAAAGCAAATGTCCTGGCTGTCTGGCTTCGACGCAATATCAAGACCAAACTCACCGGCCAGTTCCCGCACTTCGGACTTTTTCATGCCGGCCAGTGGAAACCGCAGATAATCGAGCTGTTCCTGGCTGGTGGTGAACAGGAAATAGCTTTGATCGCGCGCCATATCTTCCGGGGTGTACATGGCATAGTGGCCATTTTCCATTTGCGCAGAACGGATATAGTGGCCGGTGGCAAGGGCATTTGCACCAAGCTGGCGGGCCATTGCAAGAAGATCGTGAAACTTCACCTCCTGATTACAGCGGATGCATGGCACCGGGGTTTCGCCACGCAAATAACTGTCGGCGAAATCGTCAATAACGCTGTCGCGGAAGCGGCTTTCATAATCCAGCACATAATGAGGAAT
>JBPCVY010000089.1:0-3008 GCA_051010055.1 Hyphomicrobiales bacterium | reverse complement strand
TCCCTGACCTCCTCAAGCTGGCCGTCACCTGGCGGCCAATCCGCACCGCCAATGGCTGTGAGACAGGCTGATAAAAGCCGAAGCGTCACTTCATTTGGCGCGTCAAGGGCGCTGGCAATATTGACGCTGCAATGACCAAAGTGTGAGAGCTGCACGCAGCGGCTGATCATCTCATCGGTGAAAAGCGTTAGCGCTTCGACCGCCCTTCCCATGCGCAGTGCCGTTGCCGAAAGGGCCTTGTCTGACAGGCCAAGCTCGTCACGGGCAGCACGGGCATTGCGGATGCGCACACGCTCAAATCTCAAATCAGCATTGCTGGGGTCATCAATATATTCGTGCCCAGCGGCCTTCATTGACGCCACAAGGCGCGCATGGGGAACTTCCAGTAAAGGCCTTAAAACCGTGATGGAGAAGAGATTTGTTCGGCGCGCCATCGCTGCCAGCCCATCAGGCCCTGACCCGCGGCCAAGGCGCATCAACAACGTCTCTGCCTGATCATCAAGATTGTGAGCTGTCACCAGGTGTTCAAAATGGTTTGCACGGCACCACTGCGCCATGAGTGTGTAACGCGCCGCGCGCGCACGCTCCTGTAGCCCGCTATCTGGCGCAGGGTGCTCCCAGCGCAATGTAGTGTGCTCAAGGCCAAGTTTACGGGCTACCGTTTTGACGAATTCAGCTTCAGCGGCCGAACTTTCACGCAGCTGATGATCCACCGTGAGAACATGAACTTTCGCTGCGCCCTTTCGCGCTGCGGTCATGTGCATGAGTTGCATGGAATCCGGCCCGCCAGAAACGGCAAGCGCAGCAGGGCCAGCTGAGAGAACGGGATCAATCAGAGCGCTGACTTCATCGCCCGACAGTTGAGTATCAGCAGCCGGCTCTTTTATATTCCTTGGAGGCAAGTTTGCGCTCATTTTTCGCTTTGGGATACTGCTTGCCGACCTGGGCAAGAGCGGCGCACGCCTGGTTTTTCTTGCCCATCTTGTTGAGGCTCATTCCGAGCTTCAAAAGGCTAGCGGGGGCCTTCTTGCTTTTACCGAAATTCTTGTAGCCGGTGAGAAATTCTCTTGCTGCAACCTGATAATCTCCGCGGGCATAATAGCTCTGGCCAAGCCAGTATTGGGCATTGCCGGCTAGCTTGTGTTCGCCATAGCGGTCAAGGAATGCCTTAAAGCCAGTCTCAGCGGCGGAATATTGTTTGTTCCTGATGCTTGCATAGGAGCTTTCATAGAGCTCCTGGGGGCCTGATGCATTGGTGATGCCGGTGATCGACTGGCCATCAAGGGTGGCAACTTCAACGCCTTCATTGTATTTCGGCACGCCGCCTTCCGGCACGGTGGTTCTGATGGTGCCGAGTTGTATTGGCCCTTGTGCCTGCTGGAGGGAGCCAACGGAGCCATCGGGCGGGGGCCCGCTGTCCAAAACCAGCTTTTCTTCCGCGTATTGATTGTAGTTTTCATTTGCAACAGGCAAACCCTGTGAGTCCAATGTTTGCTGGTTCATCCCATGCACCGTGCGGTTTTGATCCAGCACCGGCGCGCTACCAGAGCGTCCCGGCGTTGCCTCTATCTGGCGCAGCCGGTCGTTGAGGGTGCGCACTTCACGCAAGAGCTGCTGCATCTGGTTCTCAAGATTGAACAAACGCTGATTAAGCTGAGGCGATGCGCCCGCACCAGCGCCCTGAGCAGCCGGACTTGACTGCATGGTGCGCACCTCGGCTTCAAGCCGGATGATGCGGTCGAACAATGAATCCCACTGGCTTGATGATTGTGCCAGCGCAAATTGTGCAGCCGGCAGGCCGATCACCGCCGCGATTGTGAAAGCAGCAACTCTGGTCATAACGGGTTTCAACAAAATTCTCCAAACCGTATTTCTCTATTGTAACCGGTTTATACCTGATTTGCAGGCAACATTTGGGCGGTTGGCAAAAAGAGGTGAAAAAAGCAACGGCCCGGCGGATATGCGCCAGGCCGTTTCATCTCTTAAGTTCCAGGCATCCGCAATCAGCCGGAAACCGCTCCGCCGGTTATCACCGTCACAGCACGGCGGTTCTTCGACCAGCAGCTTTCCGCATCACAAAGCGATACCGGACGCTCCTTGCCAAAGGCAATTGTAGCGACACGCGATGCGCTTATGCCTTGGGCAATAAGGAAGTTTTTCACCCTTTCCGCGCGCCTTGCAGAAAGAGCGATGTTGTACTCGCGGGTGCCGCGTTCGTCCGCATGACCTTCAATCTGCACGGTCACCTGACCGTATTGGCGCATCCAGGTTGCCTGGCGGCGCAAGATGTTCTGTGCATCTGGCGTCAATGTCGATTGATCGATGAGGAACTGGACCCTATCGCCAACGTTTGTGATAAAATCACGTTCTGAACCAGGCACCGCAGCCGCTGTTCCGGCAACGTCTGGTTTGTTTTTTGACGAACATGCCGCAACCCCGACAAGCGCCAGCGCGATCAGGGCAATCCTTAGCCCCGCAATTAACCGCATCATTTTATCCCACTCCTAAAACCTGCAAAAAATGGGGGATTTCCATGTTTGCCGCAGTCACGTTGAAAATTTCCGCAAGACTGCGCCGAATAGCCCATTTTCGATGATCACTTCGAGCACCTGTTCCGGCATTCCCACTATAAGCTGCGCGCAGATCGCAAAGATTTGCGGCAAAATTGAGCCGAAAAGCTACAGTTTATCCCCGTTTAAATTTGAAAACCGTTCACCGGTTCCCCGATATTGGCGGCGACCACGCCGGATCAGAAGCATATGATCCGGTTTCAATCGCCATTTCGTTCCGTCCTGTCAAATCCACCGAGTAAAGTCTAGCGCCACCGTTTGCTCCGCCCTCTTCACGGAAAAACATGAGAACGCGGCCATTTGGCGCCCAGGTCGGACCCTCATTGTGGTAGCCTGAGGTTAATATTCTCTCACCAGAACCGTCCGGGCGCATGACGCCAATCTGGAACTGGCCCTGGTTCATTTTGGTAAAGGCAACAAGGTCGCAGCGCGGCGACC
>JBPCVY010000088.1:0-5760 GCA_051010055.1 Hyphomicrobiales bacterium | reverse complement strand
ACCCAGGTGCGCACACGTTCCAGCCGATCAGGCGCATCGCCGGTTTCCTCAGACAACCAGCCATAATCAGGCCGCGCACCGGTAAGGCGCGCCTGCAAAAGATCGTTTACCGCCAAATCAGCTTCTGTGATGGGTGTCTCGTCGGCCTTGTCCCAGCTTTCAACGCCGCGATTGAACATGTCAGAGGCCAACTCACCGGCCTCACAGGCTGCCTCTTTCAGCAGCTCAAGATCGTCAACTATGCCGGTGTGCTTATTTTCCGGCAATGGTCATGCCCTCCACCCGCACAGTTGGCGCATCAGTGCCGCGCTTGAATTCCAAATCGTTGGCAGGCTCTAGATTCGCGAACATATCGCGCAGGTTCCCAGCAATGGTCATTTCCGAAACCGGGAAAGAAATTTCGCCATTTTCTATCCAAAATCCCGCAACGCCGTTGGAATAATCCCCGGTTACCGCATTTCCACCATGGCCCATCATGCGGGTGACATAGAGCCCGTTTTCAATGCCTGACACCAGCTCGGCGGGAGATTTTTCTCCAGCGGCCAGATAGAGATTGGTTACACCGGGGGAAGGGGCACTGCCCACCCCGCGCGAGGCGCGGCCATTGGTTTCAAGCTTCAATTGCCGTGCAGTGCGGCAATCGAGCAGCCATGTGGTGAGGCGGCCGTCTTCGATAAGGTTGAGGGCCCCTGTTGCAATGCCTTCGCCATCAAACGGGCGCGACCTGAGTCCGCGTTTGCGGAACGGGTCATCGATAATCGCAACGCCTGGCGCAAATATCATTTCCCCCATTGCGTCCTTCAAAAAAGACGTGCCCCGGGCTATTGCTGAACCGGAGATTGCGCTGGTGAAATTGCTGATGAGATTGGTCGCAACCCGGGGATCGAATACCACGGGAGCTGAGACTGAATCCATCTTACGCGGGTTGAGCGCCTTTACCGCCCGTACACCGGCCGATTTGCCGATTTTGACCACATCTTCAACGTTCGACATGTGCACTGCAGAGGAAAAGTCGTAGTCGGATTCCATGGCAGTGCCTTCACCGGCAATTACCGAGCAGGAAAGCCCGTGGCTTGAGCGCCGGTACCCGCCGGAAAATCCGTTGGATGCGGCAAGGCACATTCCCGCAACACCGTATGAGGCGCCTGCGCCGTTTGAGTTCGTAACACCTTCAACGGAAATGGATGCATCTTCACATTCCTTGGCCCGCGCCTGCAGGGTCTCTGCATCCGGCGCTGCATCGTCAAAAAGGTCAAGATCTTCGAACTGACGGGCAATTCGCTCAGGCTCGGCCAGGCCGGCAAACTCGTCCTCAGGCGCAATCTTTGCCATGGCAACGGCCCGTTCAGCGGCTGCTTCCAGAGAAGAGGGGGCAAAATCCGTTGTTGAAATGGTCGCCTGGGCATGGCCGACGAACACCCTCAAACCGAGATCTTTTGATTCTGAACGTTCAACGTCCTCAAGCTCGCCAAGGCGCACATTGGCGGAAAGTGACAGGCTTTCAGCGATTACGGCATCGGCTGCATCTGCGCCATGAGATTTGGCCCGGCGGATAATGTCTGCTGCTATGTCGAGCAGGTGAGAGTTCATATTTGCATCCATATGCTTTTTCTGCGCTGCCTTTAGCGTCTATCTATGCTGCCTTGAACAACGTATCAAGCGCCATTGCAGCAAAAACAATCAATCCAAAATCCCTGTTCGACCGGAACAGCTTCAAGCAAATGTCCGGATTATCAATATCCAGAACGCGCAGCTGCCAACTTGCGTGCAAAGCAGCCAGACCCAACCCCCCGTAATAGAAGATACCGGCGCCAACCAGCCAGCCGGTAACACCGAGCAACAAAAGAGTGAACGCGAAAAAGATTACGAGCCAGCGCGGGGTATCAGCCCCAAACTTCAATGCCGTGGATTTTACTCCAATGAGTATGTCGTCTTCCTTGTCCTGGTGGGCGTAGATTGTGTCATAAGCGAGAGTCCAGCTTAAGCCGGCAGCGTAGAGAACGAATGCCGGCAACAGCAAATCGCCGCACACCGCAGCCCAGCCAAGCAGCGCGCCCCAATTGAAGGCAAGACCAAGCACCACCTGCGGCCAATAGGTAATGCGCTTCATAAACGGGTAGATGGCAACAATCAGGAGCGAAACAACACCTACAAGAACGGCGAACCGGTTGAATTGTAGCAGGACAGCCAGACCAACCAGGCATTGGAAGATAAGAAATGCCCATGCGTTCCTCACCGATACCTGGCCTGATGGAATGGGCCTTGAGCGGGTGCGGGCAACCTTGGCGTCAAAATCCCGGTCAACAATATCGTTGAAGGTACAACCGGCCCCGCGCATGACAATGGCGCCAACTGCGAACAGAACCAACAGCCACAACGAAACAAGGCCACCGCCTGTGGTGCCTGTTGCAAGGGCCACCGACCACCAGCATGGCAGCAGCAACAGCCAGGTGCCAATGGGCCTGTCGAGCCTTGCAAGGCGCGCATAGGGCCACAAAATTGTAGGTGAGTTGCGTTCCACAAAGCTGTGGGCGGCATCCGCCACCTGGCCCCAATATGTCCGCGTCTGTTTCATTCCACAAAGCCATACATTAGATCAGCCTGTCTTGCATCAGCGCAGTTGAGATATTACCAAACGAACTCCATGACCTTTCAATTGCACAGAACCCCGCGCCTTTATGTCGATGATGCCCTTTTTGAAGGGGCTGCGTTGACTTTGCCCAAAGACCAAAGCCACTACGCCGTTAATGTGATGCGGCTCAAGGCGGGTGACGCGTTGCGGCTTTTCAATGGAAAAGACGGGGAATGGCTGGCGGAAATTGAAACCGCCGGCAAACGGGCCGTTAGCGTAAAACTGACTGAGCATTCGCAGGCGCAAATCCCACTTGCGGACATTCACTATCTGTTTGCCCCGCTAAAACATGCACGGCTCGACTATATGGTGCAAAAGGCAACCGAGTTGGGCGTGGCGGTGCTGCAGCCGGTGATCACCGGGCACACAAATGTGCACCGGGTAAAGGTGGAACGCATGCGCTCCAACGCCATTGAGGCCGCAGAACAATGCAATTTGCTTGCGGTGCCTGAGGTGCGCGAACCGGTGAAACTGGATGAGTTGCTTTCCACCTGGGATGGGAAGCGGCGCATTATTTTCTGCGATGAGGGCGATGAGGCATCGGGGCCACTTGATGTGCTGCGCTCTCTTCCCACCGGCCCGCTTGCGGTGCTTATTGGCCCGGAAGGCGGCTTTAGCGAAGCTGAACGCAATTCCATCCGCGCCCTACCAAATGTCACCGCAATTTCGCTTGGTCCGCGCATTATGCGGGCAGATACCGCTGCGGTTGCAGCGCTTTCGTTGGTACAGGCGGTTTTGGGTGATTGGACATAATGCGGACTTGCCCGCGCGGCAATTCAACGCTAGAGGAGTGTTCGGTGTCCAGACAATCTGCGGACCCTTGAGCGCTTTCAATTTAACCTGGGCCGGCGGGAATGCCGCCGCGAACTGGAATTTCGTTCTTGAGCATCCCCTCACCAGATACACCCGACGCAGGGCGTGCGATTGAAAGTTTCGCACAACTTACCCATGAACTGGAAAAAGGCTGCAAGCCGGCAGCGGACTGGCGCATTGGCACCGAGCATGAAAAGTTCGGCTTCCATATGGCAGACAATTCACCGCTTCCCTATGAGGGGCCGAATGGCATCCGTGCCATGCTGGAGGGCATGCAGCAAAAGTTCGGCTGGAGCGCTGTTGAGGAAGACGGCAAGATAATCGGCCTGGCCGATCCTGAATCCCTCGGTAATGTTTCGCTTGAACCGGGCGGACAATTCGAGCTTTCTGGCGCGCCGCTTGTTCATCTTCACCAAACCTGCGCGGAAGTGCACAATCATCTTGCCCAGGTGCGCGAGGTGGCAGAAGGTTTGGGCATTGGCTTTTTGGGGCTTGGTTTCTCGCCCAAATGGACCCTTGAAGAAACGCCCATTATGCCGAAGGGGCGTTACAAGATTATGCGCGCCTATATGCAGAAAATGGGCAATCTTGGCCGCGACATGATGTTCCGTTCCTGCACGGTTCAGGTGAACGTTGATTTTGCATCTGAAGCGGACATGGTGAAGAAGATGCGCGTAGGGCTTGCCCTGCAACCGGTGGTGACCGCCCTGTTCGCCAATTCGCCATTCAAGGAAGGCAAACCTAACAGTTATCTGAGTTACCGCTCCCATTTATGGACGGACACGGACCCGGACCGCACCGGCATGCTGCCTTTCGTTTTCGATGAAGGGTTCGGATTTGAGCGCTATACGGAATATGCGCTTGATGTGCCCATGTATTTTGTCTACCGCGACGGCGTCTATCACGATGTGTCCGGGGAAAGCTTCCGGGATTTCCTCGACGGAAATCTACCGCAATTTCCAGGTGAAAAGCCGACAATAAAAGACTGGTCGGACCATCTCACAACGATTTTCCCCGAAGTGCGTATGAAGAGCTTTATCGAAATGCGCGGCGCAGATGGGGGGCCATGGCGCGAACTGTGCGCGTTGCCTGCACTATGGGTTGGCCTGCTCTATGACGGCGCCACCCTTGATGCGGCCTGGGACCTGGTGAAAGACTGGACTGTGGAAGAACAGCAGCGCTTGCGCGATGGGGTTCCTAAACTGGCTCTCAATACGCCGTTCCGTTCAGGCACATTTCTGGACGTGGCGCGGACGGTTGTGGAGCTTGCGGGGAATGGCCTGAAGGCGCGCAACCGGCAGGATGGCATGGGGAATGATGAGCGCATTTACCTGAATGAGCTTCAGCGCATTGTTGATGAAGGCAAAACTCCTGCTGAACAGCTGCTAGAGCGCTTTGAAGGCGAGTGGAACGGCGACATAAACCGGGTTTTCACCGACTGCGCTTACTGAGCCTGCAGAGCCTCTATTCAGCCGCCATGAGCGGCCGGCCAAGTTCATCAAGGCTTGCACATATACTGGTTTTAAGCGCGGCAGCGGCTGCAGATAGGCCGCCTGATTTATGCAGCAACCCAATCTGAAAATCGCCTGCGTGTGGAAAGCCATCATCCCCGGTTAGAATGCGCATGCCAGGCTTGATGTTCATTTCTGGAATGGCGGCAACCGCAAGACCGGCAAGCACCGCGGCACTCACCGCAACCACACTGGAGCTGGCATAGGCAATCCGATAGGGCTTGCCCGCCTTCTCAAGCGCATCAAGCGACTTGCGCCGCCACAGGCACCCAACGTTGGAAGCTGCAACCGGAACTACATCAAGCTTGTGGGTGTCGTGCCGGGCCGACGTAACCCAATGGAGTGTGAGTGGGCTGAAAACTTCGCCGAGAACAAAGCCCGGCTCATGGGTGGCGATGGCAAGGTCCATGTCGCCTGACTGAACCGCTTCGTGAAGGACCTGGCTGGACAGGCATTCCACGTCCACTTGCACCATGGGGTGGGTGCGGGCAAACCGGGACAGAATTTCAGGCAAAAGCCGCTCTGCATAATCATCCGGTGTGCCAAGCTTCACCGCGCCGCAGCACTCCGGCTCGGTGAACGTTGCCACCGCCTCATCGGAAATGCGCACTATGCGCCGCGCATAGTCCAGCAAATGTTCACCGTCCGCCGTCAAGCGATTGACGCGGCCTTCACGAGCAAACAGGGGCTTGGTGACGATTTCCTCAAGCCGCTTCATCTGCATCGAAACAGCGGACTGGGTCTTGTGCACCTCATCGCCCGCCTTGGAAAAGCTTCCCGTATCAGCGATGGAGATGAAAGTTC
>JBPCVY010000087.1:0-28387 GCA_051010055.1 Hyphomicrobiales bacterium | reverse complement strand
AGCTTCGTCTGTGGCACACCGCGATGATAGATTTGCCGGTACAGCTGCTGGCCGCGGGCAACTTCAATCTCAAGCACCTCGGCAAGCGCGTTGACCACGGATACACCAACACCGTGCAAGCCACCTGAGGTTTCATAAACCTTGGAATCGAATTTACCGCCCGCATGCAGCGTCGTCATGATGACTTCAAGGGCAGATTTGTCTTTGAACTTCGGGTGCGGGTCAACAGGAATGCCGCGGCCATTATCGGTGACTGT
Source organism: Hyphomicrobiales bacterium (assembly GCA_051010055.1). Taxonomy (GTDB): domain Bacteria; phylum Pseudomonadota; class Alphaproteobacteria; order Rhizobiales; family CAJQND01; genus CAJQND01. The sequence goes on along the minus strand of JBPCVY010000087.1, from coordinate 28,130 downwards.
CAGGTAGCCGTCAGCGCCAAGGTTCACTTCAATCCAGCTGGCATGGCCGGCCACCGCCTCATCCATGGCATTGTCGATAACTTCGGCAAACAGATGGTGGAGCGCCTTTTCATCTGTGCCGCCAATATACATGCCCGGGCGCCTGCGCACTGGCTCAAGGCCTTCAAGAACTTCGATGTCTGCAGCCGTATAGGCGCCATCGCCTGGTGTGGGCTGCTTTTTGCGGCTGGCTTTGGCTGCGCGCCCTTTGGCTGCCTGCGGCGCCATTTCCGCTTCCAGTTTGTCAAATAAATCGTGTACTTCAGACTTCGACATGCCTTGTACATTTTCCCTGCGAATCAGCCCGCTAATCCCGCACGAATCAGCCCGTCAGGCTCCTATAGACCTATACACTCGAATTGCCGGATGGCAAAAGGGTCATGCGCCAGGAACCCGCTTTCGGTCTTTTGCAGGCTTTCTGGCATCGGCCTTCAGGGCTGCATCAAATGCCCCTTGCGCCCACCTGGCCATCTCAGAAGGGTCTTCCAGGCAAATCTCCGGCGCAAGCCGCAACCCGTTTATCGTGCGCGGGCCCTTTTTGGTGTCGTAGATGAAGGGCTCCAGCCCTTCTGCATCAAAATCAGCAGCGTTGTTTTCATCGGCCTTGAAATAGAGTGTTTCATCAACAATCAGAATGAACATCAGGTTGTCGCGGAAAATTCCCGCCCCGCCGAACATGCGCCGCGCCTCAACCGGCCCGAACTCTTCAAGAACCTCCACAACATGTTCGAGAAACTCACTGCTGACGGGCATCTGCGCTCCTAACTGTGGTTGCAAAACCAGCAAAACTTGAAACCAAGCAATTATTACAGAATTTGCCCAGCAGGAAGGCGCAAAACGAAAGTTTGTGGAGAATGAGCAAACACTAACATATGCGAATCAGTCTTCATAACTCTAGCCAAAGCCCACCCTGACGCATCGTCAGCAGGCAAAATGACACCCGCAAGAATTTTTACTCGCCATTTCTTGTGACTTTATTGTCACAAAGGGAATTTGATTGCGTTGTTTAGCGCCTGAACTTCGTAATTACATTTTACTATTTTGACCGAACACAACTAACCTTAGCTAGGTTTTTTAGGCTTTGGGCACCTGAAAATGAACTACACCGTAGGGCCGCTTCGAAAGTTTCTCCTCTCCAGTGCCGCTTTGATCATGGGTGCTGCGCAGGCGCAGGCAGAAGATTTGGCCGGCCTTAAAGCCCAAATCGAAGCAATGCAGAACCAGGTTAGCCAACTTGAGTTAAAGTCCGGTACGGTAGCGGAAGCCCGCCAAAGTGGCATCTCGGTCATGCGCGGCAATGCGCTGGCGGATTGGAATACAGATTCCGCGGGCGACGTAAGAATACCCGATAGCCGTGGTGTTACCATTGCAATTACGCCAACAACTGACATGCCCGCACCAGTTACCGAAGTTTCGATTTCTGGCTACGTGAAAACGGACTTCATCTGGGACTTCGATCAGGACCTCGGGCCCAGTTTTAATACTGAAGGCATTGATCAGCGGGCCCAGAAAGATGTGAGCTTTCACACCCATGCCTTTCAGAGCAGGTTTAGAATTCAATCCAGAACCGACACCTCAATCGGCGAAATCCGCACCCTTCTGGAAGGGGATTTTTACGGCGACACGTCCACGGATGGCCTTTTCCGGTTGCGACATGCATGGGGTGAATGGGATTTCATGCCCCATTGGACGCTTGCGATCGGCCGTTTCTGGCGTGTTGGCGTTGATTTGCTCAGCAGCGTGACGCTGGTTGATTTTGATGCGAACTCCTATGTGGGCTCACCGTCAAAAACACGAACCGAACAAATCCGACTGCAATATGTTTCAGGCCCCCTCACTTTTGCTTTTGGCGTTCAAGGCCCGCAAACCTCTAACGGTGCAGACAATACTGTGGCGGCTTGCTCGAGCGAACTGGGCTTGCAAACGGTGCGCGAAACCGGCTGCCAAATCACAGTCGGCACAACCGAAACCGCGATTGCAATTCCAATCGGCGCAAACCCGACAGCATTCACACGGCAGCTGACCAACGCGCCGAACCTGCCCTCATTCGGCGCTCACATGCTGTATGAAACGGAATTCGAGCACGGCTTTTTCATCGGTGGTGAATTGCAGCAAAACAATATCGACCGGAATGCGGAAGGCTGGGTTGGCAGCGGCACCGACAATGCGATTTACGGCAACAGCAGCAAACTCGGCTGGGTGGCATCGGTCGGTGCGAACATCAATGTCACGGACTTCCTCGAACTTAAGGGACACCTGTCTGTTTCAGAGGGGCTTGTCTCACGCATCGGCGGAGCCGGCGGAGATATTTGGGGACAAGAAACCGTCGTTGTGGAAGAAGACGGAACCCATGTAACGAAAATGCGCGTTGTGGAAAGCAAGGCCTGGGGCGGATATGTGGGTGCACATTTTGATGCAACCGAACATGTCAGCTTCAACGCCCGTTATGGTTTTGTTGACCCGGCAGACAGAGCGATGACAGGCGGCGGCATCCAATGGAGCCATCTGCATGAAATACACGCCAACGTCATGTGGCGGCCTGTGCACCAGATGCGGCTTGGTCTGGAATTCATCTACGGGCGCAAGACGAATGGCAAGAATTTTGTCAAAGGCTATAATTTCGGCACCGAAAACAAGGGCGATCCCCATAACATTAACGGCGGCGGCCAATGCGAGGATGAAAAGGCAAATGCCCTTTGCCGCAAACGCCACGAAGATGCATTTCGCGCCCATTTCGGCGCCTGGTTCTTTTTCTAAAGACTCACGTGATTTTTCCGAAACCGTTTGACCCGCACGCCTGCTCGCAAATCCGTCAGTTGCCCTGGCACAGGTGATGGCTCTACCATTACCGGATGCGCAAGGACCTGGTGTTTTCCATTTTGTTATCAGGACTGGTTTTCTGGAGCCCGGCAGTACGCGCCACAGGCGATTGCAAACTTGCTCTGGTGCTGGCGATTGATGTTTCCGGCTCCGTAAACTGGGATGAATACCGGTTGCAGATGCGCGGTCTTTCGGAGGCCCTGCGCGCAGCCGACATTGCCCATGCCATCCGGTTTCCCGGCAACAAGGGCATTATGGCGACAGTCATCCAGTGGTCCGGTGAACCCCACCAGCGTCAGATTGTTCCATGGAGCTATTTATCCACCCAGCAATCCATCACTGAGTTTGCCGACAAAATAGATGCCGCGGAACGCTCATACCGGAATTTTTCCACCGCCATTGGCAACGCGTTGATTTACTCTGCAAGCCAGTTCGGCCATCTGCCCCGTACTTGTGCCCGCCGAGCCATAGATGTTTCAGGCGATGGCCGCTCAAACGAAGGTATCAACGTTGTGGAGATCCGCAATTCGGTCGCCGCCAGTGGCATCACCATAAACGGCCTTGCCATCAAAGGCGCCGACAAGGAATTGACCGACTACTACCGTGCCAACGTCATTGGTGGCCCGAACGCCTTCGTACTGAGCGCTGAGAGTTTCAAGGACTATCCGGAAACCATCCGCCGCAAGCTGTTACGGGAAATTTCCCCGCCATTGGCTCTTCAGAGCAACGGTGCTCCGGCCGGCAATAGTGATTAGTTGGGTTGGGAGAGCTCAGCAGGGGTAATCGAAACCGATTCCCCGCATCCGCAGGCCGACGTCTCATTTGGATTTTTGAAAACGAAACCGGATTTCAGCTTCGTGATTTCATAGTCCATTTCGGTGCCAAGCAGGAACAAAACCGCTTTCGGGTCGATAAAAATTTTTACACCCTTGTCCTCGACCACCTCATCAAGGGGATCGATTTCATTTGCATGTTCCATGGTGTAGGCCATGCCGGCGCAGCCTCCATTTTTTACACCGACGCGCAACCCGGCAACCTCATCCATCGAGTTTGCCATTATCTCGCGCACCCGTTCGGCGGCAGCCTCGGTGAGCGTGACGACTTTAGGTCTGGGTCTTGCGCTTTGCATTTGGGCTCCTACCACATATTCAACGTAATCTTGGCCTCATCCGACATGCGTGAAATATCCCACGGCGGTTCAAACACCAGGTTAACATTCACATCCTGCACCCCTTGCACCATGGCCACTGCATCGTGCACCCAACCGGGCATTTCACCGGCCACCGGGCACCCTGGCGCTGTCAGGGTCATGTCGATATCGATATTGCGGTTGTCATCAACGTCTATCTTATAGATGAGGCCGAGTTCAAAAATATCAACCGGAATTTCAGGATCATAGACCGTTTTGATGGCGGCGATCATATCGTCCGTCAGGCGCTGCAGTTCGTCAGCAGGTATGGCGCTTGAACGCTCACCTTCCGGAGCAGCAGCCTGGGCATCCCAGCCATCACCATCGGATGCTGGCACCATGGATTCTGCCGGCATTGCCGGTGCACAGGAGGTGTCTTCCTGTTCACCCTGTTTGCGGTCTGCGGTCATATTCATGCGAAAAACTCTGCTGCCTTTTTCAGTGAATCCGCGAGCGCATCCACTTCATCCATTGTGTTGTACATTCCAAACGACGCCCTGCAAGTCGATGTGACACCAAACCGCTCCAGAAGCGGCTGTGTGCAATGTGTCCCCGCGCGCACCGCAACCCCCGACCGGTCGATAACCGTTGAAATGTCGTGGGCATGGGCGCTTTCCATGGCAAACGAGAAGATTGCGCCTTTTTCCTTTGCGGTCCCAAACAGCCTAAGGGAGTTTATCTCCCGCAAACGCTGGTCCGCATAATCGCGCAACGCGCTCTCGTGCGCCATGATTTTATCCAAGCCTATTGAACTCATATAGTTCAATGCCGCCCCAAGTCCAATGGCCTGCACAATAGCAGGGGTTCCTGCTTCAAACCTGTGCGGTGGCTCAGCATAAGTGATTTTGTCCTGGAACACATCCAGGATCATCTCCCCGCCACCCTGATAAGGCGGCATCACGCTGAGAAGCTCTTTCTTTCCGTAAAGAACGCCGATGCCGGATGGCCCGTAGGTTTTGTGACCGGTAAAGACGTAGAAATCCGCATCCAGCGCATGAACGTCGACGGCGAGGTGAACGGCCGCCTGGGAGCCGTCCACCAGCACAGGAATGCCCTTTTCATGAGCAAGATCAATGACTTGTTTAATCGGAACAATGGTGCCGAGCGCGTTGGACATTTGAGTCATTGCGACCATCTTGGTCTTCGGGCTGAGCAATTTTTCAAACTCTTCCAGAAGAAAGTCGCCATCGTCGGAAACCGGCGCCCATTTGATAACCGCACCGTTGCGCTCTCGATGGAAATGCCATGGCACGATGTTGGAATGGTGCTCGAGGATGGAAATGATTATTTCATCGCCTTCGCCGATTACCTGACCGCCAAAGCTCTGCGCCACAAGATTTATCGCCTCGGTGGCATTGCGGGTGAAAATTATTTCATCGACTGAGCCTGCATTGATAAAAGCGCGCACTGACTCGCGCGCATCCTCAAAGGCTTCCGTTGAGGTGTTCGAAAGATAGTGCAATCCGCGATGCACGTTGGCGTATTCATGACCATAGGCTTGCTGAATGCGGTCGAGAACCACCTGCGGTTTTTGCGCTGATGCCGCGTTGTCGAGATAGACAAGCGGCTTGCCGTAAACTTCACGCGACAAGATTGGAAAGTCGGCGCGGATTTTCTCAACATCATACGCTTGAGTTTCAGGCTTGTTCAGCATCAGCCGGCCCCCTCGCGGCGCGACAGCCACTCACCGGCAAAAACGCTCAGCGCTTCACGCACATCCGAGTTTTCTACCTCGTCGAATGCCTCGCCAACAAACGCGTTGATGAGCAATGCCATGGCCTGTTTCTTGGGAATGCCCCGGGCGCGCAGGTAAAACAATAGCTCTTCATCAAGCTCGCCTGCGGTTGCACCATGGCCGCACACCACATCATCTGCAAAAATCTCAAGCTCCGGCTTGGCGTCAAATTCTGCTGTTTCAGAAAGCAGCAGCGCCTGGGCCATTTGTTTGCCATCGGTTTTCTGGGCGTGCGGTGCAACCATAACCTTGCCCTGGAAAACACCGCGCGCGTTTTCATCCAGCACCAGCTTGAACAGCTCACGGCTGGTGCAATGGGGCACTTTATGGTCGACTTCCAGCGTGGTGTCTGAATGCTGGGAACCGGCCAGTATTTTGGCGCCGGAAACGTTCAACTCGCTGTTTTCGCCGGCAAATTCGACGAACACCTGGTTGCGGGAGATTTTTGCACCCGTATCAGCAGTGAACGAGTTGGCCGTGGTGTCTGCACCAAGCAATATACTGGTGTCCGACAAATGAACCGCATCAGCGCTCTCAACCTGCGCTTTGACGTGATTTATCGTTGCCCCATCACCGAGGATTATTTCCGTGACGATGTTGGAGAGATAATTCTGTTCGGATCCACCAATATGGGTTTCCAGGAAACTGCCGGATGCACCATCTTCCACAACAATGAGCGCGCGGCTCGTCACCGTGTGCGTTGCACTTGATGTGTGAATAAAGACAAGCTCAACGGGTGCGTCCATATCACCTGTTACCCGAAATGCTGCTCCATCCGTCACAAACGCCGTGTTCAGCGCTGCCAGCGCATTGTCTGGCCTGCAAATCTCACTGCCGAAATTCTCTTTCACCCATTCCGGTGCATCTTCAAAGCTTTGCGCAAGAGAGACGAACTCAAGCGCCGCTGTTCCATCAACGTTTGAGAGTTCCGGGCGGAAAACACCATCAGCAAACACCGCGCGGGGAGCGTCAATCGAAGCAAAGGGCGTTTTTGCTATCAGCGCCTGCAGCCGTTCTGCATCCACCAGAGGTGCTTCTGATATTGGCGGATAGGCTGCCGAAAGCTGGCCACGCAGATCAGTGAATTTCCATTCCTCAATGCGCCGGTGCGGCAGCCCGCTTTCCACGAACGCCTCGCGGGCGCGGGCGCGCGCTTCATCGAGCCATGAGGGCCCGGTCGGCAGGCCGTCACCGTCAAAGGCATCGATATAGGATGCCTCAGCGGCTGTTTTTTCCACCGCAGGGTTCATTTTCAACATCCCTTATGCCGCCTCGTTCTCAAATTCGGTGTAGCCTTTTTCTTCAAGCTCAAGCGCCAGTTCCTTGCCGCCGGTTTTAACAATGCGGCCATTGGACAGAACGTGCACCACATCCGGCACGATATATTCCAGTAGGCGCTGATAGTGGGTGATAACCACCATCGCCCGGTCAGGCGACCGCAAGGCGTTCACACCTTCTGCGACAACGCGCAAGGCATCGATATCGAGGCCGGAATCAGTTTCATCAAGAACGCACAGGTGCGGCTCAAGAACCGCCATTTGAAGGATTTCCGCGCGTTTTTTCTCGCCGCCCGAAAAGCCCACATTCACCGGGCGTTTCAACATTTCCGGGCGCACCTTCAGGCTTTGCGCCTTTTCCTTCACCAGCTTCATGAAGGCCGGGGTGGTGAGTTCATCCTCACCGCGCGCCTTGCGCTGGGCATTAAGCGCGGTGCGCAGGAACGTCATTGTCGGCACGCCGGGAATTTCAATTGGATACTGGAACGCCAGGAACAGTCCGGCAGCGGCCCGCTCCTCAACTTCCATCTCTAGAAGGTCTTCGCCGCGATAAGTTACCGAGCCTTCAGTAATCTCATATTCTTGCTTGCCGGAAAGCACATATGACAGGGTGGATTTTCCCGAACCGTTCGGCCCCATGATAGCATGCACTTCGCCCGCATTGACCGACAGGTCGATGCCTTTGAGGATTTCCGCCTCGTCTTCGGCGATCTTCACATGAAGGTTTTTGATTTCAAGCATTGTCACTGTTTCGTTTCTCACGTTTCGTTGACGGGCCTAAGTCAGCCCACACTTCCCTCAAGGCTGATGCCGATCAGCTTTTGGGTTTCAGCCATAAATTCCATTGGCAGCTGCTGCAGCACATCGCGCACAAACCCGTTCACAATGAGAGCCACTGCCTCTTCCTCGTTCAAACCGCGCTGGCGGGCATAGAACATCTGGTCATCGGAAATCTTTGATGTTGTCGCCTCGTGCTCGAATGTGGCGGTCGAATTCTTCGCTTCTATGTAGGGCACGGTGTGCGCGCCGCACTGGTCACCGATCAGCAGTGAATCACACTGGGTGAAGTTGCGCGCACCGGTTGCCCGGCGGTGGGCAGAGACAAGGCCACGATACGTGTTTTGCGACTGTCCTGCCGAAATGCCTTTTGAGATGATGCGGCTGGAGGTGTTGCGCCCCAGGTGTATCATCTTGGTGCCTGAATCTACCTGCTGGCGGCCATTGGAAATGGCAATTGAGTAGAACTCGCCAACCGAATTGTCGCCGCGCAAAATGCAGGACGGGTACTTCCAGGTGATGGCCGAGCCGGTTTCAACCTGGGTCCACGAAATCTTTGAGTTCGCGCCACGGCAGTCGCCACGCTTAGTGACGAAATTGTAGATGCCGCCCTTGCCTTCCGCATCCCCTGGATACCAGTTCTGAACGGTGGAGTACTTGATCTCTGCATCTTCATGGGCAACCAGTTCAACGACAGCTGCATGGAGCTGGTTTTCATCGCGCATGGGCGCGGTGCACCCTTCCAGATAGCTCACATAAGAGCCCTTATCGGCAATGATTAGCGTGCGCTCGAACTGGCCCGTCTTTTCCTCGTTAATGCGGAAATAGGTGGAAAGCTCCATCGGGCAGCGCACCCCTTCCGGGATGTAAACGAACGAGCCATCGGAAAAGACTGCAGAGTTCAGCGTTGCATAGAAATTGTCCGACTGGGGAACCACCGAGCCGAGATATTTTTTCACAAGTTCGGGATGCTCTTTCACCGCTTCGGAGATAGAGCAGAAAATCACGCCTGCCTTAGCAAGCTCTTCCTTGAAAGTTGTGACGACGGAAACGGAATCAAACACCGCATCGATAGCCACCCGGCCTGAACCGGGCTCAGCGCCGCCTGCTTCATCATCCAGCGTTGAGGGCTCACCCTGTTTGCGCACGCCGGCCAGAATTTCCTGCTCTTTCAGCGGAATTCCAAGCTTTGCATAGGTTTCCAAAAGCACCGGATCGACTTCATCAAGGCTCTTTGGCCCTTCGGTGGATTTGGGCGCGGCATAATAATAGAGATCCTGGAAGTCGATTTTGGGATAATCGACCCGGGCCCAGGAGGGCTCTTCCATGGTTAACCAGCGCCGGTATGCTTCCAGCCGCCATTCGAGCATCCATTCTGGCTCTTCTTTCTTGGCCGAAATGTACCGCACAATGTCTTCAGACAGACCTTTAGGTGCGAGCTCGCTCTCAATGTCTGTCTTAAAGCCGTACTTGTACTTATCGACATCAATACCGCGGACCTTTTCAATGGTCTCTTGAACTGCTGCCACGTTACGAACTCCGTTTTATCTAGGGTCAAAACTCAATCAGGTTTAGGGCGTGGCGCGTGCCGAATTTCGGTCCTGAACAGGAAAAAAGCGCAAGGAAGTGTAGGCCACTTTCGAGCATTTTTGACGCATTCAGGGCCGAAATCCGCCGCGTCCTAAAGGGATATGGACGAAATCGCCCATTTTGGCGTCGCAGAACCTTGAAAGGGGGCCACCCTTCCTGCGGTTCTGCTACTAAAACTGAACGATTTCGCCTCATACCACGTTCCTAATCCTGATTGAGTCTTGACCCTGGCCATGCTGCTTGGGGTTTATTCCCTTACGCAGCTTCCCCTGTTTCGGTGCTGTTCGAGCGCGCATAAACATCGGAAAATGCGCGTGCGAACGCTTCTACATCTTCTGGCTGGCTGTTCCAGCCAAAACTCACTCTTATGGCGCCTTTCGCCAGTTCCTTATCCACACCCATCGCATCAAGCACATGAGATGTCGCAACCTTGCCTGAAGAACAGGCTGAACCTGAGCTCACCGCAACGCCTGCCAGATCTAAAGCTATGAGCAACATTTCTGCCGCCATGCCAGGCACCGCAAAGCAGGTGGTGTTGTTGAGGCGGGCTTCATTGGCGCCAAAAATCACCACATCAGAACCCTGTTCACGCAATTTACTTTCAAGCCCGTCGCGGATGGTGGCGCAATCCACCGGCATCTTGGAAATGGCCCTGGCAGCGGCGGCAAACCCGGCAATGCCAGAGAGGTTTTCCGTACCAGGCCGGCGCTTGAGCTCCTGGCCGCCGCCATGCATGCCCGCATCAATCTGCATTGAAGGCAGTGTTATGAGCGCGCCCACCCCGGCTGGCCCGCCAATTTTATGGGCTGAAAGGGTCATTGAATCCACACCGCTCAGCACCATGTTGACCGCCGTTTTGCCAACCGCCTGCACCGCATCAGTGTGAACCAACGCGCCATGGTTGTGGGCAAGCGTTGCAATCTCTGCAACCGGCTGAATAACGCCGGTTTCATTGTTGGCGAACATGACGGAGACGAGCGTTGTCTCATCGCTTTCCTCAAGCAGCTTTTCAAGGGCTGCAACATCAACCACGCCTGTTCGCGTAACCGGAACAATGGAAACGTTTTTGCCCGAATTTTGGGCTGCATCCAGCACGGCTGGATGCTCAACCGCGCTCACCAGGAGCCGGGTTGCATCAGTTCCCTTGATGACAAGATTATTGGCTTCCGTGCCCCCAGATGTGAACGTCACATCCTGTGCCCTGGCGCCCACCAGGCTGGCCACCGCCTGGCGTGATTCTTCCAACAGCGCCTTGGCCACGCGCCCTTCCCCATGCACCGATGAGGGGTTACCCACATTCGCAAGGGCCAAAGACACCGCATCCAGCGCTTCAGGGCGCACCGGTGTTGTTGCATTATGGTCAAGATAGGCCCTCATGCCTGGCTCCTGACGGTAGGAGCCTTTGCCCGGCGAACGCTTGCCGCAAGGGCAAGGTTGCGCTGTTCGGCAACATCACCCAGCGTAACAGCGGCAAGGAACCCGTACACCTGGCGCCCAAGTGCTGCCCACAATTCGTGGGTAACGCACTTTTCGCCTTCAACACAGCCATCGATGGCATCGCCCTGACAACGGGTTACCTGCAAAGGCTCATCAACTGAGGTGACAATATCGGCAATGCAGATTTCATCAGCATCGCGCGACAACTTATAACCACCGCCAGGACCACGCACGCTGGTGACAAGGCCGGCCTTTCGAAGCTGTGCAAAAAGCTGTTCCAGAAACGCCTGGCTGATGGCCTGACGGCTTGAAATGTCCGCCAAAGACACAGGTTCTCCGGCAGAATGTATCGCGATGTCCGACATCGCCATCACCGCATATCTTCCTCGTGTCGACAGCTTCATTGCCACCAAATCCGAATTTTTCGCAAAATCCTGCAAAACCGCATGATTTACTTGCATTTACCCCATGGTTCCATGCTATCTACCGGCCCTTGGGGAGAGTGTTTGGCCGGACCCTTGGATGGGACCGGTTTTCTTGAACCATTCTAAGGTACACCTATATTTCTTGACTAACGGAGTCAAGTAATCAATCGCGTTCATCGGCGAAGATGCGCCCAACCGGAAACCGAAATGCCTGAAGTGATATTTAACGGCCCGGCCGGCCGCCTAGAAGGCCGCTACCATCACAACAAATCCCCGAACGCACCGACTGCGATTATCCTGCATCCGCATCCGCAGTTCGGCGGCACCATGAACAACCCGATTGTTCACGCTCTACACTATGCGTTTATCGAGCGGGACTTTTCGGTGATGCGGTTTAATTTCCGCGGTGTCGGGCGCAGCCAGGGGCTATTTGACAATGGCGCGGGCGAGCTTTCAGATGCCGCCGCCGCCCTTGACTGGATGCAAGGATTCAACCGCGATGCGCGCACCTGCTGGATTGCAGGTGTATCGTTCGGCGCGTGGATTTCCATGCAGCTTTTGATGCGCCGCCCGGAAATTGACGGGTTTTTGTCTATTGCCCCAATGGCCAACCACTATGACTTTTCATTCCTTGCGCCCTGCCCTGCTTCGGGTCTTTTCGTGCATGGAGAAAATGACGCCGTAACCCCCCTTGAAGAAGTGGACAAGCTGGTTGAGCGGCTGAAAGCCCAAAAAGGCATTGTCATCGACAATGAAGTTGTGCCCGGCGCCAATCACTTTTTTGAAGGCAAGAACGACGAATTGATGAAAATCGTCGAAGCCTATCTCGACATGCGCCTGGAACAGGACGGCGTGCGTTAAGCCTCCTCAGGCCTTATACAGAACCCCGCCGGTGACCGGTTGTGTGCAACCGGTCGTGCCGGGGAATGTGAGCGGCAGGCCCTTTAGAGAGCGCGCGGCGAGATAGGCAAAGGCTTCTGCTTCAATTGACGCGCTGTTGAGGCCAAGCTCATCAGCGCGCATCACCTGCCCGGGCAGATGCGCTTTTAGCATGGCCATCAATGTTGGATTGCGCGCACCGCCACCGCAAATCACCCACGCCTTGGCTATATCGGGAAAATGCTCCTGGGCACGCGCCAGTGATGCTGCGGTAAAGGCGGTGAGTGTTGCGGCGCCATCTTCCAGGCTCATGCCGGCAACCGCATCGGCAGAAAAGTCATAGCGGTCGAGAGACTTTGGCGGGGCAATTTCAAAATAGTCATTGTCCAGCATGCGCGAGATGGCCTGCTCGTTCACCGTGCCCTTGGCAGCCGTCTTGCCGCTCTCATCATAGGCAGCACCCGTATGCTCTGCCATCCACTCATCGATGAGCACATTGCCTGGCCCGGTGTCGAATGCAATCGGCTCCCCGTCTTCCGGAATGAAGGTGACATTGGAAACCCCGCCAACATTTACGAACACCGCCGGGCGTTCGGCCAGCCGTCCGGCTACTGACCGGTGATAGGCGCATGCAACCGGCGCTCCCTGGCCGCCAACCTCCATATCAGCGGCCCGCAAATCGGCCACAACGTCAATGCCGGTTCTAACGGCAAGCTTTGCGCCGTCACCAATCTGCACGGTCAATCCTATCTCGGGCCGGTGCAGAACCGTCTGCCCATGAAAGCCGATTATGTCTATTTCTGAAAAACTTAGGCCATGTTCGCGCAAAAATGATTCAACTGCCTCAACGTGTAGATCAGTTAGTTGAGATTCTGATTCACCTAAAACTCCAGGCCGCAAGGAGCGGTTTGTCATCCCCTCTGCATCTACGATTGCCTGGCCAAGCAGTTCGCGGAACGCGCCGCTGTAGGGGAACTCGGAAAACGGTCCGCGCTCAATGATTTTTTCACCATCGGTCCGCAAAAGACCCACATCAATGCCGTCCATTGATGTGCCGCTCATCATGCCAATTGCTGTTAGGACTTCCGCCATGTGTTGTTCCCGTGTTAATAGCCGCGCTCACACTGACACCGGCAACAGATTCCTTCAACGGCAGACATCGATGACCAAGTTTAAATCCGATTTTCTTCGCGTTCTTGATGAGCGTGGTTTTATTCACCAGTGCTCTGGTCTGGAAGGGCTGGACCAGGCAGCTTCAGATGGCGTCATCACCGGCTATATCGGTTTTGACTGCACAGCGCCCAGCCTTCACGCAGGATCGCTTTTGCCGATCATGATCTTGTACTGGATGCAGCAAACCGGCCATCGACCGATTGCCCTTATGGGCGGCGGCACCACCAAGGTGGGCGATCCGTCAGGCAAGAACGAGAGCCGCAAGATGCTCACAGATCAGGATATCGCCAATAATCTTGCTGGCATCCGGAAAGTGTTTGACCGATTCTTGACGTTCGGAGATGGGCCGCAGGATGCGCTGATGTTGAACAATGACGACTGGCTTGCCGGGCTCAACTATATCGACTTTTTGCGTGACTATGGCCCGCACTTCACCATCAACCGCATGCTTTCCTTCGATTCAGTGAAGTTGCGCCTTGATCACGAACAGCCGCTGACATTCCTGGAGTTCAACTACATGATCCTCCAGGCCTATGATTACCTGGAGTTATACAGGCGCCATGGCTGCTCCTTGCAGATGGGCGGTTCGGACCAGTGGGGCAATATCGTCAACGGCATGGAGCTTACCCGCCGTGTGGAAGGGGCTCATGTGCACGCCCTCACCTCGCCCCTGCTCACCACATCATCGGGCGCGAAAATGGGCAAAACGGCTGCAGGCGCCGTGTGGCTCAATCCCGATATGCTGCCGCCCTATGATTACTGGCAATATTTCCGCAACACCGAAGATGCAGACGTTGGCCGTTTCCTGCGGCTCTTCACAACGTTGCCGCTGGATGAAATAGGCAAGCTTGAGGTGCTTGAAGGGGCAGAGCTGAACGAGGCAAAAAAAGTCCTTGCAACCGAAGCAAGCGCCATGGTGCATGGCCGCGCCGCAGCCGATGAAGCTGAAGAAACAGCTCGCGCCACCTTCGAGCAGGGCGCAGCAGCGGAAGGCCTGCCGACGGTGGACGTTGACCTTGCTTCCGGGACCGGTTTGCTGAGTGCGCTCGTTGCCGCCGGCTTTGCAAAGTCAAATGGCGAGGCCCGCCGGCACGTGCGCGCAGGCGCAGTGCGCGTCAACGACGATGTTGTGAATGACGAGACAGCCACTCTCACCGATGCTGACCTTAGTGATGGTGCTGTAAAATTGTCGTTTGGGAAAAAGAAGCACGCGCTGCTGAAGCAGGCCTAGTGTTTTAGGTGCCAGCCCTTAGCGAACCAGAGATTTTGCTTTCCAGAACCGCCGTGGCGATACCGCCTTTTTGAAAATGCGGGTTTCGTAGTGCAGGTGCGGGCCGGTGCTGCGGCCCGTGTTTCCAAGTTTGCCGATAACCTGGCCCCGCTTTACCTTCCTGCCGGCGCGGGTCTTGATGGCGCTCAGGTGTGCATAGCGAGTGGTGGTGCCATGGGCGTGGCGAATTTCAACAATCTTGCCATAGGCCCCGCGGCGGCCGGCTTTGATGACAACGCCATCAGCCGTGGCCCGTACCGGGTGCCCGTATGGCGCTTTGAAATCGATGCCGGTGTGCATGGCGCGGCGGCGGGTGAACGGGTCAGAACGCACGCCAAAGCTGCTTGTCACCCGGTAGCTGCCGCGCATGGGATGAGCAATCGGCAGCCGGTTGAGTGCTATCAGGAGTTTTTCTGCCTGGGCGATTTTCTTGCCGGCCAGCAGCATCTTGTTGCCAAGAATATCATCCTTGAACGCGGGGTCATTGGCATCAACGTATGGGCCGCCAATCGGCAGTTTTTTCACTTTCGTTGCCTTAACGATGCGTTTGGGATTGAAACCAATGCGTTTTATGGCCCGCGTGGCGACCTTGATGCGCTCTTCTGATGTCTTTTCAACCTCATCAAGCAGCGCAAGCTGGCTGTCGCTTATCTGTGCAAATATTGCCAGAAGTTCCCGCAATGGGGCCTGCGCATGCTGATGGCTTGTAAAAGCACTGCGGTATTTACTGCGGTAAAAGCCCTTGCTGCTTTCAGGTATCAAAGTAGAACCCTTCTGCAACATTGGCCCCTTCCGGCTGGCAGGAGACTCGCGTAACCCGAAGTCACCCTTGCCAGTAAAGCCGGGATTTGAATATGGCGCACCGGCGCCCGATGGAATGCCCACCCGCGATTCTGGTGCAGCGGAGGCCGGTTCGGCCTCGGGTTCTGGTTCTGGCTTGGGTTCGGCGGCAGGCTTCACCGCAACGTTTCTTTTCGGCAGCCAACCCTGGCGGAAGAACTGCTCAAGGCGGCGATGGCGATCAATCAGAACTTCAAACTCGCTGCGAAGCTGGTCAACCCGGCTTAGATACTGATCCTGATCGAGCAACAGCTGGCCGCTCATCCGCTCAACCGCGCCGCGCATGGAAGCAAGGCGGTCTTCATAAGCAATGCGGGTTTGCTTGGCGCGATAGTCCTTAAGGGCAATCAATTGGTCTTTGAACGCAACATTCACCGTGGCATATGCAAGCCACAAAAGCCCGGCAACCAAAAAAATCGATGCAAGAATCTGAACCCAGGGGCGCACGACGAGGAACTGCACGCTGCCATCGCTGCGCAAATAAATCTGCCGTTCCCGGAAGGTATAGGCAATCCGTTTCCAGAAGCCCCTTCTGGTTGAACGATCGTCTTCGTAGACGATCTCATCATCCGGCCCGATTAAGTCGTCCAAACTCATGTGGTTACAGCCCCGATGGCGCCTCGCCCGCAATCGTCAATTTGCAAGTTAAAGCAACTCCTTAACAATGACGGCCTGAATGCGCCTCCCACTCTACATGGCGTCAGCTTATACCCTTCCAACCGCACATTGTCACGATGCGGCGGGGAAAATCTTGCCCGGCACATAAGAGCCACTTCTCGATGAAGTTTACGTTTCAGCGCCGCTACCCTCCGTGAACAATGCGATTACTTCCGGGCCGGTCATTTTTTCAGTGTCATTGCCGAAGTCATACCAATCCGGTTTCTCGTCGATGAATATCTCCCGCTTCATCGTCCATCCTTCGTCACTGTCAAATGCGCCGGCAGCTATTCCATACTGGCCGCCGTCTGCGAGCCGCCAGAAAAGGTTGCTCCCGCACTTTGCGCAAAACCCCCGTTCTCCCCAATCAGACGAACGGTAGACGGTAATATTCTCCTCACCTTCAAACTCAACCGCCTTCCCGCAATTGATGAGAAGGTATGGCCCGCTGCACCATTTACGGCACATCGAACAATGGCAAGCAGCCGTATGCGCTCCGCCAGGAACGGCCTTAAATGTTACTGCCCCGCACAGACAGCGTCCCGTACGCTCGTCTTGCCCCATTTCCCCTTTCCCCTCTCAAACCAAAGCTGCAAGCGGCTTGTAGAATCCTGGGGTCAGCCCTGCCTCTGACCGGGCCTTATCATTAAACGGCGGCTTTAACGCACCCTTAAAGTGCTTCCGCACCAGGTGTTGAAATTCTGGTTCAGGTGTAATTCCCTCGCGCTCGCATACATAACGGAACCACTTCGCACCAAATGCTACGTGCCGTTTTTCGTCGTGGTAGATTGTCGACAAGATTTGGGCGGTTTCATGATCGCCCGCCGATTCGGCCTTAACCATCATAGACGGCGTTACATCCAAACCACGCGCTTCCAGCACCAAAGGAACGATTGCCAGGCGCGCGCGAAGGCAGTGCCCGGTTTCCTGCGCTGCCTCCCACAAACCGTGATGGGCGGGCAAATCTCCATAGTTTCCGCCAAGTTTTTCAAGTCGGCGCTGCAGTAATCCGAAGTGGCGCGCCTCATCAAGGCCCACATTCACCCAATCATCCAAGAACGAACGGGGCATGGGAGCATCGAAGAACCGGGCAAGCAAATCCCACGTTAAATCGATTGCATTCAATTCTATGTGTGCAAGCGAATGCACCAGCGCAAACCGGCCACGCTCCCCACTGGCCGAGCGCTTGGGCATCTCGCGCGGGGCAAGCAGGACCGGTTTTTCAGGCCGCCCCGGCATTTCAGGCATTGCCCGCACGCTGGCGCGAGTGCCACGCGACAGTTTTCTTTTGCGCCATGCGTCGCCGGCAAGTTTTGCAAGGCGCATTTTCTCTTCTGGATAGGACGCGCGTACAACGTCTTGCGCTGTCTGCGCCAGGCTGGAAAACGGCAATCTGTCTTCGTCCATCAGTGTTAATCCAATGCCTTCACAGCGGCCAGAACGTCCTCAACATGCCCGGGAACCTTAACCTTGCGCCAGATGCGCGCAATCTTTCCGTCCGGGTCAATCAGAAATGTGGTGCGTTCAATGCCCATGAATTTGCGTCCATACATGCTCTTTTCCACCCACACCCCATAGCTCTGGAGCATCTTTGTTTCTTCATCGCTGGCGAGGGTGAAACTGATGGATTGTTTTTCTTTGAACTTATCATGAGAAGCAACGGAATCGGCCGAAACACCGACAATTTCCGCATTTGCCGCGGCAAAATCCCCCATCGACTCTGAAAATCCTATTGCCTGTTTTGTGCATCCGGGTGTTGCGTCACGTGGATAGAAATACAAAACCAGGTTTTTGCCCTCGAAATCCCGCAGTTTGACTGAGTTTCCACCATCAGCGGGCAACTCGAAGCCAGGGGCGGCATCGCCTTCATGCAAATGTTTTACCAATTTTGTCATCCTTTCGACTTTTTTTCCGTGTTCTCAACACTTTCTGAGCACGTTTTGTGATAAGAGAGCGTACGGGAGCTGTTCTGATGGGATTTCCATCCTGGCAGGACGGATTTGGCGTGCGGAATTGTTTGCCATGGATTGAATTGTCGAGCAATTTTTTCCGCGCCGGGGGCTGGCAGATTTTTCAAGGGGCTATGTATTGCAAATGGCCCAGTTAAAGGTGGGTAATTAAATTGCGCCAGCGGTTTGCAAAAATTGCGCTATTCAGCACTGCAGGACTAGTTGTGGCAGGGCTGTGCATTGCCGCTGCCGGCGCGTGGCGGCTGTCGCAAGGGCCTGTTTCGCTTTCCTACTTTAACAACCAAATCAGTTCGATAATCAGTGACGGCCTTGGCGGCAAACGGGCTGAAATTTCCGACCTGGTCATTGAACGAGATGCTGAATCAGGCCGCACCAGCCTGCGCATGCGTGACCTGCGCCTTTTCGACGATAATGGCATTCTCATTGCCAAAGCGCCACGCGCTGCGATCGGTGTGGATATTTCCGCCCTTCTTACCGGAAGCGTTGTGCCGCGCCGGCTTGAGCTTATTGGCCCCAATATCAAAATCCGCCGTCTCATCACCGGCGAGGTCAAGATGGGTTTTGGCGATGCAGACCAGACATTGCGGCCTGCCTCTACCCCACCGGTAGTTTCCGGCGATGCCCAGCCAGACCCTGCCGATGCAGTACAGCCATTGGGAGAGGAAGTGGTTCTTAAAGCGCCCGCATCTGGGCTCACCCACTACGTCAAGAAGGAATTCTTTTCCAAGCGCGGCGGTTCGGCGGCCTCAACCATCAACGCCATAACAATCTCGAACGCCTCCATATCGCTTTATGACCAGGAAAATAATTCATTCTGGCGCATTCCCAGCGCCAACCTGGCGTTCAAAAAGACCGACTTTGGCGCATCCCTGTTCTTCGATGCCACCGTTGCAAGCGGCAAAAAGCCTTGGAAATTGGATCTTGTCGCAAACTACCGACGCTCAAGTGATGGTTATTCCGTTATTGCGCGCATCAGCGATCTGGTGCCAGCTGATCTTTCAAAAAAGATTTTCATGCTGTCGCAGCTCACCCAGGTGCGCCTCCCCTTATCCGGACAGGTGAATGTGGAGATCCAGGGCGATGGAAAGATGAATTCTGCTACCGCAAACCTCGTTGCCGCGCCCGGAGTTGTTGATTTTCCTGACTTTTTGTCGAGCCCCATCGTGGTGGACAAAGGCAAGCTCAACCTGGTGTGGGATCCGAAGTTCAAAGCATTGCAACTCACGAATTCGTCCGCCCATATAGGCAAAACGGTTGCAAAGCTGAGCGGACAGTTCCAGCCCTTCTGGTCGCAAACTGGCTTCCTGGAAAAAATTGGCTTCACAATGAACGCCCGCAATTCGGCGAGCAGCGGGCCCAAGCCGCAGGTCGACAGGATTGATATTACAGGTGCTGCATTTGTGGAAGAAGGCCGGGTGAATGTGGACGATCTCTTGATCATGTCCACAGATGGCGGGTTGCGGCTACGCGGCGTTTTCGCAGAAGGCGATGAAGCGCTTTCAATGAGAGTTTCAGGACGCGTCCAGAATTTGCCCCTTAGCCTGGCCAACACCATGTGGCCGCCGATTGTTGCCCCGTTAGCACGCGATTGGATGCAGAAAAACATCAAGGCTGGCAAACTTGAACAGGGCACGTTCCACATCGACCTGCCAAGTCATATCCTTGGGCCCGCAATTCGTGAAAAACGCCCTATTCCCGATAAGCTTATTGACGCCAAGCTGAAGTTTTCAGGGGTTACGACCGCCTACTATGCGGGCCAGCCGGATGTGCAGAATCTTTCCGGTCACATCGCAATCCGCGGTGACAGCATGGATTTAACCGAGCTTACCGGCACCATACCATCTGAGGCAGGTGGCAGTTTGCAGGTAGTCAGCGGCCGCATGAACATCACCGAACTTGCCAATCCCATTTCCAAGGGGGATTTACAGGTCGTCGCAACAAGTGATGTCTCTGCGCTGTTGGAACTTGCCGACCGGCCGCCGCTCAAGATGATCTCCGGAGCTGACTTTAATGCAGCCAATGCCAGCGGTAAGGCGGAGATGAGCCTTTCCCTGAAAATGCCTCTGGTTCCAGACGTTCCACCGGAACAGATCGACATCTCAGCGGATATCAAACTGACATCCTTTGGGCTGAAACAGGCCTTCCGCAACCTTGATCTGTCTGCCGGGAATCTGGACATAAATGTGAATTCGAACGGTTTAACCGCCAGCGGCAAGATTAAGCTGGACGGTATTCCTGCAAATCTGACCTGGACCCGCAAAACCTGGCCGGTTGATCTGCAGGCATTCAAGCTGGAAACCACCCTTGATGAAAACCTGCGCCGCAAGTTTGGCCTTGATATTTCCAGGTTCCTGACAGGGCAAGTGGCGGTGAAGCTGGAAGGCAGCGGAAAAGGCGCCAAGATTACCCAGGCCCGCATCACCTCTGATCTGTCGCGCGCGCAATTGCATTTGCACCCAATTCACTGGCGCTATGGACCGAAGGCCGGCACCAAAGCGGTTTTCGATATCGATTTCTCTGACCCCAACAAGGCGCAGATCAAGGGCCTGAAAATCAGTGGCGAACAACTTTCGGTGGAAGGCTCAATTTCGCTGAAGAGTTCGGGAGATTTTTTGATCGCAAACCTTCCCACCGTCAGACTGGGCCGGCTTAACACCATGGGCCTTACTGCATCTCGTAACGATCAGGGTGCGCTGCAATTGGACGTGACAGGGCAAACATTCGATTCACGTCCGATGATCGCAGGCCTTTTTGATGAGGCAACCGGTCAGATCGCACCAATTGGCGATGACCAAACCCAACTAAAGGCGAGATTTGAGACCGTCTACGCCTATCATGACCGCCACGTCAGCAACGTGTCTGTTGTGGCGACCACCAGCGGCGATGCGCTGACCTCCATGCGGCTAGATGGTCAATTTGCCAACGGCGCGCCAATGAATTTGACAATTCAACCGCGCGACGACGGCTCGCGTGACATGCTGTTGACCACCAGTGATGGCGGCGCGGCATTGCGCGCATCGAACCTCTATTCGAAAATTCAGGGCGGACAGCTTGATTTCAAGGCAAACCTTGGCCGCCCCGGTGAAGGAACAATACGGCGCGGCGATCTCACTATTCGCAGCTTTGTTGTCGCTAATGAACGCGAACTTGCGCAGTTCCAGCAAACGCAGGAAACCCAAAGGGCAACCACGCGCCAGCGCCCGCAACAACAAACGCAGCTCATATTTGACAAGCTGACTTTGCCATTTGCGGTGGACAGGGATTTCGTCCGTATCGGTGATGCGAGCGTTCAGGGGCCTGCAGTTGGCGCACTGGCAAAAGGTTCAATCAGGAAGGCAGATGGCAAACTGTCGATTGGCGGCACGCTTATTCCGGCCTATGGCCTCAATTCGGCGTTCTCCAACGTGCCGTTGCTTGGCGCGATTATCACCGGCGGCAAGGATGAGGGTGTTATCGGCCTCACCTTCGGCCTCAGCGGTACGATGAATTCCCCGCAAGTGCAAATCAATCCGGTTTCCGCAATCGCACCAGGCTTCCTTAGAAAAGTATTCGAGTTTCAGGGACAAGGCGCGCTGGGCGAGGAGGAAAAGAAGGAAGAGCGCAAGAGAAAGCGCCGCAATGCTGCCGAGGACAATCGCTAGCCCGTGCGCCGGGTTCTTTAGCCGCTTAAAATTTCGATAAAAAAAATGCAGCACCCGCTGGGAGTGCCGCACTAATTGCCTTCAAATTGCAAGGGACGCGTTTAGCCCTTGTTACGCTGCCACCAGCCGCGGCGTGCAGGCCGTTCGGGTTCAGGTGGCGGCATGGAAACAGCCGCACCTTCTTTTTTCTCAGCTGCAACGCTGGGCGTTTCACCATTCACCTCTGCAACCTCAGCCACCTCTTCAGGTTTCTTCTTGGCGGTTTTGGCAGCAGGTTTCTTTTTGGCCGCAGAGCTGGCGCGGCGCTTGGGCTTGGGCTTTTCGGCTTCTTCGCCACTATCAACGGCTGCATCATCCTTAGCCGCCGCTACAGTGGTTTCTTTTTCAGCGTCAACCTCTTCGGCGGTTTTCTTTTTCGTCGTGCGGCGCTTGCGGGGCTTTTTCGGCTCTTCCGCTTTTTCTTCTTCTTCCGCCTTAACTTCCTCTACCTTAATTTCTTCTGTCTTAGCTGCTTCTGTCTTCGCTTCTTCTGCCGCAGCCTCTTTTTTCGTCTTTTTCTTGGCCGCTGGTTTTTTGCTCTCACCAGCTTCAGCTGATTTTTCTGCTGCCTTTTTGGTCGGGCGCCGCCGTTTGGGCTTTTCTGCAGTTTCCGCAGCTGCAGTATCTTCCACAGCACTTTCTGCGTCAATTACCGCTTCTGGTTCGCCAGCTTCCGCTTCTTTTTCTTCTTTTGCCTTGCGCGGCGCGCGCTTTTTCTTCGGCTTCACAGGCTCAGGTGTGGTATCCCAAGGATCTTCACCCTCCCCTTCAGAGAAATCCATTTTCGGCTGCGGCGCGGATGCCAAATCCACTGCTGGCTCGTCTGTCTGAGCAGCAGAATTGCGCCCACCTCTTCTGCGGCGCTTGCGGCCACGGCCTTCTTCTTGCGGGGCCTCTTCTGCCTGCTGCTCGCCATCGCCAGTTTCTGCAACCTGGATATTTTGTTCTGCACTTTCCTGAGTGCGGCCACGTGAACGCCGCCCGCCACGGCGGCCTCTGCGGCGCTTGCGCCGTTTGGGTTGGTTTTCATCGCTGCCATCACCGGCCTCAGCGCGCGCTTCACCTTCGACCTCTTCCTCACTGCCGGAAAATGCAGTCTCGATGCTCACCACTTCCGCAGTTTCTTTCCGCACACGGCCAGGTCCGTCCGCCTTGGCAATAGAGAAGTCAGAACCCCTCTCACCGTGGCCGGTTTCCACATAGACAACTATGTTATAGGCCGCTTCGATAACTGCGAGATTGTCGCGCTTTTGGTTGAGAATGTAGAGCGCCACCTCTTCCTGGCAACGCACGGCAAGGTTTTCCGGATTGCGGCGGTTCAATAGATGATCTTCGATACCGCGCAATACCGACAGGGCACAGCTTTCCACCGAGCGGATATAACCGCGTCCTTCGCAAATTTCGCAAACCCGCGTAGAGCCCTCAAGGACGCCTGAACGCATGCGCTGGCGCGACATTTCCAGCAAGCCAAACGGTGAAATGCGGCCAACCTGGATACGAGCGCGATCGCTCTTGAGAACGTCTTTCAGCTTGCCCTCAACCTTGCGATTGTTGCGCTTCTCTTCCATGTCGATAAAATCGATCACGATCAATCCGGCAAGATCGCGCAGGCGCAGCTGGCGGCCTACTTCCTGCGCCGCTTCCAGGTTGGTCTTCAGCGCTGTCGTTTCAATGGAATGCTCGCGGGTCGACTTGCCCGAGTTCACGTCAATGGCAACCAGCGCTTCGGTCTGGTTGATCACCAGATATCCGCCTGATGGCAAAGTCACCTGTGGCGAGAACAAACCGTCAAGCTGAGTGTCGATTTGGTTACGCGAGAAGAGCGGGCGCGGATCCTTGTGGACTTTCACGTTGCGCGCATGGCTTGGCATGAGCATCTTCATGAAGTCTTTGGCTTCCTTGTAAGCCTCCTCGCCTTCAACGACGACGCTGTCCACATCCTTGTTGTAGAGATCGCGGATCGAGCGCTTGATCAGGCTTCCTTCCTCATAAACGAGGTTCGGCGCCGTTGATTTGAGGGTCAAATCACGCACATTTTCCCACAAGCGCAACAGGTAATCGAAATCGCGTTTGATTTCCGTCTTGGTCCGGTTGGCGCCTGCGGTGCGGACGATAAGCCCGGTTCCTTCAGGCACATCAATCGACTTGGCCACATCTTTGAGCCTGCGACGGTCCTGCGCGTCAGTGATTTTGCGCGAAATGCCACCACCCCGCGCAGTGTTTGGCATCAGCACGCAATAACGGCCTGCCAGCGAAAGGTACGTGGTGAGCGCAGCGCCCTTGTTGCCACGCTCTTCTTTCACCACCTGCACAAGGATAATCTGGCGGCGTTTGATGACTTCCTGGATTTTGTAATCACGGCGGCGCTTGCGTTTGCGGCGCGGCACTTCTTCCAGCGCATCTTCAGCCCCAACCGATTCTACGCCATTGGGCTCGTCATCGCCTTCTTGCTCGTCAGAATTTGAACCAACGTCTGCCTCGGTCTTGGCCTCACCGCCGCTTTCATCGTCCTTGGCGTCGGCGTCAGCTTCGGCTTTTTCTTCTTCGCCTTCCGGTTCCTCAGGAATATCCGCAGCGCTGCTCTCTTCGACTTCATCAGAAGCCAGAACATCGTCTTCACGGTCTTCATCAAGAAGCGCCTGCCTATCGGCAACCGGAATTTGATAGTAATCGGGATGTATTTCGCTAAAGGCGAGAAACCCGTGGCGGTTGCCGCCATAATCAACGAATGCCGCCTGCAAAGATGGCTCCACGCGGGTTACCTTTGCGAGATAAATGTTTCCCCGCAAAAGTTTGCGGTTTGCAGACTCAAAATCGAACTCTTCAATTCTGTTGCCGCGGACAACGACCACCCGTGTTTCTTCCGGGTGGGCGGCGTCGATAAGCATTTTATTGCCCATGTTCTTGAATCTCCGGCGCGCAGCCTGGCCGCCCCTGGAGCTGGCGGACTGAGCCGCCTGCCCAAAGGTTCGGGATAATTAGATTGCACGCATAAGAGATGGGAGGGCCTGGCATTGGCCTGCAGCTCGTCATCACCAGACAGGCAGGCGCCATCGCGCGCATGAGAACACCTCTGCGCCAATTGGCTGTGTTTGCGCGGGTTTAATTGCGCCAGGTCGAAACCCATCATTTACTTTCTCATTCCGGTGCAAACCGGAACACTCATTTTTAACCGGGAAAGCCGGCTCACACCTGTGTGGCCTGGCTTTCGTCAACGGTTTTGATGCCTTCGTTATGGAAGGCGCGCACTTCGCCGTGCACACCGCGAATGAATTATCGTGAGGGACAATGCGGAATGCCCGGTTCGAAACCTCTCTGGCGTTCTTTATGGTATAAGCCGCTTTCACATATAGGGGCGTTACGCCGTCAAGTTCCATCTAAAGAGCAATTGAGCCAGTCTAAACTGCTGAAAATCCAACTGTTCCCGGGATGTTCAGCCACCCATTGACTGCTGAACCCTTAGATGCCGCTTCGCCATACACAAGCGGATACCCCTATCTACGGATAGATTGCACATATTGCAAGTGGCCTATTTGTTATTCGCGCCGGCAGTTGTTCGAAGTGTGTGGAAACACCCAAAAAAACCCGGGAATTCCCGGGCATTGCCCCAATTTGGAAAGAAATGGTTAACCACCTCAATCTAGGCTGCAAATCGTACGGGTGGGGCAGTTTTGAGACAGTTTGCGTTGGATAAACCAAGCAACGCCGGATGGGATGTATGATACTTCAAAAAGCGGGAAAAAATATCGCTACCGGCCTCGCACTGAAGTCGTTGCTGCTGCTTATGCTGGCAACGCCGGTCACCACCATTGTTCACGCGCCAGCCTATGCTGAGAGCCAGAATGCAGCTGTTGCTGTTGGCGCCCGTTTGGGGGGCGATCTACGGCGCACGCGGTTCGTTACTGATGTGTCCCGGCCGATAGAGTTTTCGGTAACTCTGCTCGCCGATCCCTACCGCGTCATAATCGATATGCCGGATGTGATTTTCAAGCTCCCGGCAGGCCTGGGCGCGAAGGGCCGCGGGCTCGTGCAGGCTTACCGGTATGGCCAGTATGATGAAGGCAAAGCACGCATCGTCCTCGACACAAAAGGCCCGGTGAAGGTGGCTAAATCCTTCATTATCCGGCCTGTGAACAACCAACCGGCACGGCTTGTTCTCGATCTAGAGCCAATCGATGCCATCAGTTTTCAAACCGCCCGCGATGCCGAAGCCACCGCCAGTAAGGCGAGCGATGCTTCCAGCGAAATCGCAAATCCGGAAGATGAGGCCGTGTCGGTCGATATTGACGCCTTGATTAAGCGACTTCAGCGCTCGGTCTATGAAGCCGCAAAGCCAGCGCCCCCATCGAAAGAAATTTCAGAACTTGCAGCATCCGAGCCTCCCCTCACGCCCACTATCAAACCGAAGCCGAAGCCTGCGGAAACGAAAAGCACCAACCTCGTGCTGCCTAAGGCGAAACCGGTAATAGGCCCGAACTCAACAATTTCCAGGAAACGAGTGCGCAAGAAACATCAGGTTATTATTCTTGATCCCGGTCACGGTGGTGTCGACCCTGGCGCAATTGGGCGGCGCGGGACGCCTGAAAAGAAGGTGACGCTTGCATTTGCCAAGATTCTTGCAGCTCACCTGCGCAAATCCAATCGCTACAAGGTTTATCTAACCCGATCCGGCGACAGGTTTATTAGGCTGCGCGACAGGGTTCATTTCGCCCGGAAAAAGGGGGCTGACCTGTTTATCGCCATTCACGCCGATTCCATCCGCCGCGGCAAAGTGCAAGGGGCAACTGTTTATACCCTGTCAGAGCGCGCCTCAGACAAGGAAGCTGGCGAACTTGCTGCAAAGGAAAACCGGGCAGATATTATTGCCGGCGTCGATCTTGGTGTGGAAACAGCGCAGGTTACCGGCATCCTGATCGATCTTGCGCAAAGGGAAACGAACAACCATTCAACATCATTTGCGCAAACCCTGGCGCGCCAGCTATCCACCACCACCAAGCTCACCCGCAAACCATTGCGCTCAGCCGGCTTCAGGGTGCTCAAAGCGCCTGATGTGCCTTCTGTCTTGCTTGAGCTTGGCTACCTTTCCAGCCGCAAGGATGAGATGAATCTGCGCTCGGCAGCATGGCGCAAAAAAGTTGCGGGTGCTGTGGCAGGCGCAATCGACGCCTATTTTGCGAAATCCCTTGCCCAAAGCGGAAATTAGGGACCAGCCCCCGCACGTTCCGGCTTGAAACCGGCCCGCAGCCTGCCATATTTGCCCTGTAATACTGAGACTTCACCAATAATGCGGCCCTTTTCCAGGGGACTAATTTAAAGTGCCAACTCAACGCAAATCGGTTATTGGTACGGCAGGTGGGCCGGGCATCGGCAATGCGAACAAGTGCTGAATTTGTCCGCAACGGGGTTTGAATATGGTTCGTTTTCTGGGCTTTCTGTTTACCGCTATGTTCATAGTTTTTTGTGGCGTGGCGCTGGCAGTTGGCTACATTATCAAAGAAAGGTCCAAAGACCTTCCGGGTATCGAGCAATTGGCAGCTTATGAGCCGCCGGTGATGACGCGCGTGCATGCCGGCGATGGCACGCTGCTTGCTGAATATGCCGAAGAGCGCCGCCTCTATATTCCTTCCGCTGCCCTGCCTGAATTGCTGGTGCAGGCTTTTCTTTCCGCTGAAGACAAGACCTTCTACCAGCATGGCGGCCTTGACTGGCTGGGCATGGCGGGCGCGGTGTTTCGCTATGCTGAGGGGTACATTACCGGTAACCGAAAACGGTTGACCGGCGCCTCAACCATTACTCAACAGGTGGCAAAGAACTTTTTGCTGACCAATGAGCGCACGTTCGACCGCAAACTCAAAGAAGCCCTTCTGGCACAACGCATTGAACAGACATTTTCCAAAGACAAAATCCTTGAACTTTATTTGAATGAGATTTTTCTTGGACTTGGCTCTTATGGTGTCGCAGCAGCCTCGTTGAACTATTTCGGCAAGTCCCTCAACGAGCTTGATATTCACGAAATGGCTTACCTGGCAGCATTGCCGAAAGCGCCGAACAACTACCATCCGTTCCGCCACACAAAGCGGGCAACCGAACGGCGCAATTGGGTTATCGGGCGCATGCATGCGAACGGCTACATCTCCGAAGAGCAGATGAAGCGAGCGCAAGCGCAAAAACTGGAAGTTTCTCCGCGCAAACGCGGCGTTCAGCAGTTTGCCAACCAAATCGGCGCTGAAGCATTCACCGAGGAAGTTCGGCGCTCAATTGAATCAGCTTATGGCGCCAAGCGTCTTCGAGAAGGCGGGCTGTCGGTGCGCGCCACTCTTGACCCCAAACTGCAAGTGTTGGCGCGCCAGGCATTCCAGCGCGGGCTTATCA
>JBPCVY010000086.1:0-33270 GCA_051010055.1 Hyphomicrobiales bacterium | reverse complement strand
AAGCCAGGAAGACAAAAAGTGCAGCCAGTGCGCCGCCGAACACCTGGGCAAGCACATAACCCGCCGCCCTGCCCGGCCCCAACTGGCCGGCGATCACAGCTGCCAGGCTAACCGCAGGGTTGAAATGACACGATGATAAAGCCCTGAGCGCCGCCGTCATGGCCGCTATGGTGAAGCCCGCGCACAGGGCCGTTGCGATGATTGCGCTAACGGAAAAGTTGCCCTCGCCTGTCACCAGCATGGCAGCGCACACCGCGCCAACCCAGGAAAACGTTCCCAGCGCCTCAGCAACAAGCGCTTTTATCATGCCAGCGCCTGATCGAGATCGCGCAGGAGATCATCAATATGCTCAATACCCACAGACAAACGCACGAGCCCGTCAACAATGCCGATTTCCTCGCGCAAATGCTTCGGGATTGATGCGTGGGTCATGATGGCCGGGTGCTCGATAAGACTTTCGACACCACCAAGGCTCTCAGCCAGCGAAAACAGCTCCGTGCGCTCAAGGAACTTGCGTGCGCTGGAAATGCCGCCGGCCAGAACTGCGGTCACCACACCGCCAAAGCCGTTCATCTGGTCTGTTGCCAGCCCATGTTGGGGATGAGAGGCAAGGCCTGGATAGTAAACCTTTTCAATTTTGCGGTGTTTCTCCAGCCATTCCGCAATGGCTTGTGCATTCTCGCAATGGCGCTCCATGCGCACGGGCAGTGTTTTCAGCGCCCGCAGCACCCAGAATGCATCATTGGCGCCCAGAATGCCGCCAACCGCGTTGTGCAAATAGGCAAGTTTTTCGGAAATCTCTTCGCTGCCGGTAACCGCAATGCCCGCAACAACATCTGAGTGGCCGTTGAGATATTTGGTGGCCGAATGCACGACAATATCAAAGCCGTGATCAAGCGGGCGCTGGCAGTATGGCGAGGCAAATGTATTGTCACATGCAGTGATAAGCCCGTGCTGTTTGCCAAGTTCGGCAATGGCGGAAAGGTCAATCACTTTTAGAAGTGGATTTGTGGGTGTTTCCACCCACAACATGGAAGTGTCCGGGCCGATCGCTGCTTCAACCGCCTTGATGTCGGAAAAATCAACAAAGGCAAACCGGTGCCCTGCGGTCCTTTTGCGCACATTCTCGAATATCCTGTAGGTGCCGCCATAAAGGTCATCGCCTGCCACAACGTGCGCGCCATGATCAAGAAGCTCCAATACCGTGCCGGTCGCCGCCATTCCCGAACCGAAGGCAAATCCGGCAGAACCGTTCTCCAGGTCTGCGATGCAATCTTCCAGCGCCGTGCGTGTAGGATTGGCCGTGCGGGAATATTCATAGCCCTTGTGAACGCCTGGACTTTCCTGAACATAGGTGGATGAGGCATAAATCGGCGTCATAATCGCGCCGGTCACCGGGTCGGGCCTTTGGCCTGCATGAATGGCGCGGGTTGCGAACCTCTGGCGGTTTTCCGTCATTCGTTTTTCTCCGTTCCGGGGGCACGGATATTGATTAGAGTAAAACCGCAATGAAGCGAAGGCATTTCTGCAAGTTGATTGGAACGGGGATTGGCATGGCCATTTTGACCGGCAATACCGCCCAAAGCGGCGATGGGCGGTCGGTGCAATCGGGTTTCCGCATGCCCGACGAGGCCCACCCCCACACCCGCACCTTTATGCAGTGGCCGGTGAGCGGAAAGGTTTATGACCGCGTTACCCTGGAACAGGTGCAAGCCACAACCGCAGAAGTGGCGAACACCATCAGCAGGTTCGAGCCAGTAGTGATGCTGATGGATGAAGCCCATGCGCAATCAGCCCACAAAATGCTCTCCGGAAAGGTGGACATATGGGATATCCCAACCGATGATCTCTGGTGCCGGGATTCTGGACCGGTTTTCGTTTTGAACGAGGCCAGCGAGCTTGCCATCGCCCATCTCAATTTCAATGGGTGGGGCAATAAACAGGTTCACGGCATGATGGAAAAATTACCGGCCGAGTGGCAAAGCGCCTGGGCCTTCCCATGTTTGATAGTGGCATTGTGGGTGAAGGTGGCGGCGTTGATGCAGATGGCGCTGGCACGCTGATTGCCCATGAAAGCTCTTGGGTAAATCAAAACCGCAACAAGGGCTCAAAGGCCAAGGTTGAAAAACTGCTGTTACAGGCGCTCGGTGGTGAAAAGCTGATTTGGGCGCCTGGCATCAAGGGCGGCGATGTTACCGACTACCATATTGATGCCCTTGCCCGCTTTGCCGGGCCGGGAAAGGTGCTCATTCAGCTCCCGCAAAAACCAGATATGGATGACCCATGGGTGCGCGCTGATTACGAGGCATACGAAATCCTGAAATCCGCGCGTGATGCCCGTGGAGAAAAACTTGCCATCACGGTCATTCCAGAACCTGTGAATGAGCGGGTGCAAAGCTATGATTTCGTTGCCTCTTACGTGAATCACTACGTGTGCAACAGTGCGGTCATCTCTGCACAATTTGGCGACAGGGAAGCTGATGTTGAAGCTCGAGACGCGCTGGCGCAGGCTTATCCGGGCCGGGAAATCGTCATGCTGAATGTGGATGAGCTTGGGAAAAGAGGCGGCGGTATACACTGCGCCACGCAGCAGCAACCTGAAGCAAATGCTAGCCAGTAAACACTGCGAGCTTATCACGCCGCTCTGATTGCCATTTGTTTTCAGGCGCGATGCTCGCAAGGCAGCGCTTTGCATCATCAAGGCGTTTTTCCTCAATCAGGAATTCAGCATAATCGAGCGCAAACTCCTGATCGGTATCTTCGGATTCAATTGCCGAGCGGTATGCCTTATCTGCCAACTCCGGTTTACCCGTGGCCCGGTGGATGGCGGCGGCAAGACGCATGGGCGCGCCGGAACTTTTGTCCGCATCGGCCCAGTTCTTGAGCGCCAGCAAGGCATCATCGTAGCGGTGGGCGGCCGCCTCAGCTTCCGCAAGCCAGTGCCAAATAGCCCCCTGCCCGGGCACCGATACGGCAAGTTCATTGAGCTGGGTTGCGGCGGCTTCCGCATCACCTTCCAACAATGCAAGCCTGGCAGCCAGCAGGCCTTTTTGCCATTCGCCCCAACCTTGCGGAATGGTAACAAGAACTTGCGCTGCGTCCGTTGCCCTTCCCACCTCAAGACACGCCTCAACATATAGCGCTGCAAGCCCGGCATCATCTTCGGCCAGCCCGCGAAGCGGCTCCAGCAAGCGCATGGCCTTTTTCCGCCCGCCTTCGTTGAGCATGGCGCGCGCTTTCTCCTTTACCCCGGCAATATCTGCGCCACCTGCCACCTCTCCATGGCGCACATAGGCATCAATCATGCGCCCGATATTCAGATCGATAAGGTCAGCTTCCACGTGGCGCTGATCGTCTTCCCATGCAGGCCCGCGCTCACTCATGGTGACGCTCTCATATGATGGGAAATAATCAATGTGATCATTGGCGCTGACAATTTCATCAGCTGCTGCCCGCAAAACGGACTTGGATACCGCATTGGCAACCAGCACATCGCGCCCGGTATATGTGGCGGTCAACGGCACCGGAGATACCGTCAGCAACAGTTTTTGATCGGGCATGCAGGCAGACTTCAGCAGGTCTACGATTTTCCGGAGATACTCAATTGTCTCGGCATAACTCAGAATATGAAGCTCAAACCTATCCGGGTGCTTCATCACCAGTGCGCGGCGCGGTGAATAGTTGAGGTAAAGGCCGGAACTCTTGTCGAACCAAACTTCAATCAGGCCCAGGGTCATCACCACCACGGGGCAAGTAGCGGCCTCGCGCACAATTTGCGTGATGACTTTGCGGCGCTCCAGTGTTTCCTCAAACGATGCAGGCCGGATGGAGGCCGGCAAATGAATGTCCACAAACCTGCCGGGCATAACCTCAAAGAAATTTAGTTCCGGGTCGAACGGCCGGGAATCATCAAACGCCCAAACCAGCTCATTGTATATCGACGGCACCCCGTAATTATTGAGGATGTTGGCGCGGAACATAGACGTTAATTCAGAACCTGCCAGTATCCGCCTGGTCACCACATCGAAGCCGCGCACCGCAAGGGCTTTTTCGATATTCCGCGCAAAGCACGAACCAATTGTGAAAATATTCTCTCCGGGCTCAAGATGAAAGCCCGGCTCAAAACCTGGCCGGCAAAATGGTTCAATGCGGTTGTCCGCATCGGCCCGCGAGGGCCATTTCGCAAGGCTGCTTGTCTTCAGGTTATTGACCGCGTCCGGGCCCTTGATCACACGGGAAGGCATGTTCAACTCGCCGTTAGACGCAGGTGGTTCAAAACATCGATTTTGGTGATCAGGCCTTCAAACCTGTCCTTGTGTATCACCGGCACCACCATGCCGTGGGTCAAGATTTCAAGCACCTCATCAAGGCTGGCGCCAGCATCAACCGTTTTCAGACCCGTTGCCATAATGTCGCCGGCCACCCCTTCGAAACAGCCGCATTCATATGCATGGCGCAGAAGGTCTTCTTCATCCAGCAACCCCACGAGCATGTCGTCTTCAAGCACAGGCAACTGAGAAATATCGTAAAGCTTCATGCTGCGGTAGGCCTGGTCCAGCGGCGTTGACGGTTTGATGGTGATGGTTTGATGCTCGGCGTGTTTGCGGGTGATCAAATCGCGCAAATCGCCCTTCATCGGCGGTTCCAGGAAACCGTTATCGATCATCCAGAAATCATTGAACATCTTGGAAAGATACTTGTTACCGGAATCGCAAACGAAAGTGACAATCGTTTTTGGTTCGGTTTGCGCGCGGGCATGGCGCAATGCAGCGGCAATTAGGGTTCCCGATGAGGAACCGGCCAAAAGCCCTTCTTTCTTTAAGAGTTCGCGCGCGGTTTCAAAAGCTTCACCATCGCTCACCGTGTAGGCGGTTTGAACGCCTTCAAGGTCCAGAATGGGGGGCAGAAAATCCTCGCCAATTCCCTCAACCATCCATGAGCCCACCTCCTCAGGCAGCTTTCCCGTTTCAACATATTCGGCAAGAACCGAACCTTCCGGATCGGCAAGGACCATCTCGGTTGACGGGTTGGCCTTTTGGAAAAAGCGCGAAAGGCCAGTAAGCGTGCCCCCTGAACCAACGCCGCACACCACTGCATCAGGCACCGTGCCCGCCGCCTTGCACTGGGCAAGGATTTCAGGGCCAGTGGTGGTTTCATGGGCAAGGGTATTTGCCTCATTGGCGAACTGATTGACGTAGAAATAACCGTTTTCTTTTGCGATGCGCTCGGCCATGTCCTGATAATATTCCAGGTGGCCCTTACCTACATCCGAGCGGGTGGTGCGCACATCGGCCCCCATGGCGCGCAGGTGGAAAATCTTCTCCTGGGCCATTTTGTCCGGCACCACGATAACGAGGTCATATCCCTTCTGGGCGGCGATCAGCGCCAGGCCGAGGCCCGTGTTGCCCGCGGTGGCCTCAATAATCGTACCGCCGGGTTTGAGTAAACCGTCCGCCTCGGCTGCCTCAATCATGGTCTTGCCGATGCGGTCCTTGATGGAGCCGCCGGGGTTTTGGTTCTCCAATTTCACAAAAAGCCGGCACCGGCCGGTATCCAGTTTAGTGATTTCATGCATCGGC
Source organism: Hyphomicrobiales bacterium (assembly GCA_051010055.1). GTDB lineage: Bacteria > Pseudomonadota > Alphaproteobacteria > Rhizobiales > CAJQND01 > CAJQND01. The sequence continues at coordinate 27,691 of JBPCVY010000086.1, read as the reverse complement.
GTGTTGCCGATCTCGTCAAGAACAGAGGAATAAACGCGCGCTTGAGAAAACATTTCGCATCCTGCAGTCTGAGGGCAGTTGCTGGTAGGCTAACCCCGCTCGAAGCCGGTTGCAAATAGGTCCTGAACCTAGCCGATACGCTCCAGGGTGATGATATCAAAGTCCGCCGTATCGCCCGGCCCTTCGGAATGGTGCTCGTGGGCCACCTCTTCCCAGATATCCATATCCGGGTCGGGATAAGTGGTATCGCCGGTTGCCTCCGCCATCACGCGGGTGAGATAGATACGGCCCGTAACATCCAGGGTTTGACGGTAAATCTCACCGCCCCCAATGATGCAAATTTCATCGACTCCCAATTCATGGGCAAGCCCGCGCGCACGCTCCAGTGCTTCATCAATTGTGCGCACCAAAATCACACCATCCGGCACCTCTTCCAGCCAGCGGCTTATGACAATGTTTGGGCGGCCCGGCAGCGGCCTGCAGATGGATTCCCATGTCTTGCGCCCCATAACTATGGGCTTGCCCATGGTGATTTGCTTGAAACGTTTTAGGTCAGATGGCAGGCGCCACGGCAAATCGCCTTCAACGCCGATCACACCGTTGAGCGAAACCGCCACAACATGAGAAATTGTAAGTGTCATTAAACGGCTACCGGTGCGGAGATATGCGGGTGGGCCTCATAGCCAACAATCTGAAAATCTTCAAAGTCGAAATCGTCAATTTCCGTTACATCACGCTTTACCACCAGCCGGGGCAACGGCAGTGGCTCACGCTTAAGCTGTTCGTCCACCTGTTCCATATGGTTGGAATAAAGATGGGCATCGCCGAACGTGTGTACAAAATCGCCAACTTTAAGCCCCGTCACTTGCGCCATCATGTGGGTGAGCAGCGCGTAAGAAGCGATGTTAAATGGCACGCCGAGGAAAATGTCGGCGGAGCGCTGGTAAAGCTGACAGGACAACTTTCCGTCAGCCACATAAAACTGGAACAGGCAATGGCACGGCGGCAGCGCCATGTCATCCACATCCGCCACATTCCATGCAGACACAATATGTCGGCGTGAATTGGGGTTCTCGCGCAGTGATTTCACCACCCCGGCGATTTGATCGACCGTTTTGCCATCTGGAACAGGCCAGGAGCGCCATTGATGGCCGTAAACCGGGCCGAGATCGCCACTTTCATCGGCCCATTCATCCCAAATGCGCACGCCATTCTCTTTGAGATAGGCAATATTGGTATCACCCTTCAGGAACCACAAAAGCTCGTAGATGATTGAGCGGATGTGCAGCTTTTTGTTGGTGACGAGCGGGAAGCCATCGTTCAGGTCAAATCGCATCTGGTGGCCGAAAACCGACAAGGTGCCGGTGCCTGTGCGGTCGCCCTTGCGTACGCCTTCTTTGCGTACCCGGAGCATCAATTCAAGATATTGCTGCATGGCTTCAGAATCCATCGATTCTGCCCAAAAATCAAATCAACTAACGGTTTTGACCACAGGGAATTTTGCTCAGAATATGCAATCATGCAAATACCAGACTGCCACCGCATTCCACCCCATATGATAGGAAACACACAGCCATATGGAGCCATGACGCCATAAAATCCAGGACAAGAACATCCCGTCCAGAAAGAGAAACGGCAGGTAGGCTAAATCGTAATGAAAATGCAGCGCCGTCCAGAGAAGCGACGTTGAAAGAGCCGGAACAATGAATGGCAACTTCTTGCTCTGCCAGGCGGAAAACAGAAATCCCCGGAACAGGAACTCCTCAACCAGTGGCGCAAAAAGGATAATCAGAAGAAGATTGTCGAGCCAAAGGTGCCTGGTAAGCAGGTTGTCACAGGCCTGCTTGGTGACAGAGGCTTCAAGCTCCGGAAATGCCAGAAAAAACAAGCCTGTCAGGCCAAGGGCGATAGCGAGGAGAAGAAGCGTTTCGATGAAAGCTTGTGCACGTGGGCTTGGCACAGGGGCATCCGCAAGAACTCCTTGCGATGTTCCACCACGCATGCGCGCCACCAGCATGATCAGCACGAGCGTACAGGCCTGGCCCGCCACTATGGTGCGGTCATAAACCGTGGGCCAAAGGGACCTATCGCCCAGCCCCCCCGGGAAGAGGGTTAGCACCAACTCAATTGTTAAATAGGGCAAAACGACCACAAAAACTGCCACCAATGCAGCCGAAAATGGCCCCCAGGGCGTGTCCGGCGCATAGAGTTTTTGCGTTTGCGCAAGTTTTGGCAGGCTGAACAAAAGAGCTCCGTAATTGAATGAACCGGCAGACTTTTCAGTCCACCGGTTACGCATTCAGTCAAGTTGGGTCAAGTTTGAAGCTCAGGCAAGCTTGCCCAATGTTCCCGTTTGTTCGGCTAGCAAATAGTAAAAGGTGACACGACATTTGTTGCGATCTTCGCTCATTTTTTTGCAAACCGCCTGAATAGCTGCATCAGTTGCACCGCCATCACTCAAATCAAGTTTCTTCTTTGCAAACCCGTCACGGATCCGGCCCAGTTCATCAGGATCTGTACACGACACCAAAGAAGCATCCCGTTGCGCCAGAACACCTTTTCCGAGATAATTCTCTACGCCCTTTACAACAGCTTCATTCACGCTTGAGGTAAACCGTTTTGCGTTCTCAACATATTCGCTCATTGAAAATTCCTTTAAAAATGACCGGTTCGACAATACAGAACCTGGCTCAAATATTAGCGCGATTCTTCTTGGTTGGCGAACAGTAAACCCAGCCACATGACTTGCTGACTCAGTCAAACACTGGGCTGCGCGGCCATGCCGGCAAGGTGGTAGCGCACCAGCAGGCGCACAGAACTGTGAATGTCATCAAGCTCCAAAACTTCTAAACGCCCGCCCGATGCCAGCATCAGCATGCCGTGTACGGCCGCCCACAAAGCACGGGCCGACTGCTTGACCACATCCCGGTTTTCACCACCATAGAGTTCACTGAGCTCACCTTCCAGAAAACTGAACAGCTTTTGAATTTGCTCGTTATTGCGGTGCTGCGCCTCGCTTTGCGGGTCAAGGCTTCCAGAAAACAATGCAGCCCAACGCTTTGGATTGCTTGATACAAACTCCAGATAGGCCTCTGCATAAGCCATGATATTGTCTTCTGGTGCGCCGCCCGCCCCGGCGGCTGCCTTAATTTCCCGCCCAAGCGCTGCCAAGGTGCGCGCACTCACCTCGCTGATGAGTTCGTCCATTTGCCGGAACTGGTTGTAGGTGGTGCCCACCGCAATGCCCATATCAGTTGCCAGGCGGCGCGCGGTGAGCGATTCCACCCCATCTGCAACGATAATGGCCTCCGCGGCATCTATCATTGCGTTGCGCAAATCCTCGCGGGTTTCCATGAGTTTTTTCGGCACCTGAGAACATCTCCAACACTAGGGTCCTGACCCTTTTTTAACGCAATGGCCAATTCAATGAATTTACGGCCTTTTTTTAGCCCGCCGAAGCGCTTATATTATAGGTGCCGGTTTTCGGGCCGGCTATGGCGATAAATGACTGTCGTAATAAACCATTCGGACCCGGGGGCGGTACCCGGCACCTCCACCACAAGCCCATTTAGTAAGAAGTGGGTTTTTGATGGGGGTGAAATAGGATCGACGAGGGTGTAAAGGGCAAGTTTTCGTTCGGCATGGTACCACCGTTACCGGGCCATCCTAATAGTTGCAAATGACAACTACGCTGAGGCACGTCTCGCTGCGTAAGCAGTGCGGCAGCTTCAATTCAAGCCCTGTGCTCTAGCAAGTGCAGGCGGGGTCCGGCGGGCACCTGGCAACAGAAGCCCGCCATTTTGTTTTGCTAAAATGAGATTGTTTTTCCGATAGATGCAAATGGCCATTTGCATCCATTTTGGTTGTCAGTCAAACTGACAACAGATTCGTTTCGTAACAAAAGCTGCGCCCCAAGCTTGTGGAGGGATTGGAAGAGGAATATGCCCGAAGACCTGATGCGCTATGATATTCTTGCCCAACAGGCGCTGCGCGGCGTTGTGCGAGCGGCATTAAGGAGCGTTGAGCGTTCAGGCCTGCCGGGCGAGCATCATTTCTACATCGCTTTCGACACCGGCCACCCAGGCACCAAAGTGTCGGACCGGCTAAAGCGCAAATATCCTGAAGAAATGACCATCGTTCTGCAGCACCAGTTCTGGGGACTTGATGTAGGCGATGACGGGTTCCGGGTGGAACTTTCCTTCGACAATATTCCAGAGAAGATGGAAATACCCTTCGCGGCGGTAAAGGGTTTTTTCGACCCTCATGTTCAGTTTGGCTTGCAGTTCGAGATGGACGAGGCCAACCAGAACCTGGCTGAAGAAGAGGCAAAGGCTGCAGCTGAACAGTCAAAGGGTGCGGAAAAGTCCAAAGTGACTGACGATGAATCCGGTAGCGAGCCTGAAGAGGATGCGGAAGCCGTTGAAGAGGCAGCCGAACCGGCCGTTAAAATAGCATCGAAAGAACCTGCCGAAGCGGCCGACGAAGAAATCGGCGAGGAAACCGGCGAAGAAGAAAAGGTCGTGAGCCTTGATGCATTCCGCAAAAAATAGTGACTGAACATTTTATCTTTTTCGCCTATTATAAAGAAATTCGAGGGGACTTGACGGGTCAGAAACTTTCTTTAAATCGCGTGTGGGTGAACATGAGAATATACAGAAACTTCGCTGTATTTGCCGCCGCTGGGTTGATTTTGATTATTGCTGGAACAGTAACTTCTTTTGCTGCTTCCGATCAGATCGGCAAACTTATTGAAGAAAGAGTGCTGCCGCGGGAAAAACCGCTGGCGCCCGCAAAGTCTTCCAGAAAATCCAAGAGAATTCCTACCAATGTGCCGGCAAAAGACTTGTTTGGCGCCAAAAAGAGAGGTGCCAAGCTCAAGCCGCGCGCCATTGGTTTTTATACCCGGGGCTGCCTTGCAGGCGGCGCTGAGGTTCCCATAACCGGTTCGGCCTGGCAGGCCATGCGGCTTTCGCGCAACCGTAATTGGGGGCACCCCAAACTCGTCGCGCTGGTAAAACGTCTTGCAGTCGAGGCCCGCAAACATGATGGCTATCCCGGGCTCCTGATAGGCGATCTTTCCCAACCGCGCGGTGGGCCCATGACATCAGGCCACCGCTCCCATCAAATGGGTCTTGATGCAGACGTCTGGCTCACGCCCATGCCAAAGCACGTGATGAGCCGCAAGGAGCGTGAAACCAAAAAACCGGTTGTCATGACAATCGACCGCAAAAGGCTCAACCGCAAGAAATGGACCGAAGCCCATGCGCGCCTTATTAAGCGCGCGGCTTCCTATCGTGAAGTCGCGCGCATTTTCGTGCATCCACCTATCAAAAAGGAAATGTGCGACTGGGCGCGCCGCAAGGGTTTCAAAAACCGCGCATGGCTCGGTAAAATTCGCGCCTATTACGGCCATAACTACCATTTTCATATTCGCATAAAGTGCCCGAAGGGCTCGATTGGCTGTAAGGACCAAAAGGCCGCCCCTGCCCGCGACGACTGCAAGGAAAACCTGGCCTATTGGTACAGTTCCAAGCCTTGGGGCAAACCGGCAAAGAAAAAGAAGAAAAAAACCTCCAAAAAGAAAAAGAAGAAGAAGAAGAAAAAAGCTCGCCACATGACAATCAGGGGCCTGCCAAAGGCCTGCCGCACGGTGCTCGTGGCGAATTGAGTCATCACAACGGGGTGCGTCAAGATCCTCGACGCTGATACACAATCCCAACCCCAGTTGCCAAAAGCAGCGCGAGAGCGCCTACCAACAACTGCCAAATGCTTGCAAGGAAACTGGCTGTGCGGGAATACCAGCTCACATTGACTTCGATATTCTCCTTCAACGTACGCACCGAAATCGGGTCAGAGAGTCTTCCCTGATTTTCAAGATAGGCGTAAACTTCCAGCGTCAACAGCTGCTTTTCTCCAGGTTCCATTGCTTCGACGGTCCACGTCCAGTTTGCTGGAAGGGTCTGTGAGATTAATTGCCTTTCCTTGCTTTTCAGGGTCACTTTGAATGCGGAACCGTGCAAATTGGCTGACACATGTGAGGAGACCTTAAGCTCCCCGGATTTTTGCGCGCCCGGCAACCCGAACAGCAGTGCTGGTGCATCAAAACTCTTATCGGTCGAAATATATAGCGCAACGTCAACGACTTCCCCGACAACCATACTTTCGGCTTTGTTGAAGCCATATTTTGCCTTCACAAGCTGATCGACCAGGCTCTTCTTTGCAAGTTGTTCATTGTTTTCCAGATCACCCGGCTTAACCGCTTCAACCGCAGCAGTTTTTGAGACACTCTGGGCAACAGAGGTTCGAATTTCAGCGGCTATGGCAGTCTCGGGCAGCTTTGGCGAAACCGCCTCCACGGTCGGTGCAGAAGTTTCAACCGCTTTTCTGTCGAAGGAGTAAGGCGCTTCATCGGGTGAGAAAAACAAGTACGTTACAGACGGCACTTCAATCAACGCAATGGCGCCCGCAGTAATCAGAGCGGCTGACCGCCACCGCTTCCAAATTGAATTCTGGTTGTCCCCCATTTGCAAAATGCCTCAAGTTAAACGAGAAAATTTTATATTCACAACTAGTAATAGAATGAATTGATCAAAGAAGTCATCCTCATTTTATCGCTCGATAAAACGCAACGAAAATCTAAGAGCGACACTACAAAACCTAACCGCTAATTCCCGATCGCTTTAAGTGCTGCCTTGGTGAGTTTGGAAAGGGCCTTTTTCTGCTTGCCCTCGCGAGAGAAATTTTCCGGCTTCAGCCAGGCAAAATAGGCCTCGCGCAATCCCGGCCATTCTTTGTCGATAATGGAAAACCAGGCTGAATCCCGATTGCGGCCTTTCACCACAATGTGCTGGCGGAAAACCCCCTCAAAGGTAAAGCCGAGCCTTTCAGCTGCCCGGCACGAGGCCGCATTATTGGCATTGCATTTCCATTCAAGCCGGCGGTTGCCCAAATCATCCATCGCATGGCGCATCATCAAGAACAGAGCCTCGGTGGCCTCATAGGTACGCTGCAGGGATGGCGCGAGGTTGATATGCCCGATTTCTATGGTCCCGTTCGCCGGCACAATATTGAGATAGCTCGCTACTCCTTCCGCGCGGCCTGATGAATTTGGAACTATTGCATAAAAAAGCGGATCGCCACATGCGCCAAGCTGCCCATAGCATTCATCAAGCCCTGAACGGCTGGCAAACGGCCCGTAGGGAAGGTAATCCCAAATGGCGCCCTTCTCGTCTACACTGAATGCCTGCCAGAGGTCTTCCCCATGCACGTTCATGTCGAGCTTTTGCAAAACAACGCTTGCCCCATAGAGCATGCGTCCGTCAGGCCAGACATTTGGCGGCAGATAATCTAGTTTTTCCCCCAGCGGACGATCGTCACCCGTTGCCATCATACCTCCACGCTGCCGCCGACTTCCAAAACCTTCACAGCACCGGCTCCCTCACCCATCTCGGCAACAAATGCATCGGCCGTCTGGTCAATAATTGGAAATGTGCCGTAGTGGCAGGGAATGATTGTCTTGAAATCAAAAAAGCGTTGGCATGCGATTGCCGCCTGGCGGGCACCCATGGTGAAACGGTCGCCGACGGGTACAATACCAACGTCCGGTTTGTGGAATTCATTAATCAGCGCCATGTCGCCGAACATGTTCGTGTCACCCATGTGGTACAGGGTCGGCGCGCCATCGGCTTCAAACACTAGGCCGTGCGGGTTGCCGAGATAAACCGCTCCCCCATCTTGTTGGGATGATGAGGAATGGTTGGCAACGGTAAATGTGGTTTTGAATGAGCCGCAGTCAACGGTGCCGCCGGAATTGCCCGGTTTGATGTTTTCAACGCCCTGCCCGTTCAGCCACATGCAGATTTCGAAATTGGCAATGAGCTGGGCGCCGTTTGCCTTGCAAATGTCCACAGCATCACCGATGTGATCATCATGGCCATGGGTGATGGCCACATGGGTGCACCCATTTGTTGCCTCATCAACGGACCCTTCATATACCGGCGAGCCGGAAAGGAACGGGTCGATAACGAGAACTGCGCCTGCCAATTCGACGCGATATCCAGAATGTCCCAACCAGGTGATTTTCATATTTTCCGCCTCCCCTAGGGCCTGTTGAAGTTCAGCCCACGGGGCTGCGTTGGTGTCCAAAATTTCCTGCAAACAGGAGAAAAGCGCAAGACAGTGCAGCCCACTTTCGAGCACTTTCGACGTACTTGCGGGGGATTTTGGCCCAACCCGCAGGGCCGCGCCCAAATGGGCCAGCTTTGTGTCGTTCCTCCTCGAATATGCTTTGGCATGTCCTTCGTCCTCACTCCTCAACCTGGCCCATTTTGGCTGCGGCGCAGCCCGTGCGTTGAACTTCAACAGGCCCTAATTTTTTTACTATCGGAAATTCAAAAGCGCCAATCAATGGTTTCTGTTATGCAAGGGTTAAAGTAATAAGGCGCCATGTCTGAGAATCTCGTTACCCTGGATGAAATCGCCACCCGCCTTGGGCCGGGCGACACACTTATTGGATTGGACCTTGGCACCAAAACCATCGGTATCGCCCTGTCTGACCGCACCCGCTCCATCGCCTCACCGGTGGAAACCCTTAAACGGGCGAAGTTCACCGCAGATGCCCAACACCTTTTGAAGATGGCAGAAACGGAAAATGCGGCGGGATTTGTCCTCGGCCTTCCCGTCAATATGGATGGCACAGAAGGCCCGCGCTGCCAGTCTACCCGCGCTTTTGTCCGCAATATGGCCCGCCTCAGCGATTTGCCTATTGTCCTGTGGGATGAACGGTTGTCGACTGCCGCGGTAACGCGCACCCTTCTGGAAGCTGATGCAAGCCGTTCCAAACGCGCAGATGTAGTGGACAAAATGGCAGCGAGCTACATTTTGCAAGGAGCCCTCGACAGGCTGCGCAATCTCTAATCTATTCTCTAGCCGAGAGAATGCCGGAAATATCAGCCCCATTGAGCTGGCCATAAGTGGTGCGGAAACCGCCTTCAAGCCGGCTGGCGATGAAGCTTTCTGAAATTGTTGCAGGCGCTGCCTCCAGCAAGATGGCGCCGGCGGCGAGAAGCACAAGGCGTTCAACAATCACGCGTAAATCTGCTTCCAGATTTGCCGCACTGGAAAGTTCAGCCGCCAATACCCCAGCGGCAGATGCAATGCGTTTGTCGCCGCAGGATGAAAGCCATGCGACAATGCGTTCCAGAGTTTCCGGCGCGCGCGCGGCAACCCTTGCCACATCAAGGCACATCACATTGCCGGAACCCTCCCAAATGGCGTTGAGCGGGGCTTCCCGGAAGGCCCAAGCCATGGGCCCTTCTTCCACATAGCCGCCACCGCCAAGGCATTCCATCGCCTCATAGGTAAAGCCCGGCGCTGACTTACACACCCAGTATTTGATTGCAGGTGTCATCAGCCGCGCAAACGCCTGTTCGAACTCATCGTCCTGATTGTCGAAGGCGCGGGCCAGCCGGAATGTAAGCGCCGTGGCCGCCTCGCAATCAAGCGATAAATCTGCAAGCACCGTGCGCATGAGAGGTTGGTCGATGAGTTTTTTCTGGAAAACCGTGCGGTGGGATGTGTGATGAAGCGCATTGGCCAGCCCCCAGCGCATCAGCCCGGCTGAGGCAACCGCACAATCAAGCCGGGTGAATGTCACCATTTCGATAATGGTGGCCACACCGCGCCCTTCCTCACCCACAAGCCATCCATGCACCCCGGCAAATTCCACCTCGCTGGAGGCGTTGGACCAGTTGCCAAGTTTGCCCTTGAGGCGCATCAGATTCATGGGGTTACGGCTTCCATCGGGCAGAAAACGAGGCATTAAGAAGCAGGAAAGCCCACCCAGCGCCTGAGCGAGCACCAAAAATCCATCACACATGGGCGCTGACATGAACCATTTATGGCCAACGAGAACGTACTCACCATCGCTGCCGGCAGGTTCTGCGCGGGTTGTGTTTGCGCGCACATCGGTGCCGCCCTGTTTTTCGGTCATTCCCATGCCAATGGTAACACCGCTTTTTTCGCTGGCAGGAATGTCCGCACCGTCGTAAGCGCGCCTGACAATGCGCGGCTGCCAAATTTCCGCCAGGGCGGGCTGGTGGCGCATTGCCGCCACACAGGCATTTGTCATCACCAACGGACAGGTATGCCCGGGCTCCATCTGATAGCCCAAATAGACAATCGCGGCACGGGCCACATTGCGCCCTGGCTCATCTTCCCATGAACGGCAATGCATGCCGGCCTTGGCCGAACAGGCCATAAGTTCGTGATAGGCAGGATGGAACTCAACCGCATCCACACGTTGCCCGCGCGCATCGAACGATTTCAGCTGTGGCGGAAATTCGTTTGCGAGCCGCCCGGCCCGTAGCATTTCAGAGCTGCCGGCCCTTTCGCCATAGGCCGCAAGCTCGCCGGCAGCGGCGCCTCCACCTTCGCGCTCAACTGCCGCCATCAACACCGCATTGGACGTATAGAGATTGATATTCTCAAACGCTGGCGGCTGGTTAAAGACCTCATGGGTCTCAAAGCGTTGTTGTCCGGTCATGAACTCTTCCTCCGCGTGTCACATTAACCGGAACTGGAAAAGTCTTGAAGCGCGCTTGCTCATTACCAGCAAGCGGGGTAAAGAACTGGCTTTAATGAGCACACAAATAACCCCGCCCAGCCGCATCTTAATTTCCAATCACCTTTTGGGGATTGAAGGGCTTTCTCCTACAGAAATCAGCGCTTTACTGGACCTTGCCAACTCCTATGTGGAGCTGAACCGGCAAATCCAGAAAAAGCAGGACACTTTGCGTGGACGCACGCAAATCAATGTCTTTTTCGAAAATTCCACCCGCACCCAATCATCGTTCGAACTCGCCGGCAAGCGCCTTGGCGCTGACGTTATGAATATGTCGGTGCGGTCATCTTCGGTGAAAAAGGGCGAAACCCTTATCGATACCGCAACGACACTTAGCGCAATGCATCCCGATTTACTGGTTATCCGCCACGGCTCAGCGGGAGCCTGCGAGTTGCTGGCGCAGAAAGTTGGATGCGCTGTTGTGAACGCAGGTGATGGCAGCCATGAGCACCCCACCCAGGCGTTGCTGGATGCGCTGACAATCCGCCGCCGTAAGGGAAAGTTGCAAGGGCTGAATGTAGCGATCTGCGGTGACATACTTCACTCGCGAGTGGCCCGTTCGAACATACTGTTACTCCATGCCATGGGTGCGCGGGTGCGCATAGTTGCCCCATCTACCCTATTGCCTCCGAATGCTGAACGGCTTGGAGTTGAGGTTTTCACAAATCTCGAGGAAGGCATCAAAGATTGCGACATCGTCATGATGCTGCGGTTGCAACTAGAGCGAATGAACGGTGCATATGTGCCGTCGACCCGGGAATATTATGCCTTTTTTGGCCTTAGCCAGGAAAAGCTTGCAAGCGCCAAACCCGATGCCCTTGTCATGCACCCGGGCCCCATGAACCGCGGCGTTGAAATCGCCTCCTCTGTTGCCGACGGCGTCCAAAGCGTTATCAGCGAACAAGTTGAGATGGGTGTTGCGGTGCGCATGGCGGTTCTGGATGCGCTCTCGCGCAACCTGCCAGGTGGAGGAAACAATTAGAATGACACCACCTGCAGCATTTCAGCCCACCACTGGTTCTGCAAGCTTCTCCAATGCGCGCATTTTCGACCCCGCCAGCGGGCTCGATATCACGGGCGGCATTGAGGTTGAGAACGGAACAATTTCAGCTATCGGCAAGGACGTTGCCGAAGGCGCCATCGATTGCAAAGGTACATTGTTACTGCCTGGCCTTATCGATATGCGCGTTTTTGCCGGTGAGCCTGGCTATGAGTACCGCGAAACACTCGCCACCGCCTCACAGGCCGCAGCAGCAGGCGGGGTCACCACCTTTGTCATGATGCCCAACACCAATCCGGTGATTGATGATGTGGCGCTGGTTGATTTTATCCTGCGCCGAGCCCGCGATACCGGCCTTGTGCGCGTGGCGCCCATGGCCGCGCTCACCAAGGGCCTTAACGGCGCGGAGATGACCGAATTCGGGCTGATGCGGCAGGCTGGCGCTGTTGCGGTGACAGATGGCATAAAATCCGTTGCGAACCCGCGCGTTTTGCGCCGGGCCATGGCCTATGCGCGCGATTTCGGTGTCCTCGTGGTTCAGCACTTGGAAGATGCTGACCTTGCCGCAGGCGGCGTCATGCATGAAGGAGAAATGTCATCACGCCTTGGCCTTCCTGGCATTCCCGATGCCGCCGAGCTTGTAATCCTTGAGCGCGATATCCGATTGGTAGAGCTGACAGGTGTTTCTTATCACGCTGCACAAATTTCCTCCGCCAAATCGCTCGACATTATTCGCCGCGCGAAGAAGGCAGGATTGCCGGTCACCTGCGGTGTCTCCATAAATCATCTCTGCCTTAACGAGAACGATATTGTTCCCTACCGCACCTTCTTTAAGCTCTCCCCGCCCCTGCGCAGCGAGGCTGACCGCCAAGCGCTGGTTGAAGGCGTTGTTGATGGCACAATTGATGTCATTGTTTCCAGTCACGACCCGCAAAACCCGGACACAAAGCGCCTGCCGTTTGCTGAAGCTGAGTTCGGCGCCATCGGGCTTGAAACACTTCTGTCGGCCGCGTACGGCCTGCATTTGAACGACAATGTTCCACTTGAGGCGCTCATTTCCGCCATCACCAGTACACCTGCAAAAATTCTCGGGCTGGAAGGCGGTGTTCTGAAAGAAGGTGCGCCAGCAGACTTCACCTTGTTCAACCCCGATGCTGTCTGGAAAGTGGATGAAGCCACCATTCGCTCAAAATCCAACAACACTCCGTTAGAAGGCCGCGTGATGCAGGGCGCTGTTGTGAAAACCGTTGTTGCCGGACAAACCGTTTATGATGCAGAAGTGCGCAAATGAGCGGTGAACTTCCTATTTTAACGTACGTTTTGGCGGCCATTGGCGGATATCTGTGTGGCAGCATTCCCTTTGGCATGTTGATTACCCGCATCGCAGGTACCGAAGATATCCGCTCCATCGGTTCGGGAAATATCGGCGCTACAAATGTTTTGCGCACCGGTTCCAAGAAACTTGCCGCTGCTACGTTGGCTTGCGACTTGCTGAAGGGAACCATTCCCACCCTAATTGGCCTGCAGTTCGGCCTTGGCGCCGGCATTGCCGCCGGGATCGCCGCCTTCGTTGGCCACATATTTCCTGTTTGGCTGAACTTCAAAGGCGGTAAGGGCGTTGCCACCTATCTTGGTGTTGTGCTCGGGCTTTCCTGGATGGCGGCATTGGGCTTTTGCGTGGTTTGGTTAGTGGCAGCGGCAGTATTCCGTATGTCGTCATTGGCAGGACTTACCGCAAGCGCATTGGTGCCTCTATGGGCCTATCTGGCAGGTTCACCACAATTGGTCTGGCCCTTTTTCGTAATGGCGGCCATAATCTTCTTTACGCACCGCGAGAATATCGGGCGGCTGCTTACGGGCCGGGAATCAAAAATAAAGCTCGGCAAATAAGAATCTGGCTGGGCTGAAAATTGGAGCCCGGCAAAATGTCCCTCACCAAAACTCAACTCCGCGACTGGCTGCGCCTTTCCCTTTCAGAAAATGTTGGCCCGGCAACATTCAGAACCCTTATAAATCGCTACGGCGGCGCTGCCCAGGCGCTGGAAGCATTGCCAGAAGTTTCTGCCCGTGGCGGCATGCGGCGACATTTGCGCATCTGCCCTAGAGAAGATGCTGAACAAATCCTGGATTATGCCAGATCGCTTAACGCGCGTTTCATTGCCTTTGGTGAAAATGATTATCCCCCCCCCCTCTTGCGCCACATTGACAGCTGCCCGCCGCTTTTGTGCGTTAAAGGCGACATCGCATGCACCGTGAAGCCAACCATCGCCATTGTGGGGGCGCGCAACGCCTCTGCCGCCGGGTTGAAATTCACACGGAAGATTGCCGCCGATCTGGGCGGTTTGGGATTTACAACGGTTTCCGGGCTGGCCCGTGGCATCGACACCGCAGCTCATGAGGCAAGCAGCGAAACAAACACGTTTGCTGTTCTTGCCGGGGGTATCGACAACATTTACCCGCCGGAAAATGCGGATCTCTACCACCGAATAGTTTCTGATGGCGGCGCAATCGTGACCGAAATGCTGCCCGGCACCAAACCACAAGCCAAGCATTTTCCGCGCCGTAACCGCATCATTGCTGGCATGAGTTATGGGGTGGTTGTTGTTGAAGCTGCAATGCGCTCAGGCTCGCTGATTTCCGCACGATTGGCCAATGAACAAAACCGCACGGTTTTTGCGATGCCTGGCTCACCAATGGACCCGCGCGCCAGCGGCACTAACAAATTGCTCCGTGATGGCGCGGTTCTAACCACCGGCGCTGAAGACGTGGCCAAGGAGCTTGGCCCAGTGCTGGAACCGGATTTGTTTGTCGAGCGCAACATAGAATAACCGGACAAGAACGGCTTCGACTATCTTGAGAACGTTCCTGACAATGCCCGTGAGAGGGTTATTTCACTGCTTGGTCCCTCGCCCATTGAAATAGACGACCTGATCCGGGAAAGCGGCGAGCATGCCGGCATGGTGCTCACGGTTTTGCTGGAATTGGAACTTGCCGGGAGGCTTCAACGACATGGCGAACAGAAAGTGTCTGAAATCTGAGCGCCGTTTTCAATTGCCGCCTTGTTTATGTCCGCCAGCTGCGCTGCTGTTTTTGTCAAAGGCCTCGTGGTAGACCATATCTAAAAGGTAGGCGAGAAACTCCATATTCGCCTGTTTGGCGATTTCGCGCAGGCCCGCGGCCATCTCCGCAATATATTCTGCGGCTTCAGTGTTTGCGAGATTTCTGTCTGATTCTTTCATGGAACTAATAAAGTTTTTTCGAAATTCGCAGCGACGCTTCGCATCAGACAATCAAATTTCTATGCTCTTTCAATTGCTAACCACTCGTTTTACGCGAATCTTTTCCGCATACGTATTAATGGTATTACTACCAATGGATTAGCAAATTATCAATATGCAATTTAAAATAGTATCAAATTTGCGCCTTTCTTGCTTCATAACATTGTGCACAGCAGCACACGCAAAATTTGACTCCGGGCCGAGTTTTCATCATTTTCTTGCGCCTTGGCCTGTTAGACATTAAACCGCGCCATCGAAGTACCCGGTTTTAGTTTTTGAAATTAGTGCCCGTGCCGCAACTGAGCTGCGAACACGCAGCCTAGATCAGAGTGAACATATGAACGTTGTTGTAGTTGAATCACCTGCCAAGGCAAAAACCATAAACAAATATCTCGGCAGCGATTACACAGTGCTGGCGTCTTACGGCCACGTGCGCGACCTGCCATCCAAGGACGGTTCGGTAAAGCCGGACGAAGATTTCTCCATGATCTGGGATGTGGACGCAAAGTCAAAACAGCGCGTCAACGATATCGTCAAGGCATTGAAAGATGCCGACACCCTGATTCTGGCAACTGACCCCGACCGCGAAGGTGAGGCCATTTCCTGGCATGTTCTGGATATCCTGAACCAGAAGAAGGCTCTGGAGGACAAGCAGGTACAGCGCGTGGTTTTCAACGCCATCACGAAATCGGCGATTATGGATGCGATGAAGGAGCCGCGCGATCTGGACCGCGATCTCATCGAAGCCTATCTTGCCCGCCGCGCGTTGGATTATCTGGTCGGGTTTACCCTGAGCCCCGTTCTGTGGCGGAAACTGCCCGGCTCGCGCTCAGCCGGCCGCGTTCAATCTGTGGCCCTGCGGCTCATTTGCGACCGCGAGCTGGAAATTGAAGCCTTCAAGCCGCGGGAATATTGGACACTTGATTTCAACCTGAACACAACAGAAGGCAACCCGTTCACCGCAAAGCTGAATGCGGTAGCAGGTAAAAAGCTCAGCAAGTTCGATATTCCTGACGAGGCTTCTGCCAAGGCGATTGAGGCTGCGATCAAGGACAGCGCCTATAGCGTTGATACGGTTGAGGCAAAACCGCAAAAGCGCCACCCAAGCGCGCCCTTCACCACATCAACCCTGCAACAGGAGGCTTCGCGCAAACTGGGCTTTTCTTCTGCCCACACCATGCGCATCGCACAGCGACTTTATGAAGGCATCGACATTGGCGGGGAAACGGTCGGCCTTATCACCTATATGCGTACTGACGGGGTCCAAATGGCCCGGGAAGCCATTGCCGATGCCCGCAACGTAATTCAGTCCGAATTTGGCGAGCCATACGTGCCTGGTGTGCCCCGCGCCTACAAGACCAAGGCTAAAAACGCGCAAGAGGCGCACGAGGCGATTCGCCCGACCGATCTCACCCGCATGCCTGCAAAGGTCTCTCGCGCGCTCGATCAGGACCAATTCAGGCTCTACGAGCTCATCTGGAAACGCACCATCGCGAGCCAGATGGAAAGCGCTGAACTTGAGCGCACCCGGGTTGATATCGTCACCGAAGGGACTGACGGCCAACGCTACACCGTGCGCGCAACCGGTTCGGTTATTCGATTCGACGGCTTCTTCAAGCTCTATCAGGAGGGGCTTGATGATGCCGAGGAAGATGACGCCCGGCGCCTTCCGAAAATGGCGACCGGCGACAAGGTGGGCCTGGAAAAGGTGTCCTCAAACCAGCATTTCACCGAGCCCCCACCGCGTTATACCGAAGCAACCCTCATCAAGCGCATGGAAGAGCTGGGCATTGGCCGCCCATCTACATACACATCCACGCTCACCACCCTGCGCGACCGCGAATATGTACGCCTTGATAAAAAGCGCTTTGTCCCGGAAGACAAGGGCCGCCTAGTTATCGCGTTCCTGGAGAGCTTCTTTGCCCGTTACGTTGAATATGATTTTACAGCGAGTCTGGAAGAGCAGCTCGACAAGATTTCCGCTGGCCAGGTGGACTGGAAGCAGGTTTTGCGCGATTTCTGGCGCGACTTTAACAAAGCAGTTGGTGATATCGCCGACTTGCGTGTGAGTGAAGTGCTTGAGGCACTGAATGAAATTCTTGCCCCACACGTGTTCCCGGAAAAAGAAGACGGTTCAGACCCGCGCGCCTGCCCGGCTTGCGAAGATGGAAAACTCTCTTTGAAGGTGGGCCGGTTTGGCGCCTTTGTCGGTTGCTCAAATTATTCGGATTGCCGGTTCACCCGCCAGATAACGGAAAATGGCGACGACAAGGAAAAGGCCGCCCGCTCAAACGGTGATGGGGTTGAATTGGGCCTCGACCCTGAGACAGGTTTGCCCGTTCTCCTGCGCGATGGCCGGTTTGGGCCTTATGTGCAGCTCGGCAAGGCTGATGGAGATGAAAAACCCAAACGCTCTTCCCTTCCTAAGGGGGTGCAACCATCCGATGTCAACTTTGAGCTGGCCCTGAAACTGTTAAGCCTGCCACGCGAAGTGGGCATGCATCCGGAAACCGGAAAGCCGATAACCGCAGGCCTTGGCCGCTATGGGCCGTTCGTTCTTCACAATGGAGTTTATGCCAATCTGGAGAATGTAGAGGACCTGTTCACCATCGGCATCAACCGGGCGGTGACAGTGCTTGCGGAAAAGGCTTCCAAGTCCGGAGGCCGCGCGGGAACCTTGAAGGAGCTTGGCGAGCACCCCGATGGTGGTGGTGCGGTGAATGTCATGAGCGGGCGTTACGGCCCTTACGTCAAGCATGGGCGCATAAATGCGACCTTGCCGAAAGATACTGATCCTGAGTCGGTAACACTCGAGCAGGCGGTTGAACTGATCGCCGCGAAAGCTGCCAAGGGCGGCGGCAAGAAGAAAGCCCCTGCAAAGCGCAAAAAGGCTGCCCCGGCAGCAAAGTCTGCATAAGAATTGGCCAAAACAAAAGTCAGGACCCCTTTCCCCAGCCGCGAACAGGTGCTGGAATTTATCCGCCTGGCAGATGGCAAAGTGGGCAAGCGCGAGATCGCCCGCGCCTTTAACATCAAGGGTGCCCGCCGAATTGAGTTGAAAAAGCTGCTTAAAGAGATGGCAGCGGACGGGGTTCTGCAAAAACAGGCCCGCAGCTTTTCAGACTCTGCTGATTTGCCCTCAGTAACGGTTTTGGAAATTATCGGCACAGATGCAGATGGCGAGCTTTATGGCGAGCCCATTTCCTGGGATGCAGATGCCGAGGCACCGCCCCCCAAAGTGCTCATTAAAGCCCGTTCGGCAGGCGGGCGCACTGAGGCGCAGCGCCCACCTGGCCAAGGCGACAGGGTTCTTGCCAAGCTGATTAAAACCGATGATGCAGACTACCCTTATGAAGGGCGCGTCATCCGCCGCCTCACCCGTTCGGGCACCCGCATCATCGGGGTGTTCCAGAAATCGGGCAAAGACATGCGCATATCGCCGGTTGACCGAAAGGCGCGCCATGAATTGCAAGTGGCGCCCGGTGACGACAAGGATGCCAGGCACGGTGAGTTGGTAGCGGTGGAGATTATGCGCGACCGTGGCCGGGGGTTGAAATCGGCCCGTGTGCGCGAACGCCTTGGCGCCCTTGATGACCAGCGCAACATCTCCGTAATCGCCATTCACCAGCACGCCATACCGGACCGGTTTTCAGACGACGTCATGGCAGAGGTGGAAAACCTTCAGCCGGCGGTGCCTGATGGGCGCGTTGATATGCGCAAAATCCCGCTTGTCACCATCGACCCGGCAGATGCCCGCGATCATGATGACGCAGTGTGGGCGGAAATTACCGGGAAAGGCTGCCAGGTCATTGTTGCCATCGCCGATGTCTCCTGGTATGTGCGACCGGGCACCCAGCTCGACAAAGAAGCGCGGGTACGCGGCAACTCGGTCTATTTCCCCGATCAGGTGGTGCCCATGCTGCCGGAACGCCTTTCCAACGATTTGTGCTCGCTGAGAGAAAAGGAAGACCGCCCGGCAATCGCCGCCACCATGGAATTCGATGCCAAGGGCAACAAAACTGGCCACAAGTTTGAACGCATCATCATGCGCTCGGCAGCGAATATTTCCTACTCGGACGCACAAGCAGCAATTAACGGTGCCAACGGCGGAGAAAAAGCCGGTGAGCTTTTGGAAACTGTGCTCAAGCCCCTGTGGAGCGCCTACGAGATTGTCGCCAAGGGCCGCCATGTGCGTGAACCGCTGGAGCTTGATATTCCGGAGCGGAAAATCATTCTGGCAGATGATGGCACAATCGACCGGGTAATCAGACCGGACAGGCTGGACGCCCACAAGCTCATCGAAGAGTTCATGATCCAGGCCAATGTGTGCGCCGCCGAAACCCTGGAGGCAAAACGCACCCCCCTCATCTACCGCCTCCATGATGCCCCGACAGATGAGAAAATGCGCGCCCTTTCAGAGTTTCTCCAAACCCTCGGCATCAAGCTGGCCAAGGGACAGGTGCTCAACACGAAAATGTTCAACAAGATCCTCAACGAGGTGCGCGGCAAGGAGTATGAGCACCTGGTGAGCGAAGTTATTCTTCGCACGCAGATGCAGGCCGTCTATGAAGCCCATAACCGGGGCCATTTCGGCCTGAACCTGCGCCGGTACGCTCATTTCACGTCGCCCATCCGCCGCTATGCGGATTTGATTGTCCATCGCGGCCTTGTGACCGCGCTTGGGTTTGGGCCGGGCGGGCTTTCGAAAAACGATATCGAAACACTCGATGAAACATCCGAGCTTATTTCCAATGCCGAGCGCAGGGCCATGGCGGCGGAGCGGCAAACCGCAGACAGGCTCATGGCTGCATGGCTTTCCGATCAGGTCGGCGGCATTTTCCGGGGCCGCATTGCCGGGCTCACCCGGACTGGAATGTTCGTCAAACTCTCTGAAAGCGGGGCGGATGGCTTTGTTCCCGCCTCAACATTGTTGGGCGACTATTTTGTACATGACGAAAGAAGCCAGGCGCTCATTGGCGAAAAGACCGGCGAGACATTCCGGCTCGGAGACAAAGTTGATGTGCGGCTTATGGAGGTTACTCCACTTGCAGGCGGTTTACGTTTTGAATTGCTCTCCCAGGGACGGCGCGGCAAACCGTCTAAACCGCGCGGCAAAAGAAAACAGGATCGCAAGTTTAAGCGCAAAGGGAAGCGGTAATCTTGCACCTTTACAACCACCGCAATACACCGCATTAAAGATTGATGACCAGCACGGAATTCAATTCTGATGAGCATCAGCGCAGCGTCCCACGCGCCATGCTGCGTGGCGGGCTGTTAAAATGCCCTGCATGTGGCAAGGGCAAATTGTTTGGCCGCTATCTGAAGGCTGCAAACACTTGCGGCAATTGCAGCGAAGAGCTTTTCCATCACCGCGCCGACGATGCACCGCCCTATTTCACAATGATCCTGGTTGGGCATCTGGTATTTCCGGGAATTTTCATTGCTGAACGGTTCTACCAGCCGCCATTGTGGCTGCATTTCGCGCTCTGGGCGCCACTATTGATTTTGCTTTGCTTGCTGTTCCTGCCCGTGGTCAAGGGCACAATTATCGGCTTGCAATGGTCACTATTCATGCACGGGTTCAACCCGGCAGACCGGAACGGAACGGATAGTATTCATGGCGATCATTAAACGGCCCATTTCGGGCAAAGGCGTGGCGCCAACCGTGCCGGGGCCTTCGGTGAGGCCGAAAGATGCTGCAACCCTCATTATCGTACGCAAGGACGGCCCAAAGCCGCGCGTGCTTATGGGCAAACGCCACCAGGCGCATGCATTCATGCCGAACATTTTCGTCTTTCCCGGCGGGCGGATTGATTTGGCGGACAGCCGAGTTAAGCCAGCCGATAGCTTACATCCTGATGTGGTGAGCAAATTGATGGCGCGGATGCGCGGCCACGCTTCTCCTTTGCGCGCTCAAGCCCTTGCCATGGCCGCCGTGCGCGAAACGTTCGAGGAAACAGGGCTCATCATCGGCCGCAAATCTGAAGGGCCCGGCAGCTCCGTCCATCCCGACTGGAACCATTTTCTTGAAACAGGAATGCGCCCCTGCCTGGAGCCCATGCGCTACATCGCCCGGGCGATTACGCCGCCAGGCAGGCCGCGCCGTTTTGATTCGCGCTTTTTCGTCATTGATGCTGAACATGTGCAAAATCTTGAGAGCCCGATTGGCGTCAAAACCGAGGAGCTTCTCGAGATCAACTGGCTGACGATTGAAGAGACGAAAGAACTCGATCTTGCATGGATAACCCGGCAGGTTCTCAAGGCTTTGGACAGACAATTGCACACGCCAGACGGGTTGAAACCGGGAAATCCGGTGATATTTCAGTACCAGCTTCGCAAAAATTGGCACGAAGACATCTTGTAGCCGAGATCTAGAGCGGGTTTGGCTTGACAAGCACCACCATGTTGGCCCATATCGCGCAACGAGTTTATCGCACGCCCGGACAACGGCCCGGGCGAACGCCGTCAGGAGACAAAAAATGGCAAAACCAACCACCGCCAAAATCCGGCTCGTGAGCACGGCAGACACCGGTTTTTTCTACGTAACCAAGAAGAACACCCGCACCATGACCGACAAAATGGTTGTCAAAAAGTACGACCCGGTTGTGCGCAAGCACGTGGACTTCAAGGAAGCAAAGATAAAATAACAAAAACCACAATCTCCAACTTGCGACAGGGCGGCGCTTTGGCGGCGCCCTTTTGTTTGCGCAATTGGACCTGATGGGGCTATTTTCACTTTCTTCAACGCACATCTTGCCGGGGCCCAATGAGCGAAAAATTGAATACCGCCACGCGCAGTCCCGGCGCACTGGATGCAATGGCTGCATCCATCATGGTTTTGTTGTGCACGGTGTGGGGTCTGAACCAGGTTGCAGTAAAGGTTGCCAGCGTCGAAATTTCTCCATTTGTACAAGCGGGCGGGCGCTCTTTCTTTTCAGCTCTTTTGGTGGTTGTCTGGTGCAGGTTTCGCGGCATAACCATATTCAAGCGCGATGGCACCTTGTGGCCGGGCCTCGTGACCGGCCTGCTGTTCACCCTTGAGTTTGCATTCTTCTTCCTTGGCGTGCCGCGCACGACGGCGGCCCGTGCGGTTTTGTTTTTCTATACCGCACCGTTTTTCATCGCCATTGGCGCCCACTTCTTTCTGCCGAATGAGAGCATGCGGCCTATTCATATGGTGGGCCTTTGCCTGGCATTCTTAGGAGTGAGTTTGAGTTTCGCCGATAGCCTCCGTTCTGATGCTTCGGCCTATTCCATTTCCGGTGACATTATGTGCCTGCTGGCAGCCGCCTTCTGGGGCATGATGGTGGTTGTCGTAAAGGCAACCAAGCTGGTGACGATCGCCCCGGAACGCTCCCTGCTCTACCAACTGGTAATGTCGAGCATCCTGGTGCCAGTGGGGCTTCTGATTGGCGAACAAATTCCGCAAAACCTGTCATTTGTGCCTGCAATTTCTTTTGTCTACCAGGTAGCTTGCGTGGCTTCGGCATCGTTCCTCACCTTCTTCTGGCTGATGACAAAGTATGACGCTGCCAAACTAGGGGCATTCATTTTCCTGGCGCCGGTGTTTGGGGTGTTTTTTGGCTGGACGCTGCTTGGTGAGACAGTCACCATTGGCCTTGCAGTGGGGGCAGCGCTTATTTGCGGCGGTATCTGGCTTGTAAACCGGCGTTAGTGACCTCAGAGCCGTGTTGCCCGAATTATCGCCTTGCCTTCGCGATCAAACATGCGCAGGAACGCACCATCAATTTCATAGCGGACAGCATTTTCAAGCGCCTTGAAAAACCTTGTTTCCTGGTCCATCAGAGCGCGCGGACACATTTTTCGCGTAACGGCGAGCGGACCAAACTTCACCCCGGCGCCGCTAATCTCAGCATTGCCTTGAAAGTTATTGCAGCCGCCGGAACCAAAAACACGCCCCGACGGCTCAAAGCCAATCGTAGTGCGCGCCCTGTCAATAACGCCTCGACCGTCAATATCCTCAACCAGCCACGTGCCACCAAAAACACCACCACCGGCAGCGGCCACCTTTTGCCCGCCTAAGGACTTCAGGGGTATGGCAACCGCTTCCGGAAAGCCGTTCGTCAAAACATGATGCGCCTCAGTTGAAACGAACGCCAGCCGCCCACCATCCTTCACAAATGCCTGAACCGCATAGGTGTTGCGCGGATCGATTTCCTTTGGATCGTACTTCAGCTCGAAATGCTGTTTGGCCTTGCCGCTGAGAGGCAGCACCGTTTGTGCCAAAATCTCAGCATGCGCATCTGCCCGCGAAACATCCACCAGCGCCACTTCCAAGCGCGCTTGTTCTGACAATTTACCAGCGGGTGCAATAATCACTTCACCGGTCACCACTTCACCATCGGCGGAAAGCGCATAACTCCCGGCAAACAAGGTCATCATCCATAGCAAGAGGACCCGCATTTCCGGTCCAATCAATTTTGACATTCGAAAAACTCTCCGCCCTATGTGGCCGCCTCGTGTGATAGAAATGCAAAAAGGCAAAAAATGGTCGCACTGGCGGCCATTCCGGGGAATTTTCGATAATTCCTTTCCAAATGACACCGGCTGCACGACCAATGTTGCAACGAATATGGGGGCAAGATGAGCATGGCACAATTTCGCATCGGGAAACTCTTCAAAAACCTCGGGCTGGCGCTTTTGAACGCAACGGTGGTGCTGGTAATAATCGCAGCGGTTTCAGGCGTTTTGCTCCTCAACAAGATTGATTCATTTGGCCAGACAGCAGCAGCCAACGCCACCAATGCCGCTTTCAGCGCAGTGGGCCTTAACGCGCAGCAAACCCTGACAAAATTTGATGAAATCTCAACGTCCCTGGACGAAGTGAAAGACGCCATCAAGCAGGCGTCCATTGAGCCGTTCAGCAAGCAGAGCGTGCAGCTGGAGAAGCTGAGTGGACAATTGGCCGAACTCAACGCACTGTTAGGGGAGCTTTCAGTGAAACGGGCTGTTTTTACCAATGAGGCTATCGAGAAACTGGGAACAACCCTCAGCGAGTCTCTCATTCGGGTGCGCGACTGTGTCCCAGTGGAACAGCGACCTCAAACAACAACACCATCATGAGGAAAACATTGCGGGCAAATATATAGAGGCCGATCCGGAGCGGTTGTAACGAGGAGGCCACTCCAAACCGTCACGGACCGGCCAACCCCAATGGCGCCAGGAGATGCGGCGGACCTGAACGCCTGGGGTGTTCACTAGAAAGGCCACTAGATTTTTCTTGATGTTTTGACGGATGAGCGGACACCCGTTCCGTGGCCTCGTTGCCTCCACTGTCTCTTCACCTGTTGACCGGCGTTTTCAGCAGTAGAATTGCAGATAAAACCCTACCGGATTTCACCGCTAAAGCAACGCAAACCAGCGTTAACCAATTGAAAAGTATAAATTTAAGTAAATACTTAACCTTAACGCGAAGGCCTCCGCCTGCCCTCTTCCGCTATTCTTCAGGCAGCCGCTGCAACCACCCTGTTGCGGCCTGAGCGTTTCGCTTCATAAAGCGCAATATCGGCACGCTTGATTAGCTCGCCAGGCGTTTCAGCGATGGAATCCAGCGACGACAGGCCGATAGAAACCGTTAGATTGAACGTCCCCTCCGGCAAGCCGATATCAAACGGCTCATCGCTAATGGACTTGCGCAAGCGTTCTGCAATGGAGCACGCCGCTGCCATGTTCGTTTCCGGCAGGACGATTATAAATTCCTCACCACCCGTCCTGCAGGCCAGGTCATCGCCTCGCACAACGGTTCTGACGCGTTTTGCAAACTCTTTCAAAACGGCGTCACCTGCATCATGGCCGTGGGTATCGTTGATTTGCTTGAAGTGATCGATATCCAACGCCAGCAGCGTCAAGGCCTTGCCGCGGTTGCCGGCCGATTGCACCAGTGCGGACAAGTGCGATTCCATGTAGCGGCGGTTATGAAGGCCGGTGAGCGGATCGGTCACCGCCATTTCGATAGACTTGCGCACGGAATTGCGCAATTGCTGGGTATGCCGCCAACGCCTGATCTGGCTTTTAACGCGGGCTATCAGCTCATTGCGGTCGACCGGGCGCATGAGATAATCGTTCACGCCCATATCAAGCCCGCGTATGAGGCGGTCAGTCTGGTCAGGATTGATCACAATAAGCAACGGTATCTGGCGCGTGCGCTCAAGCGATCGGATTTGCGAGCACAGCCTTAAACCATCGAAATCAGCAAGTTCAAGGCTGACAATGATCAGATCATACGGGTTTTCAGCTGCTTCAAAAAGCGCCTTTTGCGGCTCTTGGATTGTGGTTACATCATGCAGGCCGTCCAGAGCATAGGCGATCGGATTTAGAGATTCCGCCTCTCCATCCACAAGGAGGACCTTCCCTGGATAGTCGAGCTTTTCAGAATGTAGCGGGTCAACCGCATTCGCCGTTCCATCGCCAATTGCGCGGGCACGCAACTCATCGGTGAGCATTTTAAGACGCAGCAGGCTGCGCACTCGGCAGAACAGCGCAACATCGTTCACAGGCTTGGTGAGAAAGTCGTCAGCCCCTGCCTCAAGCCCGCGTACCCTGTCTTCCGGCGTATCAAGCGCGGTCACCATAACAATCGGAATGTGTTGGGTTTTGGTGTTTGCCTTGATGCGTTTGCACACCTCAATGCCGTCAAGTTCCGGCATCATCACATCAAGCAGCACAATGTCGGGGGGATGCTGTTGGACAGCTTCCAGTGCATCGAAACCATTGGTGGCAGTGATTACCTCGAAATATTCAGCCTGGAGTTTTGCTTCCAGAAGCCTCAGGTTCGCAGTTATGTCGTCGACTACGAGTACCCTTGCCGTCATGACGCAGCACCACTTGCGAACCGGTCGACAGTTTCAAGAAAACTGTTCACGGAAATGGGTTTGGAGATGTACGCCTCGCACCCCCCTTCGATGATTTTTTCTTCATCACCCTTCATCGCGAAAGCTGTAACCGCAACCACCGGAATTGAGCGCAGCTCCTCGTCTTCCTTTAGCCATTTGGTGACTTCAAGGCCGGAAACCTCTGGCAATTGGATATCCATCAAAATCAAGTCCGGACGGTTTTCGCGGGCGATATCGAGGGCCGATAAACCATCTGCAGTTTGCAGGGTTTGGTATCCATGGGCCTCGAGCAGGTCATGAAACAGTTTCATGTTCAGCTCGTTATCCTCGACAATCAGTATCGTCTTCGGCACCGGTCCTCTCCGTCCCGTTCAGCCCCAACGCACATGCGCAGTGCCGGTTTATCCCCAATCAATACGATATCCGCCAACTAGACCGGCAAAATTCGCGCAAACACTATGGTAATCCCACAAGTTCGGGCAAACATCGAAAGAAATTTTTCTCGCAGGCGGATTAGACCGTTATTGTGTAACCAAGAGCTTAATTGCAGGGCGATTCTGCGTAATAATCCGCAACAACTTTCAGTGAGGTTAACAACCTATTGGAGAATATTTTAAATATTCTCTCATTACGAGAAATGAAAATACTGGAACCGTGAATGAGTATTACACCTGAAAACGCTGAAATAATTGCCATAACTGCCCTTCAGTTCCTGGCATCTGATGGAGAACGGCTGAGCGCCTTTCTGGCTACTTCGGGAGCTGGTCTGGATGATTTGCGCGCGCGGGCATCTGACCGGGCGTTTTTGACCGGAGTGCTTGATCACATGTTGGCAGACGAGAGCATGTTGCTCGTGTTTTGCGAATCTTCCGGCATTGCTCCTGAATTACCGGCAAAGGCACGTTTTGCCCTTGATCACGGCGACGAACTAAGAACGGACATGTAATGATTAGTGTTGAAACCCGCGGGCAAATTGAAACTCTCGCGCTGGACCGTGAGAAACCGCTCATCATTTGCGATGTTGATGAGGTGGTGTTGCATTTCTTGCGCGGCCTGGAAGCCCACCTTAAGGAAAACGGGATGTGGCTTGATCCGGCAAGCTTTGCGCTTAACGGCAACGTCAAGTATGCCGGTACCAATGACCCCCTTCCCGCCAGCGAAATCGGCCCCATCCTGCATGCATTCTTCGAAGCAAGGGCCGGCAACCTGGACGTGATAGACAATGCAGCTGAGACCCTCAATGAACTGGGCGAAATGGCAGAAGTGGTGTTGCTCACCAACATGCCCCACGCTTTCAGGAAGGCGCGGGTTGAAAATCTCCAATCCCACAGCATCCATCACCCGGTCATCTCAAACAGCGGCATGAAAGGGCCAGCGGTACGCGAAATCTCCGCCGGAACAAAAGCGCCTGTTATCTTTCTTGATGACACCCCGAACAATCTGCATTCCGTTGCAGATACCTGCCCGGAAACGACAATCATTCACTTCATTCAAGATGACAGATTTGGTCGCTATCTTGATGTAATTGAAAGGTTTTCATACAGAACAAATAATTGGATTGAAACCGGCGATCACATTCGTGGAAAAATCGGTGACCGGTGATGAGCTGCACTTCAGAACAGCCTCAAATTGGCGTTGATCTGGGCGGCACAAAGATTGCAATCATTGCCCTTTCGCCTGCTGGTGAGGTTTTACATGAAGAACGCCACCCGACCCCGGCAGGCAACTATGACGCCACCCTGGATCTCATCGTGGAGATGATCGGCGATGCGGAAAAACAGATTGGCGCCCAGGCAACCATTGGCATTGCCACCCCCGGCTCGTTGTCTCCCGCTACCGGTTTGTTGCGCAACTCAAATTCCACATGGATGAACGAAATGCCGCTTAGCCAGGACCTGGAAAAGCGCGCTGGCCGGGAACTGAAGTTCGAGAACGATGC
>JBPCVY010000085.1:0-4052 GCA_051010055.1 Hyphomicrobiales bacterium | reverse complement strand
CATAAAAACGGTAACGCTTGAACCTTCGGTGGAAGCGATGGGCATTCTGGCTTCCATGGTAGTAATCAGAACTTTCCTCGGCTGGACAACGGTGCTTGAAATGAGCGGCCGCTGGCCTTGGCAAAAGAATTAGGCATTCGTCGATTCCCGCTTCAAAAATCAACTACGTGCCAAACCTGTAGAAAAAACTGCCAAATTCGAGGATGGCGTCCTTGGAATTTCGAATTATGCTCAAAGACGATCGATGTCCGCTTGTGGTACAAAGCGGACATCTTTATTTCCAGGTAGAGATCCGTTGTTCCACCCAAAGCGGAACTCAAACTTACCAAACCCAATGTCCGTTAGTGACCCAAAACGGACATTGGAAGCTTCATTCTGCGTTGGTTATCGAAAACTTACTAGCGAACAAAATTCATGAAACATTGAAACAATTTATAACATTCAAATTAGATGAGCTTTCATTAAATTCAGACAAGTTGAGCCCTGCAAGTATTAGAGAGCATCATCGGACTTCCGTTTTTCACTCTCTCAACGCTCGACTTTGCTCTCCTATTCTTGCATCGAGCCTAACAACCATAGTTCTTGGCATAGAACTTGCTTGATTAGATATTGACTGTTTGAAAACGAAACATGTCCAGCAGCTTTGTCCAATTGAATGAAGATTCATCCTTGGTTTCACTGCCGGGCGAGCTTTGACAGGCGGCGCGTACTATGGACGACAAATCAAACTACTTCGTAACCTGGTGGCGTCGCACGATAAGGCGCTTTTGTGGAAACAACAAGGGAGCGGCGGCAATCGAGATGGCGCTCGTTGCTGCCCCGTTCTTTGCACTCATTTTCGCCACCCTTGAATCCGGCCTGGTCCGGTTTTCCGAATTTGCTTTGGAGAAAAAGGTTGCAGAGGCCGGCAGGCTTCTCAGAACCGGCCAGATGAAAAGCACAACCTCAGACCATTCAGACTTCAAGGCAGCTATCTGCAACGAAGTGGCGCCAATGTTTGATTGTTCCAAACTTGTGGTCGACGTGCGTTCATTTACAGATTTCAAAGGGCTTGATGAAGCAGATCTACCTTCCCCGATTACGGAAGGTAAAACCCTTCGCAATTTGAACAATTGGAACAGTGGCGGCGAGAGCGACGTTGTTGTGGTGCGGGTTTTCTATGAATGGAGCCTGCTTATGCCGGGTGTCATCACTCAAATGGACAATTTGCGGGACGGAAAAAGGCTCATCGCCGCTTCCATCTCCTTCAGAAATGAACCATTTGAAGCTTTGGCGCAAGCCAACTAGCCCAGTGGTCAGGAGAGCTGCACCGGGAGAAGTAAACTTACGGAAAATGAACATGACTGACAAATATCGGAAAAAAACAATCTGGCGGCGCTCGATCTCCAAACTGGTTCATTTCAAACAGGAAATTTCCGGGGCGATTGCAATCGAATTCGCGTTTGCCGTTCCACTCCTAATAACGCTTTATCTCGGCATGGTGGAAATGGGAAACGCCATCGCGGCGGACCGTAAGGTAACCCTCCTTTCCAGCACTGTTGGCGATATCGTTGCCCAACATGATCAAATTTCGAAGGCCGAACTCGATAATATTTTCCTGGCAACCAAGGAAATCATGCGCCCCTTCCAGGCCGACAATTCAAACCTGCGGATTGAGGTTTTCTCGATCACGGTCGACAGCGATGATGCGCAGATAAGCAGTTGGCCAGGCAAGGTGACAAACGGCGGCACCTGCGGCAATGCGAATGCAGCTGCACCGGCCGTACCCTCCGAAATGCTTGCAGTGAGCCCGAGCGTAATTGTGGCCAAGGTTTGCTACAAATACTCGTCTCTCCTGAACTATTTCTTCAAAACGGACCCGTCATTCAACGAGGTTTTCTTCATACGGCCACGTCACGTCGACGCAATCGAATGGAACAAGACCTGATTCTCACCATCGTCATGGGAGCAACCAAAACATGAAACCTAACAACGCACTGAAAAGATCTCTCGCTCCGTTGAAAAGGAAACTGTCAAAGTTCCGTCGTGCCAAGGATGGCAACATTATGATCATGCTCGGAGTGAGTTTTGTCCCGCTCATTGTCGCGGTTGGCATGGCGGTTGACTATGGGAATTCCCGTTGGATTGAATCCCAAATTCATGCAGCTGGCGACCTTGGGGTGCTCGCCGCTGCAGCGACACGCGCAGCTGGCGGTGGCGATGATGCCGACACCGTGACCTATGGTAAGCAGGTGTTCTCTGAAAACATGCCTAAAGTTGGCGGTGGAGCCGCCGCAACGCCCACAATTAGCTGGAACAACGATATCGTCACGCTCGTGGCCACGGCCCAGGTGCCCTCACCATTTTTGAGCGTCGTCAGTAAAAAAACGATTCCGGTAAGAACCGTTTCCAAAGCTGCCTACGGCCCGCCCACGAAAGCCTGCATACTAGCCATGAACAGAACGGTGAAACAAGCCATAAAAATCTACGGTGGAGCCTTAGAGGCCAAGAAATGCGCCGTGTGGTCGAATTCCGGAGCGGATGCATCCCTTTATCAAGGCGGTTCATCCAGCGCCACCGCAACCGGGTTCTGCGCTCATGGCAACGTTACAGGAGATTTTTCGCCTAAGCCGAGAAGCAAATGCAAACGGGTGGAAGATCCACTTGAGAATCTCACGCTCGCAGACGCAGATTCTTGGACATGCGATGTAAATCAAAAAACACAGATCAAAAAACAAGATGGGTTGGTCAAGCTGAGCCCCGGTGTTTACTGCAATGACATTGATATTCAGACTGAAGCTCAGGTTGAGCTGCTTCCAGGAACCTTTCACATCTATGGCCAGCTCGTGGTCCGGTCAGATGCAACCGTTATCGGTGCGGCAACAGCAGATGGCGGCAACACAATAATCTTCTACGGGCCAGATGCCGGGTACTACTTCAACGGCGCCGGCAAAATTACCCTGAACGCTCCACCTGAAGGCGAGGAATATGCCGGTCTCGCAATTGCAACGGATGGCGAGAATGTTGGTTATGACCATACAATAAATGGCGGCGCGGGCGTAGACATCAAAGGAACGGTTTACTTACCGGGCGCAGATTTCAAAATTACCGGAAGTATCGAAGTTAATATAAACGCCTCTACCTTCACAATTATTGCAGACACCGTCGAATTAGGCGGCGGTTCGGACTTGAACGTTGAGTCTGACAACGATGTCGCCAACCTGCCAACCGATACACTGGTGATCGCTGGCGAGGTTTTGTTGATCGAATAGGCCATCTTGTAGGGTTTGGTCGCACACCCCCGTAACGCTCGTGTTGCGGGGGTTTATTTTCGTGTGACAATTGGGGGAGCCTGTGGTGTCGGTTGAATCTGGGACGAATTCGTCTGCCAAACAGACAAGAGAATGGCCGCGGTGCGAAGGGTGCACCCGAATCGGCAAGGGGATTTGCGCTGTTGGCAAAAACGGCAATAGCGCCGGGCGCACTTTACACCAAAACCAAGGAACTGATTGCGCTTGCCATCGGCATCACGGCCAGGTGCGATGGCTGCCTTACCTGTCATTCCAAGGCCGCAGCGCGTCATGAAGCAACACGCATAGAGGTTTTGGAAACGATAGGTGTGTCCATTTACATGGGCGGCAGGCCTTCGATGATGTTAGGAGTAGAAGCGCTGGTAGGGGCTACGGGTCGGGAGATCCTTGTGAAAGACTGCAACCGCGGCAAGGAACGCAAATGAGCGTGCAACTGCAACCTTCCAGATTCGCCATAAATTCGGAGTCCTATATGGTTACCATCGCCGGGGTTATCGCTGCGCCTTATTCCGGCCAGACAGTATTCCGGCCACTGGCGCTCGCCATCTTTGTGTCGGGCGATGTCTTATCGATTGAAGAATGATCTCCTGAATTACGACGCCTGAAGGGAGATTGTCTGCTAATGGCACAGTGCGGACATCTGGCAAAAACTCGAAAAGGTTCGCTTTGGGTGCAAAAGCAAACCTTTTCTTGTGACTAGATGTCGATCTTCTCAGCAATTTCTAGTGCATCATCTATTTCAACACCCGGATAGCGCACGGT
>JBPCVY010000084.1:0-3421 GCA_051010055.1 Hyphomicrobiales bacterium | reverse complement strand
CGGCAAATACTCATTGAAAAATTCCGAATTCTGTTTATCGCCGCGAGGCTTGTAGCTCATCAGGTCGAACGTCATTTCGTTTCTCCCGTTGTGCGATTGCGTTATCAGGTTTCACCATAACCGGGGGTCCAGAACTTTGATTTTATGGCTTTCGAGATACTATCTTCGCTTGAGGGTGGCGCGACCCCTTCTTCCTGAGCCTGCAACGCCACAGAGAATGCGATTTTCTGACTAACGTCGCGTATATCTGCAACATCTGGAAGCAGGGATGCTGTGCGGTCGTTTTGAGCCGGTGAAAGTTCGGCAAGCGCTTCCGCGGCCGCCATGAACATTCCGTCGGTAACCCTGTTTGCCTTAGCCGCTAACACGCCAAGTCCCATGCCCGGAAAAATATAGGAGTTGTTGCATTGGGCGACTTGATGAGTATTTCCATCATACATCACCGGGTCAAACGGGCTGCCCGTTGCAACCAGGGCACTCCCGTTTGTCCAGCCGATTATGTCTTTCGGGACCGCTTCGATTTTCGAAGTTGGATTTGACAGTGGCAACACCACGGGATGTTGCACATTCCCGGCCATCTTCCTCAGAATTGCTTTTGTGAAAAGGCCGCTTTGCCCACTGACACCGATCAAAATGTCGGGCTTTGCTTGTTCCACCACATCGGTTAGCTCGATAGTGTCTCCGTTTTTTGCCGCCCAACCGGCAACTTTAGAGCTGGGTTGTGTCAGCGGTTGTTGAAACTCCAACAATCCCGTCATTTTATCGGTTAGCAAGCCGTTTCGGTCGACCATGTAGACCCGCGCGCGCGCTGAATTCTCGTCAAGGCCTTGGCGGACCATTAGACTGATGAGTTGTTCCGCAATTCCTGCGCCGGCAGACCCCGCACCAAGAAATGCGACTGTTGAATCGCGAAGTTGAACGCCGGTCACTTTTGAAGCGGCAAGCAGCGTTCCAGCCGCCACGGCTGCCGTGCCCTGTATATCGTCATTAAAAGTACAGAGCTGGTCGCGGTACTTTGCGAGAAGAGGCGCTGCGTGCTTTTGCGCAAAATCCTCGAACTGTAAGAGCACTTCAGGCCACTTTTTCTTAACTGCTTGCACAAACAAGTCGATAAATTCGAAATAATCTTCGCCAGTTACACGTTCATGCCGCCAGCCAATATAGAGCGGGTCGTTCAGGCGTTCCTCATTGTTGGTGCCTGCATCCAACAAGATAGGCAATGTGGTGGCAGGGTCCACGCCACCTGCAGCGGTGTAGAGCGAAAGCTTGCCGATAGGGATTCCCATTCCGCCTGCACCTTGATCCCCCAAGCCTAGTATGCGCTCGCCGTCAGTAACAACAATTGCTTCAACTGATGGATTGATGGAGTTGTCGAGTATTTCTGCAATGCGATCGCGTTCCGGATATGGAATGATCAGCCCGCGGGGATGCCTGTAGATTTCACTGAATTTCTGGCACGCCTCTCCGACAACGGGTGTATAGATTATGGGCATCATCTCTTTGAGATGACGCACCAAAAGAGCGTAGAAAAGGGCTTCATTTGTGTCTTGGAGTGCACGCAAGAAAACATGCTTTCCCAGCCCTGAATCGCGATCACAGTACGCCTCGTACGCGCGCTCCACTTGAGTATCCAAGGTTTCGATGTGGGGAGGCAGCAGCCCCAGCAAGCCGAATTTTTCCCGCTCCGCCTGAGAGAATGCTGTTCCCTTGTTCAACAGTGGATTGGCTAACATTTGCAGGTTCGTCGGAACGGATTTAGCCATGATCAAATTGATTTTCCCAGATTCGGAAGTCTCGATTGATGAAGTTCAGGCCATCAGATTAACGGACTTGTTTCGGCGGTTTTTTTACTCTCAATGGCGGACAAATGCGAACATCTCTGGTTTGCTGTATTCAAAGTTAGTGTGCACCGAAAAGCCGACGAGTTTAACTGTAGACACAGCGTTTTTGCAAATCAACCAACTGCCTGTTGACCCGGAAATACTTGCTCGCAACCGGCATTGTTTCCGCTTTCTTCAAGCGCGTGAATGTTGCATTGCTTGCGTCGTCACGTGGCGGCCGACTTGCTCAAACAATCAAAGGGAATTGAGTAAACTAAGGAGAAGCCTGTGGCGTTACAGGTTGTTGAAGTTCGTCGCCCCAATCTGTGCGGTTCTCCATTTCTAATTTGGTTTCCTCAGGAATGAAGTCTGTGACATTCGCTGGATACCAACCGCCGCCAAGCGCCTTGTAAACAGCGATTAGGTTGGTTGCAGTCTGGGCGCGGGCATTTGTTAGTTTTAGCTGGGTGCTCAACGCCCCGGTCTGTGTGTTCAACACCCGGGTATAAGATGCACTGCCATCTTTGTATTGAATCATCGCAATTTTCACTGCCTTTTGAGCGGCTATTGCCGAGCGTCGGAGGTAGGTTTCTTCCTGTTTTGATTTCAGGAAGCCAACCAGTGCATTTTCAGCCTCGGCATATGCTGAAAGAACCGTGTTCTTATAGTTAACGATAAGCTCCTGATACTTCGCATCCTGCGCGCGCACGTTGTTTTTTATCCGGCCATAGTTCAGCACATTCCAGGAAAATCCCGGATTGATAAAGCCGGCAAGACTGTTGCCCTTAAACAGATTGGAAAAATCACTGGCTTTTACGCCTATTGCCCCGGAGATTGTGAAAGCTGGATAAAGGTCGGCCTTTGCAACCCCAATTTGCGCGGCCTAGGCAGCGGCTTCATATTCTGCTGCACGGATATCCGGGCGCCGGCGCAAAAGCTCAGCTGGAACACCAATTGCAACTTCGGCAGGAGCTCTTGGGATTGGGGCAGTTCTGCGAATGACATCGCGCAAATCTGACGGCGGTTGGCCAATCAATACGCTCATAGCGTTGTAGGCTTGCGCGAGTTCTGCTTCCAGTTTGGGAATAGTCGCAAGGGTGTTGTTGTAAAGCGCAGTGGCTTCATTGACGTCCAACTCAGTGGTTGCACCATCCTTGAAGCGGATTTTGGTAATCCGCAGACTTTCCTTTTGCCCGGCAGCATTTACGCGGGAAATTGCGATGAGCCTTTGCAATTCGCGGATGGTAACGTATGTCGAAGCGACATCGCCGACCAACGTAACGAGCACGTCATCATAGTTGGCAACCTGTGCAAGTAGGTTTGCTTCTGCTGATTGAACATTGCGGCGGAACTTGCCCCAAATATCCACTTCCCAACCAGCATCAAACCCTAGTTGCCAACGGTGGAAGGTTGGGTCAATCGATACCACCCGGTTAATGTCACGCAGGACCGATTCATTTGTGCTGATGCGTTCGCGCGTGTATCCCCCGGCGATTTTCTGGCTTTGGGGAAACTGCTCACCGCTGGCTATACCAAGCTCTGCCCGGGCTTCATAAACCCTCAGGCCGGCGCCGCGTAGCGTTAGGTTTTCGTGATACGCC
>JBPCVY010000083.1:0-12321 GCA_051010055.1 Hyphomicrobiales bacterium | reverse complement strand
TCCTGTGAGTTTCGGGAATTCAACAGAAAATTAAGCATAATATAGGCATTTTTTATACCTGGTTTGAATTCTGGTTGAAAATTGTCTGTAAGGGGCGGGTCGGTTTCATGATCAAGTTTGCCAGTTTTGCCGTTGCAGGTGTGATGGCTGCATTCACTCTTATGCCAGCTCAAGCCGGAGAACGGTCTCTCAAAGCAAAAGATATTCGCGGCCTGTTTCCGGGTAAATATGAAGCCCGTGTGCAGGGCTACAAAGTGGTGATCGTTGCCCGCGGCAACGGATCCCTGTCCGGTTCAGCATTCAGCACCACTGACAAGGGTCGCTGGTGGATTAAAGGCAACAGGCTTTGTGTTGCCTGGTCGAACTGGACAAGTGGCAAAGCCACTTGCGGGCGCATCAAGCGCGCCGGAAGCTGGTATGTCAGCCTATCTTCAGGCGGCTCTATGAAGTTCCGCCGGATTTAATCCAGCACATTATTCAGCATCGCGGGCGGCTCGCATGGCCGCCTTTTCCGCTTCTATCTGTTCGTGATCTTCCTGGGCCTGAACCTCAATATAAAGCCGCTTAATCTCAGGAAATTGTGCCTTTATCGCTTTTTCAATCCGGAAAATCGTGCGCTCGACGGTACCTGCCTTATAGTGATCGAAAAAGTCGATAGATAGGGCAAGCAAAACGTCTTCCGGTCCCATGTGCATGGTGCGCAACTCGTTCAGGTGCCGGACAGTTTTCTCTTCGCTGATAATTCCACGCACACCCTCCTCAACCTCTGGGCGCGCACCTTCGCCGATCAGCAGTGCTTTGGTTTCATATGCCAGGAAAATAGCGGTTACCGCCAAAATGCAACCAATTCCAATTGATGCAACGCCATCAAGCACCGGCATGTTCAGATATTCCGCCAGGAGCAAGCCGACGAATGCTATAATCAGTCCCATCATGGCCGCGGCATCTTCGAACACCACCGTAAACGTGGCCGGGTCCTTTGATTGCCGCACCGCCTGCACGAACCCCAGCTTGCCGCGGGACTTATTGAATTCGCTCACGGCGATATATAAAGCAACGCCCTCAAAAACCATCGATAGGGCCAGAACGATATAATTGACCATCGGGCTGGTGACTTCGTGCGGGTGCTGGACTTTCGAAATGCCTTCGTAGATCGACACCCCGGCACCGACGGCAAATATCAAAATGGCCACTACAAACGCCCAGAAGTATAGCTCGCGGCCATAGCCAAAGGGGTGGTCTTCATCGGCGGGCAAGCGTGCGCGTTTTAATCCGAAAAGCAAAAGCCCTTGATTACCCGTGTCGACGAGGGAGTGGATGGCCTCAGACAGCATCG
The DNA here is from genome assembly GCA_051010055.1 of Hyphomicrobiales bacterium. GTDB lineage: Bacteria > Pseudomonadota > Alphaproteobacteria > Rhizobiales > CAJQND01 > CAJQND01. The sequence continues at coordinate 10,985 of JBPCVY010000083.1, read as the reverse complement.
CCGAAGAGCCGGTATAGACAGATGCAGAAAACTTCGTCACCGCAATCAGCGCATTGCCGAAGAGTGCCGCATAGATGACTTTTTTTGAATTTGTTGCCGCCATTGCGCCCCCTCGCAGCCGCTCACTTACTTGTCATGACCCTAACTGGCTAGCTGGTGTAGGGTGCGAAATCAACTGAAGGATGCCCTGATGCGAAAAATTACCGTGGTTTGTGCATGTGCAATCTTCATTGCCGCTCAAGGTGGTGCATTGGCTGGTGGCGCCGATGTTGAAAAGGTGAATGTGAAGAAGGTTGCAGATGGTACATACAGTTTCGATGTTACCGTGCGTCATGGGGATACGGGCTGGGACCACTATGCCAACAAATGGGACGTTGTGGGCCCGGACGGGACGATTTATGGCACCCGCATCCTTCACCACCCCCACGAAAATGAGCAACCGTTTACACGCTCAAAAAGTGGTGTTGAGATACCAGCCGGCGTCAAAAAAGTGATTGTTCGCGCCGGTGACAGCGTGCATGGATATGACGGCCGGAAAATGGATGTAAAATTGCCCAAATAGAGCCCGCAACAATCTTGTTAAAGCCCCTGAAATCCTCTGATTCTCTGGCGTTCGGTGTTTGCTACTGGGCCGTGAAATTGCTAAACTAAATCAGAAACGAATCGGATTTTGAGAAAGCGGAAAATTTTCCGCTTTCACATTGTAATTGTCAGGACCGGCTAGCCGCTCCCGGCTTCTTTAGTGAGGTCATACGTGTCAGACATTGACGACACGGCAGAAGGTGCCGGCGAACCACCGGAGCGTTCTGACATTTCCCTCATCTCCATCGAAGAGGAGATGAAGCGTTCCTATCTCGATTACGCGATGAGCGTGATAGTTTCCCGGGCGCTGCCTGATGTGCGCGACGGGCTAAAGCCGGTGCATCGGCGTATTTTGTTCTCAATGCACGAGAACGGTTACACCCATGACAAGCCATACCGGAAATCGGCCCGTGTGGTCGGCGATGTTATCGGTAAATACCACCCTCATGGCGACCAGTCGATTTACGATGCGCTGGTGCGCATGGCGCAGAGTTTCTCCATGCGCTTGCCATTGCTTGACGGCCAGGGTAATTTTGGTTCCGTTGACGGCGATCCTCCAGCGGCCATGCGTTACACCGAAGTGCGCATGGACAAGTCTGCAGGCGCGCTGCTTGAAGATATTGACCGCGACACCGTTGATTTCCAACCGAATTACGACGACAGCGAAAACGAGCCGAAGGTGCTTCCGGCGCGGTTTCCCAACCTGTTGGTCAACGGCGCAGGCGGCATCGCGGTTGGTATGGCCACCAACATTCCGCCACACAATCTGCGCGAGGTTATTTCCGCTTGCATAGCGCTCATCGACAATCCTGCCTTAACGGTTGACGAGCTTCTTGACTATGTGCCGGGGCCGGACTTTCCAACCGGTGGCCTCATTCTTGGGCGCAACGGAATTGTTTCGGCATATAAAACTGGACGCGGCTCGGTGGTTATGCGCGGTCGCGTGCATACCGAAGAAGTGCGCAAGGACCGCGAGGCGTTGATCATCAGCGAGATTCCCTATCAGGTGAACAAAGCTTCGATGATCGAAAAGATCGCCGATCTGGTGCGCGACAAGAAGATTGAAGGCATTTCTGACATTCGCGACGAATCCGACCGCGATGGCATGCGCGCGGTTGTCGAATTGAAGCGCGATGCGGTGGCAGATGTGGTGCTCAATCAGCTCTACAGGTTCTCGCCGCTGCAATCGAGCTTTGGCTGCAACATGGTGGCGCTGACCGGCGGACGCCCGGAATTGATGAATCTGCGCGATTTTCTCACCGCGTTCATTGCGTTCCGTGAAGAAGTCGTCACCCGGCGCACGAAGTTCCTGCTCAATAAAGCCCGCGAGCGTGCACACACGCTGGTTGGGCTGGCTATTGCGGTGGCAAACATTGACGAGGTCATCAAGCTCATCCGGGCTGCGCCTGATCCAGCGACCGCACGAGCGGAACTTATGGGCCGTGACTGGCCCGCCAAGGACATGGCGCCGCTCATCAGTCTTATTGCCGATCCGCGCCATCAGCTCCGTGAAGATGGAACCTACAAGCTGTCTGAAGAGCAGGCCCGCGCAATTCTCGATTTGCGCCTGCAGCGGCTTACCGCCCTCGGTGCTGAAGAAATCGCCAATGAGCTCAACGAACTTGCGACAAAGATTGCCGATTACCTGGAAATCCTGCGCTCGCGTGCACGCGTCCTCGGCATTATCAAGGATGAGCTGAACGAAATGAGCGAGCAGTTCGGCACCGACAGGCGCACCGAGCTGACTGATTCAGATTTTGATGTGGACGATGAAGACCTGATCCAGCGCGAAGACATGGTGATAACAGTTTCTCACCGCGGCTATATCAAACGGGTGCCTTTATCGACCTACCGTGCGCAAAGAAGGGGCGGTAAGGGCCGCTCAGGGATGTCAACCCGTGATGAAGATTTTGTCACCCAGCTGTTTGTGGCCAACACCCACACACCCATCCTGTTTTTCTCATCTGCTGGCATGGTCTACCGCATGAAGGCCTGGAAGCTGCCCGTCGGCACGCCGCAGGCGCGCGGCAAAGCCATGGTGAACCTTCTGCCCCTTTCAGATGGGGAGAAAATCACCACCATCATGACCATGCCGGAGGACGATAAAGACTGCGCCAGTCTTCAGCTTATGTTTGCCACCCGGTCGGGAACTGTGCGGAGGAACGAGCTTTCCGACTTTGTTCACATTATGCGCAATGGCAAAATCGCCATGAAGTTGAAAGAAGACGATGAAATTGTCGGCGTGCAGATTTGCAGCGAGGACCAGGACGTGCTCCTGACCACCGCAAACGGCCGCTGCATCCGGTTCAAAGTGGGCGATGTACGTGTGTTTGCCGGGCGCGGCTCTACCGGTGTGCGCGGCATCAAGCTTGGTAAAGACAAGGAAATGGGCGAAGATGCGGTCATCTCCATGACCATTTTGCGCCATGTCGATATTTCGCCGGCTGAAGCACGCGCCTACCGTAAGCTGCGCAGGCAGATCGAAGGTGCCGATGGGGAGGAAGCTGAAGATCTCGCATCCGTTGAGCCTGACGAAGAAGGCGATGGCGAAGAGGTGAACATCAACCAGGATCGCTATGCTGAACTTTCAGCCGGTGAACAATTCCTGCTGACGGTTTCCGAGAACGGATTTGGCAAGCGTTCATCGGCCTATGAATACCGCGTTGCAAATCGTGGCGGCAAGGGCATCATCGCCATGGCCACAAACAGGCGCAACGGGCCGCTGATTGCGTCTTTCCCGGTGGAAGAAGCCGACGAAATCATGCTTGTTACCGATGGCGGCCAGTTGATCCGGTGCCCTGTTCATGATGTCCGCATCGCCGGTCGCGCCACGCAGGGCGTAACCGTTTTCAAGACTGCAAGAGACGAGCGAGTTGTTTCAGTGGAGCATATCTCCGAAGTTGACGAAGAGGACGAAGAAAACGGAGACGAAAGCGCAAGCGAGGGGCCAGATGAAACGGGCCCGCAGAGCGAGGCATAAAGCTCGGGAACTGAAGGCTGAGCCTGGGCGCTGATGGCGGGGAAGGATAGAGCGAACGGTATGGTTAGAACGGGATTTTACGCAGGCAGCTTTGATCCAGTTACATTCGGGCATGTAGACGTTATCAAACGTGCCAGCGCGACAGTCGACCGACTGGTGCTAGCAATTGGCGTGCATCACGGAAAAATCCCGTTTCTTGATTCTGAAACCCGTGTGAACCTTCTCAAAAAGGTGGCCGCGCCAATCGCCATAGAGCGTGGTTGCGACATCGAGGTTGTAACTTTCGACAATCTTGTGGTGGAAGCGGCCGCCGATCATGGGGCAAGCATCCTCATCCGTGGTTTGCGGGATGCAACGGACTACGCCTATGAAATGCAAATGGCGGGCATGAACGCCGAATTGTCGCCAGGGATAGAAACAGTGTTTTTGCCCGCAAGGGGTCCGGTTCGCCACATAGCCTCCTCATTGGTGAAGCAAATTGCGGTTATGGGCGGGGACGTCTCGCACTTTGTGCCTGACTTTGTAGCAGCGAAAATCACTGAAACTTTAGATAAGAACTAAAAAACTGGGTGTAATATCATGAAAAGACGTAATGTTTTGGCCTCCTTTGTGGCGACAACGGTGTCTCTTGCACTCTCTGGGCTGGCTTCAAATGCTGAAGGGCTGAATCCGCAAAATACAATTTATCTAGACACGAAATATGGGCGCACGGTTATTCAATTGCGACCCGACCTTGCGCCGGCCCATGTCGAGCGCATCAAAAAGCTTTCACGCGAGGGGTTTTACGACGGCGTAAAGTTCCACCGTGTTATCGAAGGGTTTATGGCGCAAACCGGTGACCCCACAGGCACTGGCACAGGTAGTTCCAAGTACCCGGATTTGCGCGCAGAGTTTACTCTGACGCCATTTGAGCGCGGAACCGTCGGCATGGCGCGCTCTCAAGCGCCCAACAGCGCGAATTCCCAGTTTTTCATATGCTTTTCGCGCTCCAGCTTCCTGAACGGAAAATACACCGTCTTTGGCCAGGTCGTGTCTGGAATGGAGTTTATCGACAAAGTGCGCCGTGGCAGTGGCCAGTCCGGCACGGTGTCGAACCCAGATGTTATAAAGAAAATGCAAGTGGCTGCGGATGCGAAATAGCAGCACTAGTTTCACAGTTCCAACAGGAGAATTATATGTCAGCGAATGATCCGGAAAACACCCTTGTTCTGGAAACAACACAAGGCAAGGTGGTTATAGAGATGCGTCCCGATCTTGCCCCCGGCCATGTGAGCCACATCAAAGAGCTTGCCCGGCGCGGGTTTTATGATGGCACGCCGTTTCACCGGGTAATTGACGGCTTTATGGCCCAGGGTGGCGACCCCACGGGTACGGGCACCGGTGGATCCGGCAAGAACATTCCGGCTGAATTCAACGCAGAGCCCCATGTGCGCGGCACCGCGTCCATGGCCCGTACAGCTCATCCCGACAGCGCTGACAGCCAGTTCTTCATTTGTTTTGATGATGCTTCGTTTTTGAACGGCCAGTACACCGTTTGGGGTAAGGTTACCGAAGGTATGGAAGCGGTTGATGCATTTGCCCGCGGTGAGCCGGTGCCAAGCCCGGACAAGATTGTTTCCATGAAAGTTGCAGCGGATATGGAATAAGCTCCGCACAAAGTAGCAATTTGCCTGAAACCGTTTTCGGGCAACTCCTCCGGCAGGCATTTGTAGTGCCGGCCGTTTGCGTTTTTGGACACCCGGGCAGGCGAATCCGAACAGCATGCGAATTCGTCATTCGAATTAAATCATTCATGGCCTATAAGGGGCCGATGCTTGGAGACGAAGTGATTCTTGGGGGTTCGCCAGGGAAAGTCTGCTGACGGAGAGTTCATGCTGGAAGAGCGCGAGGATATCGTTGTTCACGAAGAAGATGGCGCGCTTTCGCCAGACTTCGTGAACGCGGTTGAAGAGGCCATCGCAACTGACGATGCGCCGGCCCTTCGCGCGCTCATACGCAACCTTCACACTGCTGATGCCGCCGACTTGCTGGAGCTTCTACGCCCAGATGACAGGGTGGCTGCAATTTCCCTTCTGGGGCGCACGTTTGATGTTCAGGCGCTTTCTGATGTTGATGAAACCGTTCGCGATCAGCTGATCGATGAATTGCCGGATGGCACCATCGCCTCAGCGCTTCGCAAGTTGGAATCTGATGACAGAGTTTATCTGCTTGAGAACCTCACGCCTGAGGAACGGCACAAAATTCTGGCCCGGGTGCCGAAAGCTGAACGCGAGGCGCTGACACGTTCCCTCGACTATGAGGAGGACACCGCCGGGCGCATGATGCAGACCGAATTTGTGGCGGTGCCGCAATTTTGGTCTGTTGGGCAAACCATCGACTACATGCGCACCGAAGATGATTTGCCAAATTCGTTCATTGAGATCTTTGTTGTCGATACACGTTTTCACCTGATTGGCACGGTGCCAGTGAGCCGCATTCTGCGTACGCCGCGCGAGGCGCTCATCGAAGACATCATGGATTCAGAGCAAACCATTATACATGTTGGCGATGATCAGGAAGATGTTGCCTACAAGTTCGAGCAATACCACCTGGGTTCTGCAGGGGTGATTGATAATGATGGCCGCCTGGTGGGCATGATCACGATTGACGATGTTGTTGAGGTTATCCGTGAGGAAGCCGAAGAGGATATGGCCCGGTTGGCCGGCCTGGGGGATGAAGAAATCACCGATTCGGTTTGGCGCACTACCCAGACACGATTCGGCTGGCTTTTGATGAACCTTGCCACAGCTGTCCTGGCATCTTTTGTGATTTCGCTGTTTGACGCCACAATTCAGCAGATGGTGGCCCTTGCCATTTTGATGCCGATAGTGGCCTCAATGGGCGGAAATGCTGGCACACAGACCATGACTGTTGCTGTGCGCGCGCTCGCCACCAGAGATCTTAGCGCGGTCAACGCTATGCGCGTCATATTGCGGGAAACTTTTGTGGGAATCATAAATGGCCTGCTTTTCGCCATCATTATGGGGCTGTTTGCGTGGTGGTGGTTCGGGTCGGATGAACTTGGCCTGGTGATCGGGGCCGCCATGGTGATCAACATGGTTGTTGCCGCGCTCAGCGGGATACTCATTCCGCTGACCTTGGACAAACTGGATATTGATCCAGCGGTGGCGTCTTCTGTGTTTGTTACCACCATGACCGACGTTGTCGGTTTTTTTGCGTTTTTGGGTCTGGCAGCAATTTTTCTGTTGTAGGGGGGCGCATTGACTGCGTTCAAACCAAGAAATGCCGAATTTGAAGCCCGTGTGCGCGAGAGCTTTTCGCGCCAGAGCCTGATGACGCTTTTTGGCGCTGAGCTTGTACGCGTCAGGCCGGGTGAGGTTGAAGTGGAACTTCCGCAAAACCCAGCGCTTTTGCAGCAGCACGGTTTTTTCCATGCCGGTGTAACGACGTCAATTGCAGATACTGCGGCAGGGTATGCGGCTCTAACCTTATTTAAACCGGATAGTGAAGTTCTAACGACCGAGTACAAAGTAAATCTTCTCGCACCGGCCAAGGGCGAAAAGCTTGTTGCACGTGGAAGGGTGCTAAAACCTGGCCGCACGTTGACGATTTGTAAATCTGATGTGGTTGCAATGGCCGATGGTGGTGAAACCCTTGTCGCCACCGCTCTTTTAACAATGATACAAGTTGAAAACTTGAAGGACTGAACATGATTGTTGCTCCCTATCTCAAATTCATGAAGCCTGGAGTTTTTGTTGCCATCGCGGTGCTGGCTGGCAGCCAGTCGTTCGCGGAGACAAACGACAGATCAAGTGATGAGAGGGTTAAATCTGGTGATCCGATAGCGAAATTGATCACTGGCTCGTTGGGGAAAAAAGCCCATTCGGTCTCGAAAACTGAAAAGAACCGCCCACGTGGCAAACTTGTTGAAGGCATCGATGTTTCCAAATTTCAGGAAAACATCAATTGGAAAAAGGTGAGGGCGGCCGGGATCAAATTTGCCTATATCAAGGCAACTGAGGGCGGTGATCACAAAGATAAAAAATTCAAGAAAAACTGGGCAGGAGCAAAAAAGGCCGGCGTGGCGCGGGGCGCTTATCATTTCTACTATTTCTGCACCAAACCGGAAGTGCAGGCAAAGTGGTTCATTCGCAATGTCCCAAAAACCAAAGATGCCCTTCCTCCTGTGCTCGACATGGAATGGAACCATCTCTCTCCGACGTGTAAAAAGCGCCCGCCTGCGGCCAAGGTCCGCAAGGATATGAAAACCTTCCTGCGCATTGTTGAGCGCCACTATGGGAAGAAGCCGGTTATTTACACGTCTGTCGATTTCCATCGCGAAAAGCTGGTAGGTGCGTTCAAGGAGTATCCCTTTTGGCTGCGCAGCGTCGCAGCGCCCCCGCGGAAAGTCTATACCGATCGCAAATGGCTTTTCTGGCAATGGACGGGAACCGGAAAAGTAAAAGGGATCAAGGGAAAAGTTGACCGCAACAAGTTCTCCGGCACTACAAGTGAATGGAAGGCGTGGGTCTCAGGTAAAACCCATCACCTCAAGCTCGTCCGCAACTGATAATATGGCTTCGCGCACATTGTTTCCGTGTTAAAATCTCGGATAGTTAGTTGAGAAACTGATGCGCCGAGGCATATTTAAATGATTCCCAACGATTACCCCACGCTCGACTTTCATCATGGTGAAACAGCGGACATGGTCCGTGACATGGTGCGTTCATTTTCCTCTGACCATATTGCACCGATTGCAGATGAAATAGACAAGACGGACGAGTTTCCCCGCCAGCTCTGGCCCCAGTTGGGTGAGCTGGGGCTTCTCGGCATTACAGTGGAAGAAGAGTATGGCGGCTCAGGCATGGGCTATCTGGAACATGCCATCGCCATGGAGGAAATCTCCCGCGGCTCTGGTTCGGTTGGGCTTTCCTATGGCGCCCACTCCAACCTGTGTGTGAACCAACTGCGTCTCAACGGCAATGATGAGCAGAAAAAGCGCTACCTTCCAAAGCTCATTTCAGGTGAGCATGTGGGCGCACTTGCCATGTCGGAGCCAGGTGCGGGTTCAGATGTTGTTTCCATGCGCCTCAGGGCTGAGAAAAAAGGTGACCGGTACGTTTTGAACGGCTCCAAAATGTGGATCACCAACGGGCCTGGAGGAGATTTGGTTGTTGTTTATGCAAAAACCGATCCCGATGCTGGCCCAAAGGGCATTACCGCTTTTATCGTAGAAAAAGATTTCAAGGGCTTCTCCGTTGCCCAGAAGCTCGACAAGCTTGGCATGCGTGGCTCCAACACCGGGGAATTGGTGTTTGAAGATTGCGAAGTGCCGGAGGAAAACATCGTTGGCGGGCTGGGCCGGGGTGTGAATGTTCTTATGTCGGGCCTTGACTATGAACGGGCCGTTTTGGCTGCCGGGCCGCTGGGCATTATGCAGGCATGTATGGATGTGGTTGTACCTTATGTTCACGATCGCAAACAGTTTGGTCAACCCATCGGCACTTTCCAGCTTATGCAAGGCAAGATTGCCGATATGTACACCACGATGAATGCATGCAAGGCCTATGTTTATGCGGTGGTGCAGGCTTGTGACAGGGGCGAGACGACCCGTAAGGATGCCGCCGGCGCCATTCTTTTTGCTGCGGAAAAAGCCACCTGGATCGCGCTTGAAGCAATCCAGGCTTTAGGCGGCAATGGCTACATCAATGAGTTTGCCACGGGCCGGTTTTTGCGTGATGCCAAGCTTTACGAAATCGGGGCCGGCACCAGCGAAATCCGCCGCATGCTTATTGGCCGGGAACTGTTCGAAGAAACAGCCTGAGTTCAGCCTTCAGATTTCGGAATACCGGTAGATTCACCCGGGCGCAATACGTCATGGTCGTATGCTTCGCGGGAGAAAACCTCTCGCACCATTGGGGCGAAATGTTCCAGATTTTGGGTTTCATAGTCTGGGTCGAAGGAGGATTGATCCCAGCGCTCGCAAAAATCTATGCAGGCCTGATAGTGCTGATGGCCTTCAAATTTCCGCCGCTCTTCCCGGTCCCAGCCATAGTGATGTGCGTAATAGTACATTTGGAAAATGCCGTGTTGCTCCACAACCCAGGCGCATTCCTCGCGCACGAACGGGCGAAGAATTTCTGCTGCAAACCGGTCATGGTTCTGCGGGGCAAGTCCATCTCCAATATCGTGCAATAACGCGGAAACAATCCAGTCAACATCGGCGCCGTCATGCTCTGCCCGGGTGGCCGACTGAAGCGAATGGTCAAGCCGGCTTATCTTGTAACCGGAAAGGGTCTCATTACCCTGCTTTTCAAGTTCGCCCAAAATTCTTTCCGCGGTTCCGGCGAGATATGGTTCTTCCTGCTCGCGCAAGAACTCATAATCTTCCCGCGTGCCGTCCTTCATTTGGGTGAATGAAACCGTGCGCATTGTTACCTCCACTTGAAACGTTCCTGCAGAATATGGCCGAAACACCATTGGCGATACAGTAAAAAAGCTCAACTCTCTTGATTTCTCCTTGATATGGATCAGTGTAACATTTGCAAGGCAAAGCTAGTAAAACACGAGTGAGTGGGAGGAAACTGAAATTGGTGAAACCTGTACCGGCGGCAAAACGTGACTGGGAAAGCCATCCTCCATATATTTATGGTGACTACAAATCGACAGCCCTTCGTGGGCCAACCAGGCCGCTCATTCCGATAAAGCATTCTCTAAGTGAAATGTCCGGGCCGGTTTATGGTGCAGACAGTCTTGGCGAGTTTGACAATGACTTGACCAAGAATGGGGTTACCGAGGGTGAGCCGCTGGGCGAACGGATGATTGTGACGGGCAGGGTGCTTGATGAGGCGGGCAGGCCCGTGCGCAACACGCTGATTGAGGTGTGGCAGGCAAATGCGGCTGGGCGCTACATTCATTTGGTCGACCAGCATGATGCCCCCATTGATCCCAATTTTTTTGGCGGCGGGCGCTGTGTGACCGATGATGAGGGCCGGTACCGGTTCATGACCGTGAAGCCTGGCGCCTATCCTTGGGGCAACCATCCCAACGCCTGGCGGCCCAACCACATTCATTTTTCTCTTTTCGGGCCGTCAATCGCTACCCGGCTCGTTACTCAAATGTACTTTCCAGGCGATCCGCTTCTTGAATATGACCCGATTTTTCTTGGCACGCCGGAAGGTGCGCGCGACCGTCTCGTTTCGTCGTTTTCGCTGGATGTAACCGAACCGGAATTTGCTTTGGGGTATATTTTTAACATTGTTCTGCGCGGCCCTGCTGAAACGCCGATGGAGACGTGAGATATGAGCTTTAAGCAAACACCATCCCAGACCGTCGGGCCATATTTTGCCTACGGTTTGACGCCGGAACAGTATGGATATGCACTGAAAGAAATTGTCAGCGGCGAACTGGCCGACGAGGCAAC
>JBPCVY010000082.1:0-8004 GCA_051010055.1 Hyphomicrobiales bacterium | reverse complement strand
AACCTGCCGGGACGCTGGCGGCAGTCCGCAATGCCATTGAGCTACATGATGATTTCACACTTACCGGGCTGCACAATGTGATGACGCTCACCGGTTCGGCAATCCTCGCACATGCCCTGATAATGGGCCGCCTTGGCGCAGATGAGGCCTGGGCGCTGGCGCATTTGGATGAGGATTGGCAGATTGAGCAGTGGGGCGAGGATGAAGAAGCAAAGCTGAAGCGCGCGCAGCGGAAGGTGGAATTTGGCGTCACCCACCGTTTTGTTCAACTTTCCCTGAACATTGAAGACTGACTGCAGCGACGGTCTATATCATTTGCCGTGTTTTCCCCGCCGCTATGAGATGTTACAGAAAAGGCAGCATAAATTCGGGGTGAAGGGGAAAACCCATGCAGGAAGTTTTGCGTGAGCTTGAACAACGGCGGGAAGTCGCGCGTCTGGGCGGCGGGCAACGGCGCATCGATGCACAGCACAAGCGCGGCAAGCTAACCGCGCGCGAGCGGATTGAATTGCTGCTTGATGAGGGCTCTTTTGAAGAGTTCGACATGTTTGTTGAGCACCGCTGCACCGATTTCGGCATGGAAGAACAGAAAATCCCAGGCGATGGCGTCGTTACAGGCTGGGGCACGGTGAACGGGCGCACTGTTAATGTGTTTGCCAAAGACTTCACTGTATTCGGCGGATCGCTCTCTGAAACCCACGCCAAGAAAATCACCAAGCTTCAGGATATGGCGCTGCAGAACCGGGCGCCCATTATCGGCCTCTTCGATGCTGGCGGTGCGCGTATTCAGGAAGGTGTGGCAGCCCTTGGCGGCTACGGCGAGGTGTTTCAGCGTAATGTGCTCGCTTCCGGTGTTATCCCGCAAATTTCGGTGATTATGGGTCCGTGTGCAGGCGGTGATGTTTATTCACCCGCCATGACGGATTTCATCTTCATGGTGAAGGACACAAGCTACATGTTCGTCACCGGGCCTGATGTGGTGAAAACCGTTACCAACGAAACGGTAACGGCTGAAGAACTGGGCGGGGCATCGGTTCATGCCACCAAATCCTCGATTGCCGACAAAGCCTATGAGGACGATGTCGAAGCGCTTTTACAAATGCGCCGGCTCATCGATTTTCTGCCCTCGTCAAATACAACTACACCACCCGAACTTCCCAGTTTCGATAATCCTGAACGCCAGGAAATGTCGCTGGATACGTTGATACCGGCAAACCCAAACCAGCCTTACGATATGCATGAACTCATCGAGAAGGTGCTGGATGAAGGTGACTTTTTCGAAATTCAGGAAGCTTTTGCAAAAAACATCATCGCCGGCTTTGGACGCATGGAAGGCAAAACGGTTGGTATTGTCGCAAACCAGCCCATGGTGCTTGCAGGGGTTCTTGATTCAGATGCCAGTCGCAAGGCCGCCCGGTTCGTGCGTTTTTGCGATTGCTTTGGAATTCCGGTTGTTACGTTCGTCGATGTGCCAGGTTTTCTACCGGGTACGTCGCAGGAATATGGCGGCCTCATCAAGCACGGCGCCAAGCTTCTGTTTGCTTTCGCCGAGGCAACGGTTCCGAAAGTGACGGTGATTACGCGCAAAGCCTATGGCGGGGCTTATGATGTTATGTCGTCAAAGCACATCAGGGGCGATGTGAACTATGCATGGCCAACCGCTGAAATTGCGGTGATGGGCGCAAAAGGGGCCGTTGAAATCATCTTCCGGAAAGACATTGAAGATGTGGAGAAGATTGCCGCCCACACCAAGAACTATGAAGACAGGTTCTGCTCGCCATTTGTAGCCGCTGAACGTGGCTATATAGATGAAGTGATTTCGCCTCATTCGACGCGCATGCGTATCTCACGCGCGCTTAACATGCTGGCGAACAAAACCCAGGAAAACCCTTGGAAAAAACACGATAACATTCCGCTTTAGGCGCGTTATTCCTTTTTCTCAGCCTGCTGCTTCACGGCAAACGTGAGGGTTTCCGGCTGCAGGCACAGTTTGTCGGAACAGGCCTGAATTTCCAGTGTTGCTTTGGAAACGGCCGCCCCTTCCGGCAACTTCGCGGTTATCTGCACCTCGTTCTCATAGAGCGCCATTTCTTCGTCGTGGAAACCCAGATTGCGTAAGACAGCCTTTGGATATTTGATTTTGATATCTGCGCCTTCTTCAGCATCGAGAGCGAGAGATGTGGCGATGAAATCTTCTTCCAACGGTTTATGGGCGTTTATGTGCCATCCCGGTTTAATGTTGAGATTTACTCTCAGGATGCGGCTTTCCGGAACAATGCTTGCCTTCGCCCGCACGACGCCGCGGGCGGCATATTGCAAAAGCCCTGATTGCCCATAGAGATACTCACGCGCTGCTTGCAAAATTGCCGCCCCACCAAGCACATCAGAGAGAGCGAAGCCCGAAAGTGCCGCTACCGCAGCATCTGCCCGGTAGCCGAACTCCGGGTTCAGGCTACGGCGCGCGAGCTTGGCATTTACGCCAAGAGCAACTGAATTTCCGGATGGAATATCGCTGTCGGTTCGCAGTTTCACACGGGCAAACCCTGAACGTGAGGCTGTCATATAATAATCACCGGTTTCCGTATCGCCGAAAAGCTTGTGCATCTGTTCAGCCAGGCCCTCCGCCCGCTCCAGCCATTCCCAGTCACCGGTGAGGTCGTAAACATCAATGAGCGCGTTGGCGGCGTAGGCGTAATCGTTCAACGTGGCATCGACAGAGGGCTTTCCGCTAAACCAGATCCGGTGCAGCTTTCCGCTTTTCTGGTCGTAAAGGTTGTTCCACAAGAACAGTGCGCCTGTGATGGCCGCATCGCGGTAGGCATCATCCAAAAGGGCCATTGATGCCTTTGCGAAGGCCGATATCATCAACCCGTTCCATGAAGCGATGACTTTTTCATCGCGCGCCGGCGCGCTGCGTTTTTTGCGCTCATCCCAGAGCTTAGCGAAAATGGATTTAATCTTTTTGTCCATTTCCGGTTCAGCAGCATCGAGATTGATCACGATTTTGCCCTCAAGCTCGCCTTCGCTCACCACTTCGAAGAGTTCAGTGGCGAACTTGCCATCTTCTGCGCCCAGAACCTGCCTTAACTCCTCTTCCGTCCACACATAATAGGCGCCTTCCTCATCTTCTGTGTCCGCATCGCGGGTTGAATAAAAACCGCCCTTTGGAGAGGTCATATCTTCCAGAACATAATCCAGGGTCTTGCGGGTAATGTGTTCATAAGCGGGTTTGCCTGTGAGTTGGAACGCTTCAACGTAAACAATGGTGGCAAGGGCCTGGTCGTAAAGCATCTTCTCGAAATGGGGCACCCGCCATGCCGGATCGACCGCATAGCGATGGAAACCGCCATCCAGATGGTCATGAATTCCGCCGCTGGCAAAGGCGGCGAGGGTGGTTTCTACCGCCTCAAGGGCTGGGGCATTTTTGCTGGCGCGGTATTCGCCAAGCAAAAAATCGAGCACCGTTGCGCGAAGATATTTTGGAGCGGTTCCGAAGCCCCCGTTCAGTTCATCGAATTGGGCAACAAGAGCCGCTGCTGCCTCGCTCAAAATTTCCGGTTTCAGCTCGGCTGCTTCCAGCTTACGGTTCAGGAACTGGCCCAGAAGTGTTGCAACACGGTCCGCCTCGGTGCGCAATTCCTCTTCGTTGCTTACCCAGTCCGCCCGCACAGCGTTCAACAGGTTGGTAAGTTGATCCGGTGGAATGTAAACAGCGCCAAATATCGGCTTTTGCTCAGGGGTTAGAATGAGATTGTTGGGCCATCCACCGTGGCCGGCCATGGCTTCTGTTGCCAACATATAGGTTTCGTCAAGATCAGGGCGCCGTTCCCTGTCGACCAGAATAGGAATGAATGCTTCGTTCAGTATTTTGGCGATGGTTTCGTTTTTGAAACTCTCCTTCTGCATCACATGGCACCAATGGCAGGCGGAATATCCGATAGACAAATAAATGGGCTTGTTAAGGCGCTCGGACTTCTCCAGTGCTTCGGCTCCCCATACGTGCCAGTCAACCAAGTCGTTCACATGCTGGCGCAAGTAAGGGGAGGCCTCATTGGCAAGCCGGCTTGCCGGATGCGCAAGTCCCACACTCGCTAACAAAATGAGCGCAGCGGCTATTATCGCGTTTTTCAAGGTCACAGTTTCACACCGTAATTCCGGTTGCGGCAGTTAACCTGCTGGTATGGCGCAATACAAATCACCATGGTGTCAACGGCTGGTGGCTTACGAGTACACGAATTTACGTTTCCTGCTTTCTCGAAACGGCCGCAAACATCAGGTTGGCAAACAAGCGTGCTATTGAGATCACCTGCCAAATAAACGCATAACGTGCAAACGGTTGCAATGATAACACCTTTGATAGCAAAAAGCATATTTCTTGAAGAAAAACTAAAATAATTTCGTTCTGAAACAAGAAAATAGATTTCAAATCAAGCAATATAACAACGCAACGTTGCACTGGTGGGGTTAGTTCTTGTCCGGTAGATCACCCAATGCCGTTCGATCAACGCCTCAAGAGTACGGTGCCGTCTGCAAAGTCGAGCGTTCGCCGTCTGTTCGGAGCCCCCGGTTCCAGGCGCGGCGTTTGAATGCGGGACCCGCTGCCAGTTACACTCAGCGCTGGCAGCGGGTCGTTTTCTGTCCGCTTCATGTTTTCCTTTTTTCTCTTCCCATTTACAAGTAATTCAGGTGGGCATGCGATTGCGTGCACAAACAAACACTACTTGGCGAGGGAGGATGGGAAATGGCGCAGACAATTTCGCTGGGCTACAAGGAATTATGCGACAAGGCTGATGGGGAAGTGAAATCCATATCCGCTGCTGAGGCGATAGATCTTGCGGCATCGCCTGATGGCGTGCTGGTTGATATTCGTGACATTCGGGAGTTGAAGAGAGATGGGCGCATTCCCGGCGCCTTGCACGCCCCGCGCGGCATGCTGGAATTCTGGATTGACCCGGATAGCCCCTACCACAAGGAAGCGTTCGCAGAAGACAAAACCTACATCTTCATGTGTGCTGGCGGCATGCGCTCATTGCTGGCAACCCAAACAGCACAAAATATGGGCATGAAGCCTGTCGTGAATCTGAAGGGCGGTTTCAAAGCCTGGAAAGAGTCAGGCGGCGCGGTGGATGAGGAGAGCTGAAAATTGTCTGATTTCCATCTCTTCCTCGGCAATAAAAACTACTCCTCCTGGTCATTCAGGCCGTGGTTGGCCATGCGGGTGGCGAACATTCCGTTTACCGAAACGGTGATCCCATTTACGGAGACAGAAGGCCACAATCCGCAGTTTGAAGAACTCTCGCCGGTGGCCAGGGTGCCGGTGTTGAAGGCGGGCGATCTGACCATCTGGGAATCGCTGGCCATCCTTGAATTTCTGGCAGAACGTTTCCCCGAAGTACGCTTATGGCCGGAAGATTACACCGCACGGGCCAAAGCGCGGGTGATTTCCAATGAAATGCATGCAGATTTTGGCGCTCTTCGCGGCGCCTGCCCGATGAACATGCGCCGCAAACCGGCAGCGATTGATGTCGATACAGATGTTCTGAAAGACGTGGCGCGGGTGGAACAGATTTGGGAAGAGTGCCTGAAAATCTATGGCGGCCCGTTTTTGTTTGGCCATTTCACAAATGCGGACGCCATGTTTGCTCCGGTCGTCAACAGGCTGGAGACCTATAAACTCTCCAACCATGAGGCTGTGAAGGAATACTCCGCTGCCATGAAAGCGTTGCCCGCCTGGCAGGAATGGGTGGACGCATCAAAGGCTGAACCATGGGTGGTTCCCTACGATGAGCTTTAGGGCCTGAACCCTAGGTCATCGCAACGCGGCGGGGGACTTTCAGGGCGTGAGAATGTTCTTCCAGAACTTTCGACGCGTGCTCATAGCCAATACGCACCGTTTCATCGAAGGCTTTCCAGTCGCGAATATCCACGTCCACCAGGGGCGGCTGGAACACGATGTCAGCGATAGAGCTGCGCTCGCGGTTTGCTTCTTGGTGAGAAATGGTGCCGGCCCGCATGAGGATGCTGACAATAGCCGGATGCTTTATGCGCTGGAAAAGGGGCGCCGCGGTTTCGCGCCTTAAGTCTGAAGGGGTCAAGGCATGATCGCGGGCCACATCAACTGCTGCAATCGGGCCGCGGTGGCGCCCGCGCATCACATCAACCGGCATATTGTTCAAGATGCCGCCATCAGCCAGGACGCCATGGTCGCCGATTTGCGGTGGCAACACGCCGGGTAACGCAATGCTGGCCAACAGCGCATCTACCAAATTTCCGTTTTCATGCACCTCTATGTGGCCGTTGGTGAGGTTCGAGGAAACACAAAAATAGGGCCACCACAGATCCGGTATTTCGATATCGCCAAAAAATTCCCGCAATCGCTTCACCACAATGTCGCCTTTCACCAGCGAAACGAACGGCAGGGTGTAGTCGGAAAGCGGGTTTGACAACAAAAAGGCTTCGCGCACCTTTGCCTCCAGTTCATCTGGCGGCCAGCCACTTGCAAGGCACGCCCCGACGATGCCGCCCATCGAGGTCCCGCCAATGAAATCAACGGGCACGCCAGCCTCGTGCAGGGCCTTTATCACACCCACATGGGCATAGGCCCTTGCGCCGCCGCCGGAAAGAACCAGCCCGACGCTGTGCCCCATAACAAGGCGGATAATGCGGGCCAAATCATCCTTGTTGCCATGGCGAATGTGGAAATGGCGGTTTACTGGAAGTTTGTTGCGCCAGTTTCGGGTCCCGGACGGCTGGGTAGTGTCTGGGGAGTGCAGCAAAACGAGATCGAGCAACTGATGCTCGGCGCGCTGGCGCAGCAACTCCGGCGGCAAATCGCTCATTTGCGCATCACTGGCGTTTGCAACAATAAGCACCCTGTCCGCCTGCCGGGTGCACAATCCCCACCATCCTGCATGTTCTTTTTCCGCACACATGAACAGGAAATCGTTCCGGCTTTCGGTTTCGGTAAACCATTTGCTGGTCTTGCCGATTTGCCTGTCAGTGATGATTTGAACGGACTTACCTTGTTCCCGGAGGCCATCTGCCATGGCATTGGCGAGATTGAGGGCATCGTCTCCCCTGGTGGCTGGCAGAAATGCAACAGTTTTTGGTTCTAGATGGGTGGTCACACCACTTGAGACCTGGCGCAGGCGGTGTACCAGCAGCTTGTTTAGCCCTTGCGCCAGCTTTGGCTCTGCTGCCACAAGCCGGTCGAACTTTCCCTTGGTGAGGCGTAACATCTCCGTATCGCGGATCGCAATGACAGTGGCAGAACGCGGCAGGCCTGAAATAAGGCTCATTTCGCCAACTGTTTCCCCCGGCCAAATAAGCGCGATAAGCCGATTGCATCCATCGGCCCCTGGTAGATAAACCCCAAGTGAGCCGGCAACCACCAGATAAAGGGCCGTTCCTTGATCGCCCATATCGAACAAGGTCTTGCCTGCCGGCAATACCAGATGTTCGGCCAAATCACGCACCTGCTTGCGAATACGCGGCGGTAATTCCGCCAGAAGATCTGGAATATCTTCGGTTTTGCTCGTCACAATAGCCTAAGAGTAATGCAGCAAATTGAGCGGAACAAATCATAATACCTTGTCTGCCGCGTAAATTCCGGCACAACTATGCCAACGGCAATAGGCGATGGCTCTTGGCAGTGAGGGCTTATTGCTGTTAGTCAACTCTATAAAAAAGAGAGTGAGTGGGGAAAGTTCATGGCGGTATTGACGTCATCTATCGCGACAGCTTCAGACGAGTTCAAATCTAACGCCGCTGCCATGTCGGCGCTGGTGGATGATCTCAACGCAGCGCGTGCAAAGGCAGCATCCGGCGGCTCTGAGCGCTCCCGCGAGCGCCATCTGGGGCGCGGCAAGCTTTTGCCCCGCGACAGAGTTATGCAGCTTCTGGACCCCGGCACGCCGTTCCTGGAGCTTGCCCCCATGGCGGCGTGGGAGATGTATGGCGGCGATATTCATGCAGCCGGCGTTATTACCGGCATCGGGCGTGTGT
>JBPCVY010000081.1:0-10039 GCA_051010055.1 Hyphomicrobiales bacterium | reverse complement strand
GAGAATGGGTTGATGAGCGACTTGCCGGAGGTGTTGAGTTCATTCAGGACTTTGAACTGCACCAGGGCAATGGCCGCTGGTATTCGGTTTCCGTTCATCCCACCGAACTGGGCGGCTTTGTGGTAACGCGCTCAGATATCACCGAGCGAAAACGCATTGAGGAGGCGCAAAAGGAAGCCGATGCGCTGGTCCATAAGGTTCTCGATTCCTGTCCCATCCCCATCCAGATGACGACAATGGAAGAATCGGAAATTCTTTACCGCAGCCCCGCCTGTTCCGATCTTTTTGGCGATGTGGGCTCGGCCAAAGACTTCTTCGCCGACAAGTCCCAGCTGCAAGACTACGCAAAAAGGCTGGAAGACAATGGCACCGTTGATGATCTTCCGGTTCAGCTCAAACGGGCTGACGGGGGCACGTTTCCTGCATCAATATCTGCACGCGTTATAGACTTCCGCGACAACAAGGTGGTGGTTTCCACCGGGCTCGACCTTTCCGAGCATTTGGAAGCGCAGGAAGAAATCAAGCGCATGCGCGATCTTCTGACCGATGCGATTGAATCTCTGTCAGAAGGCTTTGCCCTTTACGATTCAGACCAAAAGTTGGTCATGTGCAACGAGCAGTTCAAGAAAATGAACAGCCCGACAAAAGATATCCTGAAGCCTGGAATGAGCCTGTGGGAATATCTGGAAACCGGTGTTGAGCGCGGCCAGTTCCTAGATGCTGTGGGCCGGGAGAAACAATGGCTCTCCGAACGCAAGAAAGGTTACAACACCACAAATACCGGCTTTGAATTCGGTCAGTCTGACGGGCGTTGTTATTCAGCTTCCAACACCATGACCCGCGAAGGCGGGTTTGTTGTGACCCGCGTCGATATTACCGACCGCAAGAACGCCGAAGCGGCAACAAAGGAAGCAAATGCAGTGGTGAGGCAGGTGGTTGAATCCTGCCCGGTTGCCCTTGAAATGCAGCACATCCCCAGCGGTGAGTTCCTTTTTCGCTCGCCCGAGGCTGTTGAGCTTTTGGGTGAGCGCAACGAACCTTCCGTCAACTTCGTCCATCCCGAGGAGCGCCAGCAGCTGTTGCGGTTGATTGAGCGCGATGGTGAGGTGATGGACTGCCGGGTTCAGTTGAAACGGGCGGACGGCACACCGTTCTGGGCATCTGTTTCTGCACGAACCACAGGGTTCCGAGACAAGCTGGTCGCCGTTTCGACAATTTACGATTTAACTGAGCGTGAGGAACTGGAAGAGGCACAGAAACGGGCAGGCGACCGGCTCATTGATGCTGTTGAATCCCTTTCTGAAGGGTTTGCCCTATATGGCCCTGACGACCAGCTTGTGATGTGCAACAGCCGCTACAAGGAAATGCACCACAAATGCGCCGACATGCTCAAACCCGGTGTGAACTGGTTCGACTTCCTGCGCGTTACCGCTCAGCGCAACCAGTTCCCGGTGCCCGATGATGAAATTGAAGCCTGGCTGGCCGAGCGCGCTAAGGACCGCACGGAATACCGCAAGCATGAATTCATGCACACAGATGGCAGCTGGTTTTTTGTCTCCACCAGCCCGACGCGTGAAGGCGGCTTCGTTGTCACCCGCGCCGATATTACCGACCGCAAGAACATGGAAGAAGCCCAGCGCAAGACGGATGCGGTGGTGCAGGAGGTTCTGGAAGCGTGCCCGGTGATGATCACGATGACCCAGGTCGAAACCGGAGAGCTTATCTATGGCTCGCCCGCGACCAGGAAGCTCTTCGGCAACTATCAATCCGTGAAAGACCTTTACGCCATTCCTGAAGAACGGGACATTTTCATCGAGCGGATGCTGCGCGATGGCGCTGTAGATGATTATGAATATGACGGCGTGCGCCAGAACGGCGAGATATACCGCGCCTCGGTTTCCGGCCGCTTGATCGAGTATAAGGGGGAGCAGGTCATCGTCTCCCACACTTACGATCTTTCCGACCGCATCGCCATGCAGGAAGAGCTCGAGCGCCAGAAGGAAGTTCTCCACCAAAGCGAAAAGCTGAGCGCGCTCGGGGAACTGCTTGCAGGCGTCGCCCACGAACTCAACAACCCCCTCTCGGTGGTGGTGGGCCAATCGCTGCTTCTGAAGGAAACCACCACGGACCCGAACAGCGTCAAGCGCGCCGATAAGATTGGCAATGCAGCTGACAGATGCGCGCGCATTGTCAAAACGTTCCTGGCGATGGCGCGCCAGCAACCTGCCCAAACCACCAACGTCGATGTGAACGAGGTTATTGAATCTTCCCTGGAAGTTGCCGGCTATGCGTTGCGCTCATCCGATATTGATTTGTCCCTGAACCTTGCAGAAGGCCTGCCCGCGGTCTGGGGTGATGGCGACCAAATCGGCCAGGTCATGATAAATCTCATTATCAATGCCGAGCAGGCTTTGCAGGACTGGGACGGCCGGCGGAAGATCAAGATTGTCTCGCGACTGGACCCACGTACAAAAGAAGTCGTTATCAAGGTGGCGGATTCAGGCCCCGGCATCCCGGCCAATATTCGCTCGCGTGTGTTTGAGCCATTCTTCACCACCAAGGAAGTTGGCGCGGGCACAGGTATCGGCCTTGCCTTCTGCCACCGCATTGCTGAAACCCATGGCGGATCCATTCGCGCGGCAGCCAATCCGGGCGGCGGTTCCATATTTTTCATGCGCCTGCCTATTTCCGGCAAGGTGGAAGAAACAGATAACGCCAAGCAAGATGCCAGCCAGACAGATGCGCGCCTTCCTATTCTTGTTATCGACGATGAAGGTGATGTGCGCGAGTTTATTGCGGAGGTCTTGCGCAATGACGGTCATGAAGTCACCTTGGCGAAATCTGGCTCTGAGGCGCTGCACCATCTCGAAAACCAGGCGTTTTCTGCCATTTTGAGCGATTTGAAGATGCCGAACCTGGATGGGCCCAGCCTTTATGAAAAAATGAAGACAAAACACAAGGAACAGGTGCCTCATCTCGGGTTCATTACAGGCGACACCATGAGCCCGAAAGCACGGGCATTTTTATCCGGCTCAAAGCGCCCCTATCTGGACAAGCCCATAAGGCCGGCTGAGTTGCGCGAACTGGTTGCAGAACTCAGTCAGGAAACGGCCTGAAACCGGCTCTTGTTTTGAACCGCGGAAATTTGCTCTAATCGCTGCTGAAAGCTGGGAACTCACAATGGCGATGACAGAGCACATCATTGTTTGTGATGACGAACCCGATATTCGCGAAACATTGAGCGAATATCTGGAGCGGCAGGGATTTCGTGTCTCCGCCGCTGAAAACGGTGAGGCGCTGCGGGCCATCGTCAGCGAAGAAACGGCGCACGTTGTCGTTCTCGACATCAACATGCCAGGCGAAGACGGGCTCTCCCTTGCCCGGTGTTTGCGTGAGCAAGGCGATACCGCGATAATCATGCTGACAGCGTCGGCTGAGGTTGTTGATCGCATTGTCGGTCTTGAAATGGGGGCCGACGATTATCTGGCAAAGCCGGTTGATTTGCGCGAGCTGCTTGCGCGCATCCGTGCGGTTCTAAGGCGCGTGACAGCCGCGCCTCCGCAAACTGCAGAGGAAGTTGCAAGCCTGGCGGTAAAAGTGGGCCGGTGCATTTTGGACCTGGAGGCACACAAGCTGTTCGACCATGAGCAGAACGAGATCCCCATTACCGCCATGGAGTTCAACCTTTTGAAGGTTTTCTGCGAACATGCCGGGCGGGTTCTGAACCGTGACCAGCTTCTGGAGCTTGCCCATGACCGGGACTGGGATCCGTTTGACCGCAGCATCGATATCCGCATCTCACGGTTGCGGAAGAAAATCGAAATCGATCCGTCAAAACCGCAAATCATAAAAACCGTGCGCGGCGTAGGTTATATTTTCTCCCCGCTTGATTGAGCCAAATTGAATCCCCCTCCCGCAAATCCGGTGCGCCGTTGCTTGCGTAAGAATAATCGTTGTGCTGATGAATGCCGGGGTCTGGGTTGAAAAATCGTCGAGAAAAAATCGCCGTCATCGGCTCGGGCGTTTCCGGCCTGTCAGCTTCCTGGCTGCTCTCCAAGAGCTGCGATGTTACGCTTTTTGAAGCCGATAACCGCCTTGGCGGCCATTCCAATACGGTTGACGTTGCAACCCCTGAAGGAACGGTTCCCGTCGACACGGGCTTTATTGTCTACAATGAGGCCACTTACCCGAACTTGACGGCCCTGTTCCGCCACCTCGATGTTCCAACCGAGCTGTCTTCGATGACATTTTCAGTATCGTTTGGCGGCGGCGCCTATGAATATTCCGGCACCCGTGCAAGCGGCTTGTTTGCGCAAAGATCGAATTTCTTCAACGCCGCGCACTGGAAAATGATTGCCGATATTGTGCGCTTTTTCAGAACCGCCGCAAGCAGCATCAGTGAACGGGAAGACACCTGCACCCTTGATGAACTGCTGAAAAATGGCGATTACTCGCGCGCATTCATTGAACGGCACATTGTTCCCATGGGCGCGTGCATATGGTCATCGCCGGAAGCAGACGTGTTGAAAATGCCGGCGCGGGCCTTTGTCGAATTCTTTGAAAATCATGGACTGCTGAAAATCTCAAACCGCCCGAAATGGCGCACCGTGTCCGGTGGTTCGCGCGCATATGTACGGCAAATCTTGAATGACACGCCCGCTGAGGTGAGGATGAACACAGCGGTGACATCGGTTCATCGAGGCCGTGACAGCATCCAGGTTAAAACTGCCGGATGTGAGGCAGAACTGTTCGATCACATTGTCTTTGCCTGCCACTGCGACGATGCGCTGTTCCTGCTAGATGATCCAAGCCACAGCGAGCGCGCTTTGCTGGGCGCAATAGATTATGCGCCCAACGCAGCTGTGCTTCATACGGACAGATCAATGATGCCCAAGCGGCGCAGCGCGTGGGCAAGCTGGAATTATCTCCACAAAGGAAGCGGGACGGGCGCAGGGCCATCCCTCACTTACTGGATGAACGCCCTGCAAAATTTACGCACCGACAAGAACATTTTCGTCACCCTCAATCCGGCAAGACCGATTGGCCGAAGCAACCTTATCGGCAAGTTCGCCTACCGCCATCCGGTTTTCGATGCAGGCGCTCTTAGGGCCCAGAAGAATCTTTGGTCGCTGCAAGGGGAGAAAAACACATGGTTCTGCGGAGCCTGGTTCGGCGCAGGGTTTCATGAAGACGGGCTTCAGGCAGGTCTTGCAGTTGCAGAACAGATTGCGGGTGTGCCGCGTCCGTGGAGCCTGGATAATCCCTCAAGCCGGATTCCAGTAACGAAGCCAGCGAAGGAAGGCGGGCTCCTGGAGGCTGCGGAATGAGTTTGCCGGCCATATCTGCCTACACGGGCTCTGTCGTTCACAAACGCCTTCATCCCGTTATTCATGCCCTGAAATACCGGGTGTTCACCCTGCTTCTGGATGTGGATCGACTGGAGGAAACATCGCGAAACTTGAGATTTTTCTCTCACAACGGTTTCAATCTGTTTTCCCTATATGACAGCGATCATGGCCCGGGCGATGGCACCGCAATTTCAACGCACGTGCGCGGCTTGCTCGGACATCTGACCGCCGAACGAGATATCAAGAAGATTATGATGCTCTGTTATCCGCGTGTGCTTGGCTATGTTTTCAATCCACTGACCGTTTATCTGGCGATGGACGGCGCAGGCGGCATCCAGGCCGTTATCTACGAGGTCAACAACACATTCGGCGGGCGCAAAGCTTATGTGGTTCCGGTATCTCCCGAAGACACCGCCAATGATGTTATTGCGCAAAGCTGCCGCAAGGAGCTTTATGTCTCACCGTTCAATGATACCGAGGGCGAATATGGCTTCCGCATAACCCGGCCGGATGAGCACATGTGTGTTGGCGTTTCGCTGCGCGGCCGCGATGGCCCGTTTTTCAAGGCATACTTTGCTGGTGCGCGTGAAGAATTGACTGACAGGTTCTTGCTTATGTCCATGCTCCGGTTTCCCTTGCAAACGTACAAAGTGATCGCCAGCATCCACTTCGAGGCCCTTAAACTTTGGCTAAAGGGCTTGCGCATTAAGTCGCGCGAACCCGCGGCAGATTATTCCCCGATCGACACCACATCTTCCCGCAATTCAGGAAAAACCCCCGCATGAGTGATGTACAAGGTGCTAATGGCACCGCAGTGCGCCGCCACGCCGGCGCCGTTGCAACTTTTGTCGAACGGGCCGGCCGCACCCTGCTTCCGCACGCCGTCGTCGGCTCGCTGACCATAATTTTCCCCAACGGAAAGCGCGCCTTTCTTGGAACGCCCAACGCACAACCTCACGCGGTTTTGCAGCTCAACAATTACCGGGTAATCCGCAATTCAATAAAGCGCGCTTCAATTGGCTTTGCGGAAAGCTATGTGGCCGGTGATGTGGAATGCCCTGACCTTGTTAGCCTTATCAGGTTTTTCATCCTCAATCGCGCAAAGCTCTTGGCTAATCCGAAGGTGCGCGCCATGTTCAAAGTGCGCGCAGGCGATAAGCTCTGGCACGCAACACGGCGCAATTCACCCGCACGCTCAAAACAAAACATCGAAGCCCACTACGATTTGGGCAATGATTTCTACGCCACATGGCTTGATGATGGGATGACCTATTCATCAGGATTGTTTTCGCAAGAAAGCCCAACGCTCCCCGCAGCCCAAGATGCAAAGTACAAGGCGGTGATTGATGCTCTTAATGTGGAAGCCGGAGGCCGCATTTTGGAAATTGGATGCGGATGGGGCGGGTTTGCAGAGTATGCCACCGAACACACACCCGCACATGTGACGGGCATTACCCTGTCGCAGGAACAACTCGCCTACAGCCGCGAGCGCGTAGACGGCAGAAAGGCGCGCTTTGAACTGTGCGATTACCGCCATACAGAAGGGCAGTATGATGCCATCGCCTCAATTGAAATGATTGAGGCGGTGGGAGAAGAACACTGGCACGACTTCTTTCTGATCGTGCGCGAGCGCCTCAAGCCTGGAGCAAGCGCCGCCGTGCAGGCAATTACCATCGCTGAAGAGCAATTCAGCACATACAGGCGAAAAGTGGACTTTATCCAGCGCTACATTTTCCCCGGCGGAATGCTTCCTACCAAGACCATCTTGGCCGAACAGGCAGCACAAGCTGGCCTTGAAACCGAAACAGCCGCTACATTTGGAAAAAGTTATGCTCACACACTGAAACTTTGGCGTGAGCGGTTTGATGAAAACTGGGAGAACATCGAAAAGCTCGGCTTTGATGCCCGTTTCCGGCGCATGTGGCGCTATTACCTCGCCTATTGCGAGGCGGGCTTTGAGGAAAGGGTTCTTGATGTGGGCATTTACCGGTTCACCCGGCCGCAAGAGTGACGCAGAACCGTTGCCCTAGTTGGTGATTTGCCCCTCTTCCACCCGCAGGCGCGACTTCATAGCCCGCAGAACGCTGCCCATAACCGGCACCTTTTCATATAGCTCTGATGCTGCATCCCAAAAATCTAGATGGGCGTCCACCTTGCCTTCTGCGTTCAGGTGCACCCGGCTCATACCGGCAAATTCCATGGGGCCGGTCAGTTTGTTGCCGGCGCGGAATATCCAGTACATGAAAACCAGTCCCCGCTCGTGATCGCTTACATGTTCGAGAATTTCAAACGACACCGGGTCTAACTTTTCAAACATGTCCTCGAAGATTTCCCGCATCGGTTCGCGCCCGCGTGTGTGGTTGAACGGGTCGCGAAATTCAATGTCCGCGGCAGTCAGCTCAAAGAATCCATCGAGTTTTTCCCGCGACAGGTTTTGTATGGCGTTGATGTATCTCTGTTCGGCGAGGTCGAATTTTTCCGGTGTCATTTTCTCAGGACAAACCTCTCAATCAGCGCGAAATAAAGCCAGTAGGGCAAGATGCGCATCAGCTTCAAAATCAGAACCAGCTTCATCGGGTAGGCAACTTCAAACTTTCCAGCCCGCAAGCCGGCGATTGTCGTCTTTGCTGCCTGCTCGACATCCATCAGGAACGGCATGGGGAAATCATTCTTTTGCGTCATCGGCGTATCAATGAAACCCGGATTGATAACGCTGGTGATTATCCCGTCCCGTTCAATTTCCGTCTTGATGGACTCGGCAAAATTGATAAGCGCAGCTTTGGTTGAGCCATAGGCGCCCGCATTGGGTAGGCCCCGGTATCCGGCAACAGAAGCAACTATCGCGATATGACCGGCGGCGCGGTTTCGCATGGGCCCCAGAACCGCAATAACCCCACTAACGGCGCCTGAATAGTTCACTGCCATGATGTGATGAAAGCTTGCATGATCCATCTGCTCTGCAGGTTGCGGCTCATAGGTGCCCGCGTTGAAAACCGCCAAATCGATTGGCCCGAGATTTTTCTCAATATCCTGAACCGCTTGTTCCAGCGATGAAACATCCGTCACATTAAGCGGATAGGGGAAAACGTTCGCCACCTCTTTCGCCAATGATTTCAGCTTTTCTTCAGAGCGCGCCGAAACCGCAACTTTTACGCCATGCCGGGCCAACTGCACCGCCATCTCCCGGCCAAGACCGGTGCTTGCGCCGGTAATCCAAACCGTTCGCCATGGTTCTCTTTCAGCCATCAAAATGAAGGTGGAAGTTGGGGCTTAAATGCCCACAAACGGTTGCATAATGCGGCCAACAAGGCCCTTGAACTGCATTTGCCCCTCGATTGCGACAGCGCAAATGCAATCTTCCTCATCGCCAACTACCAGTGTGTGTTCGGCATCTGAATCCATTTCTGAAATATCGCCCGCAGCAAATTTCCCGTTTTCGTCCTTGAACCAGCCTTTCAACACCAGCGTTTTTTCACTGCCCTTGTGGCCGTGGGCTGGAATTTTCTTGGCGGCAGCGACGCGCACGAGTTTGAGCGTGCCTAAAGCTGCTTTCGAGAGGGAAAGTTCACAAACCGATATGCCGGGCGCAACGCGCCGCCAGGGAACCTCTTCCAGTGGCCAGTCCATGTGCCGAGCCAATGGACGCGGAACATTATAGTGCGCCTTCTCGTCCGTTTCGTGCGCCGCAGCATCTTCGCCGTCATCGAAAGCGCTACTTTCGATACGTTCCATCATCGCGTCCAGAGATGCCGGGCTCATTTCTTCCTGAAGAATATTACCCAACAGCACCGCGCCAAGCTTTTCAGCTTCCCGAACATTGCTGTGGCATCCATCGCACATAGCCAGGTGCGCTGCCACAATAACGCTTGCGGATTCATCCAGCGTTCCCGCCGCAAATGCGAGAACAGTTGCCTCGTCTATGTGGTGAGTGACAGTCATCTCACACTTTCCAATCCCTTGCGCAGCTTACGGTAAGCCAGCCGCATGCGGGATTTAACCGTGCCTAGCGGCAAGTCCAGCCGCTCGGAAATTTCACTTTGGGGCATGCCCATTATATACGACATATAGATTATTTGCCGTTGTTCTTCCGGCAATTCATCCAGCGCGTCCCTTACCTTCTGCTGCTGTTGCATCAGATTGACCTGATCATCGCTGCCAGGATCTTCTGAAGGCGCGTCATAATTCTCCAAATCGGTAAAGTGCAGGGAAGATTCCCGCCTAAGCCTGTCGATGCGCAAATTTCGGGCTATGGTGAAAATCCATGTTGTAACCGTGCCCTTGTCGCTGGAGTAAAGGCTCGATTTACGCCACACAGTCAGCATGGTTTCCTGCACGAGTTCTTCTGCCAGGGCAGCATCTGCTCCCTTGCGCATCATGAAGCTTTTAAGGCGTGGCCCGAAATGCAGAAAAACCTCTCGGAATGCCTGCTTGTCTTGACTTTCTGAGATAAGATCAAGATTTGAGGCCATTGCAGCCTGAATTCCGGCGCGTCCGTGCAACCCCTGAGATTCATTCATGTGCAATACCGCACCTTGCATTGCTCGACCCTTCCGCTTTTAAGCTTTGAGGTCGAAACGTTTACTTCCACACGGCGGATCACATTCCGCCAAGAAATTCAGAAATAAATTCGTTTCAGCAAGTATTGCGCACTAACAAAACTTCGATATTCCCTCAAGAATATAATTCAACAG
>JBPCVY010000080.1:0-4628 GCA_051010055.1 Hyphomicrobiales bacterium | reverse complement strand
GTGCAGCATGGAGGCAATGATGGGGCCGGCGAACGCGAAACGGCGCCGTTCATAATTATTACGCACGATACGCTGGAAAAATCAGTGCGCGATGCGTTGTCTGAAATCGAAGAAGCCGGGCATGTCGCGGAGCCGCCGAGAATGATCCGCATTGAGCGGCTGTAAAGATCAAGAATGCAGGGGTAATTTGAGTAATGGCGAATAACAAGTCCGGTATGGGCCGCGAATTGTCGTTGGAACTGGCGCGGGTTACCGAGTGCGCAGCAATTGCGGCTGCCCGCCTTCGTGGCCGCGGCGATGAAAAAGCAGCCGACCAGGTGGCGGTTGACGCAATGCGTAACGAGTTGAACCTGCTCGATATTGACGGCACGGTCGTTATTGGCGAAGGCGAGCGCGACGAAGCGCCAATGCTGTTTATTGGTGAGAAAGTTGGCACCGGCAATGGTCCTGCCGTAGACATTGCCCTCGACCCGCTTGAGGGAACCACGCTTACCGCCAAGGCAATGGGCAATGCTCTTGCTGTAGTGGCCATGGCTGAGGCCGGCGGCTTCCTGCATGCGCCAGATACCTACATGCAAAAGATTGCCATCGGCGGCGGTTATGAGCCTGGCGTTGTTGATCTCGATCTTTCACCGGGCGAGAACATCAAGCGGCTGTCAGAAGCAAAAGGTGTTTCGCCTTCAGAAATTACGGCCTGTGTGCTCGACCGGCCGCGCCATATGGAAATCATAGCCGGCATCAGAGAAACCGGCGCTGCGGTGCAGCTCATTACCGACGGTGATATTGCCGGCGTCATAGCGACTTCCACGCCCAGCACAGGAATCGACATCTATATGGGTGTGGGCGGTGCTCCTGAAGGGGTGCTTGCCGCTGCAGCGCTGCAGTGCATTGGCGGGCAAATGCAGGGCCGGCTAGTAACAACCAGTGCCGAACAGAAAGTTCGCGCAGCCAAAATGGGTGTTGAGGATTTCGACACCAAATTTGAAATGAATCAGATGGCCCGCGGCGATGTACTGTTTGCAGCAACAGGCGTTACAAGCGGTTCCATGCTGGACGGTGTTCGCTTCGACAATGGTATAGTGCAGACCGACACGATTGTGATGCGTTCCCAGTTCGGCACCGTGCGCCGTATAAAGGCAAGCCATCAGATTTCGAAGTTTGGCTGAATTTAACTTCAAACCGGGGGTTTTAACCGTCTTTTGAACCAGCAGACCAAGCACGCAGATCGCCGTTTTTTTCTTGATGTTGCAAGTTCGGTTTCGGGCAAGGCATGGCGTCCGCGCCTTGAGTCAGAACGTAGTGCACTTGCTCTTGCCGAGCGCCATGAGTTGCCGGAATTGCTGGCCAGGGTTTTGGCCGGCAGGGAGGTTGACGCCGAAGATGTCGAAAACTTCCTGAAACCGACTTTGAAGGCGCTTATGCCTGCGCCCGATGCGTTGCGTGATTTGGAAGAGGGCGCAGAACGCATCGCACACGCCATCACACAAGATGAAAAGTTGGCCATCATCGGTGACTATGACGTAGATGGTGCGACATCTTCTGCGCTGCTGCTGTTATTTTTGAGGGCGTGCGGACGAGATGCAGCGGTTCACATTCCTAACAGGTTGACAGAGGGGTATGGCCCGTCAAAAGAAGCCATCGAAAAGCTTGCAGGCGATGGCGCAAAGCTTCTGATCACGCTCGATTGCGGTATTTCATCGTTCGATCCTCTATCCCATGCCCGCGTCTTGGGGCTTGATGTTGTCATCATCGACCATCATCAGGCCGGAGAATCGCTTCCCGCCGCAAATGCAGTGGTGAACCCCAACCGCCAGGACGATGTGTCAGGCCAAGGCCATCTCGCAGCTGTCGGTGTTACATTCTTGATGGTTGCGACCGTTGCAAGGAATCTGCGTAAAGCAGGCTGGTTCAGCGACGAGAGGCAGCAACCAAATTTGCTTGAGTGGCTCGATCTCGTGGCCCTTGGCACCGTTTGCGACATGGTGCCGCTTACGGGGCTCAACAGGGCCTTTGTGGGTCAGGGCCTCAAGGTGATGGGCACGCGCTCCAACAAGGGGCTTGCCCGGCTATGCGATGTGGCACGGCTGAGCCGGCGTCCTGATGCGCATGCGCTTGGGTTTGCACTGGGCCCTCGCATCAATGCTGCCGGCAGGCTCGGACAATCCGGTCTGGGTATGAAGCTTCTGACAACCAAGGACGAATCTATTGCCGCGGAGATTTCCCAAGCGCTTGAGCGGCTTAACCGCGAACGCCAAGACATAGAAGTGCGCATCGTCAACCGGGCCATGGTCCAGGCAGAAGATGCCATTGGCGCAAAAGGCAATCTTCCAGCCCTGGTGGTGGCCGGAGAAAACTGGCACCCAGGCGTTCTGGGGCTTGTGGCAAGCAGGCTCAAGGAGCGTTTCAACTTGCCCGCAATTGCCATTGGCTACGGCGACGGCCAAGCCCAGGCAACGGGCTCCGGGCGTTCAATTACCGGTGTGGACTTGGGAACGGCCATACGCAAGGCCACAGAGGCGGGCATACTGGTCAAAGGTGGCGGCCACGCCATGGCGGCAGGATTGACACTGGATATTTCAAAGCTGGGTGAATTCAGGGCGTTTCTTGAAGATGCTCTCGCAAAAGATACCGGTGCCGCGCGCTCTCAGGCCAGCCTTGAGATTGATGGTGCGCTGACTGCACGCAGCGCAAGCCTTGACCTGATTGCGCAGCTGGAGGCGGCCGGGCCTTTTGGAATTGGCAATCCGGCGCCGGTTTTTGCCCTTCCTGCCCACAGAATTGTCTATGCAGACTTGGCAGGAACCGACCATGTGCGCTGTACATTGGCGGCAAGCGATGGCGCCAGACTGCAAGCAATTGCGTTCCGTTCGGTCGGAACCGAACTTGGTGAATTGCTTTTATCAGAGCGGCAGATGCCCGTGCACATTGCTGGCAGGCTGAACATTAATGATTGGGGTGGCAAACGCACACCACAGTTTCTGATTGCGGATGCAGCCGTTCCAACAAGCCAATAATTGCGAAAGCAAAATTCAGGTGGAATTTTCCTTAAAAGAGATGAAACATCCCCTTGCATTTCGGATCAAACGCCATTAGACAATGCCGCGCGCGAACGCGATGCGGGCCCTTCGTCTATCGGTTAGGACGCCAGGTTTTCAACCTGGAAAGAGGGGTTCGATTCCCCTAGGGCCTGCCATTTGACCCGTTCGCCGGTTTCCTACCAATGACCTGTGTTTTCCATTGAGGCCCACGGTTCCTCAATCGGCAGCGCATCGCCCCGTTGTAGAAGTTCGATGGAAACATTGTCCGGTGAGCGCACAAACGCCATACGGCCATCCCGCGGCGGGCGGTTGATGGTAACGCCGCTATCCATCAGGTGCTGACAGGTTTCGTAAATATTATCCACGGCAAAGGCCAGGTGGCCAAAATTGCGGCCCTCCCCATATTCTTCCGGCTCCCAGTTATAAGTGAGCTCGATTTCAGTATCGGGAGTGTCCGGTGCTGCAAGGAAAATGAGAGTGAATTTGCCTTGTGGATAGTCGTTGCGGCGTTTTTCGATCAAGCCAAGCTTGTTGCAATAAAAGTCAATCGATTCATCAACATTGCTGACGCGGACCATTGTGTGGAGGAATTTCATTTTGTGCCTCATTCTCCCGGAATATGATGTGTTTTTTGCATTTGTACGTGGGTTGCGCTTAATTTCGGTGCCGGGAGAAAAATGTGCAAGGGCAATATGAACGAGAAAAGCAAAAAACTGGCTGAACTAATCGATGAATCCTCAATGGCGGTGGCTTTCACCGGCGCCGGCATCTCTACAGAATGCGGCATTCCTGATTTCCGCTCGCCCGGAGGGTTCTGGTCCAAAAACAAGCCGGTATATTTTGACGATTTTGTCCGCGATCCAGATGTGCGCCGGGAAGGCTGGAAACGGTTCTTGAAACTGCGCGATGAGCATCTCGACGTGAAACCGGGCAGGGGACACAAAGCGCTTGCCCATCTCCACAAGCACGGAAAGCTGCGCAACATCATCACCCAGAACATCGACAACTTGCATCAGGCATCTGGCGTGCCTGTACAGGACATTGTTGAACTGCATGGCAATGGCACGTATGCAAAGTGCCTGGAATGCGCCGCCAGGTACGAGCTGGACTGGTGTGCCGAAAGATTGGCCGAATCCAATGAATGCCCGCGCTGCCAAGCCTGTGGCGGTTTCGTGAAGTCTGCAACCATTTCCTTTGGCCAGGCCATGCCAAGGGAAGAAATGGCGCGGGCTGAGTTTCTTGCCACCTCATGCGATCTCATTCTTGCAATCGGCACCTCCCTGGTGGTTTATCCCGCATCCGGCATTCCCATCATCGCCTGTAAGAACGGCGCCAAACTGGTGATCATCAATAGGGATCCAACAGAATTGGACTCGCTTGCCAGCCTGGTCATTAATGAAGATATCGGCGACGTCATGGAACCGTTTCTAACCCTTTACGCGAGGGGATAATTCGAATCAGTAGTAGCAGTTCAACCGTGTTTTGGTGCTGAGGCATCATTACAACCACAGTCACTAGAAATTTCGACCCTTCAAGCATAAATCTCATGTGAAATATTATAAATTTTCCATATCTCATTGAAATTAAAAG
>JBPCVY010000079.1:0-2717 GCA_051010055.1 Hyphomicrobiales bacterium | reverse complement strand
CGTCGGCATAAACGCCGAACACCCTTTTGAGATTTTCCGCCCGCAACGCATCTGCGGTGCTTTGATAGCCAAGCAGCGCGGCAGCGAACGGGTTCACATGCATCAGCGTGCCATCGCGGTGAACAAGAAGCGCAGCCTGCAGGCCGTCAACAATCCCGGCTGCGATTTCCATTGCGCTCTCGGATTCTTCTTCTTCGGCAATCTCATCAGCCGGTGTTCCAGCGGGCTGGGCGAAAAGCACCTGTTCTTCCGGCTCCGACTCTGCGTTTATTTCCGCTGCAGGTTCATCAACCCGCTGCGGTTCATCGCCTGCCGATATTGTGACGAACTTAATGTCGCCGGAAAGGGTTTCGCCAAGCGCGCGGAATGCTTCTTCTTCTTCCGGCGTCAATTGGTTTGAAGGTTCTGGCTTCTCTAGCTTGCCAGCAGCATCCGGCAGGTCCGCATCGCCAGCCCCGTCTTCAAGCTGGTGCGGTTCATCCTCTGATGCATCTACTGGGGCTTCGGGCGCCTCTGAGGACGTGCCGGCATAGGCTTCAAGAGCGTGCTCTTCTGCTGCGCGCCAGTGATCGTTTGACGTGTCATCTTCTGAGCTTGCCGGTTGCGCGGCACCACGCACCGCTATGCCGCGATAGCCATTATATTCACCGGTGAGCGGGCGGATGGGCACTGCGGCGAGTGTGAACCTGACGCTGTCTCCATCCTTTGTCCAGTCCACCATCTCGCGCCATGGCGCACCTTGAGCCAAAAGTGCTGCAATGCGCCCTTCTGGATCAAGGCCAAACTCTTTAGCCACCGCGTGCCAGCTCTTCCCTGAAATCTGTCCGGGCGCGATGCCGGTGGCAGCTTCAAAATCCGCGGACACATGGGTGAAGGTCAAATCACCATCCAGCTCCCAAGTAAAGTCGGCCACCGCAGCGGTGTATTCCGCAAGGGCTTTGTTTTCTTCTTGTAGTTGAAGTTGGAGGGCGCGCCGTTCGGTCACATCATCAAGGGTTGCAAGAAATGCGCCTGGCACTTTGTCATCAACTTCATCAGATGCAAGGCTTTGAACGTGCACGCGGAAGTCGCGCAGGCCAAACTTTGTCGCACAGCGCACCACCCGTGAAAAAATGCCAGCGCTTCCTGCTTCTTCCAACACCTCCTGGGCCTTCTCGTCATTGCCAAACAGATTGGAGAGGCTGGCTAGAACCTCCTTATCGAACAATTCCCGGGCAGCTGCATTTTGCGAGGTGATTTCACCACTGCCCGAAAGAGTTATGACACCGTGGGGCAGGGCATCAATTGTTGCCTGGCTGATTTGGCCTGCGGATTTTTCCGCATTGGTTGAACGGGTAACCACAAGCACGCCCACCCGGCCATCTGGCAGGTGGTGGCCGTAACACTTAAAGGCGATGGCTTGGCCGTCATTGGCGGAAGCGAAGGAAAGCTCTTTCTCGCGCATTTCGCCAACATGGATTTCTCCGGCAATATCGCCAAGTCGGGCAGCCCCGGCATCGCCTGCGCCAAAGCGGCGCTCAATCAGGTCGAATAGACTGTCAGCGGCAAAAAAATGGATGCCGGGTGAATTTGCCCAAATCACTCGGCGGCGCCCGCCATCCCACAAGAATGCAGGCACGTCCGACTGGTTGAGCTCGTCCAGCGATGGTGTGGTCGTTGGTTTATTGTGCACGTCGTCCACCTGATGTTCGCAAAATTGCGCGCTGAGGGGCCGGTTCAATCTACAGCGGCTGTTTGCCTAGCCTCATCTAACCCGCTTTGCAGTGCGCGGTCCATATTCAGGCCCGTCATATATAGGAAGTTTAGGGAAAATTTTAACTTGTGGTTAAGAATTTATTGTGCATTGCAAAATTTATGTTGCATTGCACAATAAATTTCCTATATTGCAAATATGAATTCAAGCGGGCCCGGAAGAACCCTCGCACCTTCCGTGCCACGCATCCTCAACCCGAAGGATTTGGAATATGACCGAAGCAAAGCAGAAAGCTAAAAAGCAGGCAGAAACGGCGATCGCGAAAGTGCGCGACATTGCAGATGAAACCACTGCAGCTGCCGAAGAAACCGCAAAAAAGGCGCAAGCCACGGCTGATGAGACCGCAAAGGTGTTTGAAGACACTGGTGTTCTTTTGAAAGACGGGCTTACCAGCTGGCAGCAGAAAGCCTTTGAGCTGGCCAAGGCCAACCTTGATTCAGGTTTTGATTTTGCCCAGAAACTTGTGGGCGCAAAAACCCCGGCCGAAGCATTTGAGCTGCATGCTGAGTATACCCGCAAGCAGGTGGCAGATCTTTCCAGCCAGGCCCAGGAGCTGGGCGCGTTGTCTGTGAAAGTTGCCGAAGATGCCGCAAAGCCTGCTCAGGAAGGCATCTTGAAGTCTTTTGACGAAATGAAGAAGGCTTTTGCCGCCTGATTTCCCTGCAATTGGCGTAAAATCATGAAAACACCCGCTGGCATGAAAATGCTGGCGGGTTTTTCACATTAAGATGTTTCAAACCGTTGATGCCGCTTGCCTTTCGCCCCATATTTTCATAGTGTCCGCGCGTCCTAACGGCAAATGTGCGGCTGTAGCTCAGTTGGTTAGAGCGCCTGATTGTGGATCAGGAGGTCGGTGGTTCAATTCCTCCCAGCCGTACCATATTTTTCAATGACTTATCAGACATTTAAGCAATCTATTCTCTGAGTGGGGGATAGATTGGGGGATTTTTGGGCACACTATTGG
>JBPCVY010000078.1:0-17304 GCA_051010055.1 Hyphomicrobiales bacterium | reverse complement strand
GGTAATACCCAGTCTTCGATTGCCAGCACTTCTGAGGACATGGTCAGCGCCGCTAGAAGTGGGTGGTCGTGCTGGGCGATAAAGCCGGGCACGATCACTTTTTCAGCAAACGTCGTATCGATGGTGTGGCGTTGTCCTTTCAGTGCTCGCTTGATCTTTTCTAAACTTCCAGCCAAAAGGATACGGCCGTTTACAACGGCGACAGCCTCCGCTGCAGGTCGCGCGGGATCAAGTGTCACAATCTCTCGTGCGGTGAAAACCCTCACCATCGGAAGTGGGACAATAGATTTTCCCATATCGGACAATGAACCGGATTGGCCGAATGCGGTCCCGAACGGAGCTAGGGCGCTAGCACCAGCAACTCCAAGGAACTCACGCCTGTTAATCCTGGTCATTCTATCGCACCTCCTCGATGTCGCTGAAGTCACCTACGGGATGTTGCCGTCCCGAACAGGCGCTGGCACTTCGCAGAGCTTAGCAAGCATCGAACGATGGGCCTCTCAACTCCCATCCCACGGTACATCGCGTGCATAAAGCGGTGAGCTGTGACCGGATCGCCTATGAAGGGTGACGATCTCAGCTGGCCTCTACGCGTGTCGGCTTCCGCCTTGTAGACGACTTTGTCTTCTTTGATGGTGACCAGTACCTTTAGGTCGGCGAGCGATTCGGGAGCAACGGACTTTGGATCATTTGACAGAACTACAAAATCTGCAAGCTTTCCGACTTCGATTGAACCTTTGGTTTTCTCCTCGAAATGCTGCCACGCTGGCCATATGGTCATTGCTTTTAGCGCCGTCATGACGTCCACCCGCTGACTCGGACCTAGAATGTCGCCCGACCGGGTACGTCGAGTTACAGTCGCGGATAAAATGCGCATGCTGTCCGGAAAAGCCACGGGCGCGTCGTGATGGGTGCCAAACATCATACCACGCTGCCTGATCCAACCTGTAGGCGAGATGTTCTCTGCATTAGCTGGACCAACAGTGTGGTCGCGATGCCAGTCACCCCAATAGAAGGTGTGCATCGGAAAAACTGAGGGGAAGACGCCAAGACGCTTGTAACTGTCGACTTGATCCTCGCGTAAAAATTGTCCGTGGATCAGCACAGGTCTATTTCCAGGATCGCCATACTTGGCTTGCGCGGCACCTATGGCCGCGATCAACATGTCTGATGCACCCTCGCCGTTCGAATGGGTGATGATCTGGATGCCATTCTCGTAACACCAATTTACGGATTCCTGAACTTGCTTCATAGTGACCGCTGCATAGCCGGCATAGCCTGGCGGATAGTTACCGATAGGATTGTAGTAGGGACGATCTCTCAGCGCGGTGAAGCCCTGCGGCGAACCATCGATGGTAAGCTTGCAGCCTCCGACGCGAACGCGTCCTGTATAGTCTTTGGAGGCATTCGCGCCGATATATTCCTTGTCTTCGAGCACGTCGGGAAAGGCGACAACGTCAATCTCCAAATTTCCGGAAGCATCGACTGCTTTCAACGTCTCGACAATACTGGCAGATGATCGACCTTCCTGCGCGGTGGTGTAACCATAGCTGGCCCATAGCTTCGTTCCTGCTTTAGCAAACGCGGTCAGACCATCTGGGCCAAGCTTGGAAAGAAGCGGAACAAGCACCTGAAAGAAGGCATACTCTTCGAGCACCCCATTGGGCGCACCGTCGTCGCCACGCTGGATAACACCACCCTTCGGATTTTCTGAGGAAGCGTCAATGCCCGACATTTTCAGCGCCTTGGAATTTGCCACACCCAGATGCCCGGATTGATGAACGATAATGATCGGAAACTCTGAAGATACTTCGTCCAATTCTTGGCGGGTCGGGTGGCGAAGTTCCGCCAACCGTGCATTATCATAGCCAAAGCCGATGATCATCTTCACCTTGTCAACCGCCCGGACATTATCTTTGGCCCACTTTGAAAGAGTGGCTTGAAGGCTGGCGATATCCTTGACCTCGCCATCTGGAGGCGAAAGCAAGTTCGCGGACAGAGCTTGAAGGCCGCCCATAACTACGTGGCCATGGCTGTCCACGAAACCTGGCAGCATTGCCCTACCGCGAAGGTCGAACATTTGCGTCTGTTCGCCCTTGTGAACATTCACATCACCTAATGTCCCGATCGCGATTATCCGACCGTCTTTTACTGCTACGGCTTTCGCATCAGGCGCAGAATCATTGATCGTGAGAATAGGACCGCCCGAATAGATTGTATCGGCAATCTCTTGCGCGGAAGCCAAACCTGGCATCATCAAGAGAGCCACCACGGCCGATTTGAGTGGGCAATTCAATCTCTGCTTCATAAGATTAGTGCCAAAGCCTGTGAGTTCGGACCACACAACTGGTACGTATTGATGACATCAACGGTTCTTTCGCCATTTGGCTTTTATCGGCGAGCTATTCACGGCGTCATTCAAAGGCAAGTTCTGTAATCCCAGCGACGTCCGCTATTGGCACAAAGCAGAAATTTCCAGTTTTCGCAGTAATGTCTGCTTTACCCGCAAAAGTGGACATGCCAAATGGATACTCTACACAAGCATTTTTTTGACTATACCTTTCGTTGGCTAGTCGGTCTCGTTAAACCTTGAGGTGTTGAAAAACTCAGCGTGTAGCCAATGGGTTTTCTTCTTGGGAAAGGATTTAAGCATATCCCGTCGGGCCTGCTGCTAGTCCTTTAGGGTCCGTTGATATCCAATCCGCACGACTTCTTCATATGCCTTGCGGGCCTGGATTAACGCTCTGTGCTTTTGTGCCAAACCCCAAACGGCATCTTAATTGAGGTGAAATTATCTGGTCGATCTGAGAGCGGTCACGGATTTCATGTACATGAAAAAGGGACTTGCAAGCCTGATTTTGATGCGGCTGGAGGTCACTTCAATCTTTGGACCATAGTCACGGCCGGGGCAAAAGCGGCCGTCATGCGGGAGACCTTCCTAACAATTTTGCAAATCGCGACGGGACTGTCCGCGCCGATATTATTTCCATCGCATTCTCACTCGATGACGGCCCGCGAAAACTGATGGACGAAGATGTTTCAGCAATAATTGTCCACGAAAATCTGGACACCTGCAGAATGTCAGCCGACGCAGGCGGAAGGGTGGCTTGCGGAGTTGTAAAATTACTGGATCGGCCCGACTCAGCGTCAAAGACAGAAAACGATTTTCGGGTGATCGCAGGTGATTTTCTCTGCTTGCAAAATATGGTGCAAGTTCGCCAGTTCTTTGTCGACAACATACTTGGTGATTTGGAGGCAACTTTGAAAGTTGTAAAATCAACGTTTGGCGGAATATATCCGCCAGGATCAATTGTGCCGCTCGTCCCGACAGAAGTGGTGGTTAAAGCATCGTCCCGTATGGGGTAGGAACAAATGATTGGGAGTTCTTTCAACTCGATGTCAGTCTTGGCACGACATTTATCGTGACTCAAGGCCATGAGGATGTCGTTAACAAATCCGGGGGGAAATTGTTTTGTGTGTCATCGCAAGGCCCGGCCGGAATGGGACTTTATCCGTGAACGAGACCATGGGTGTGATCCGATAACGCTGACGCGAAAAAGGATAGCTGAAATTCAGCAAAGCGACCCACGTTGTGAGTGACGACAAATTTCGATGCTGAGATTCAGAATTCGACCACCCCCCATAAAACAGTTCTGATGATGCGCAAGCTGCAGCCGCCTACTCCCCTGCCGCCGGGTCGCAGCTGGAGCAACGAGGCAAGTTTACCCCTTTGAGGGTTCCATCTTCCCGGTTTCAAAAAGTTCATCGAGCTGGCGCATGTAGGGCGCCAAGTTGAAACCGCGCTCAGTCAGCCAGTCCTCATCATAATAGGTTTTCAGGTATCTCGCCCCGTCATCGCAAATCATCGTCACAAGGCTGCACGATTTGCCTTCAGCCTGAAGGCCGGCGGCCAGTTGAAGCGTTGCGTAGAGATTGGTTCCGGTAGAGCCGCCGCATTTACGGTTGAGAAGGTTCTCAAGAAAGTGGATTGTGGCGTAGGACGCAGCGTCCGGCACCTTGATCATCTTTTCTATAACCGAGGGCATGAAGGAAGGCTCAACCCGCGGCCTGCCGATGCCTTCCACATTGGACGGTTTGGCCATTGTCCTCTGGCAGTCCCCATCGCTAAAGAAATCATAAAACACGGAATTTTCCGGATCGGGAACGCACAGTTTGGTTTTGAACTGGCGGTATCGGATATACCGCCCGATTGTTGCTGAGGTGCCGCCGGTGCCAGCGCTCACCACAACCCATTCAGGCTCCGGAAAGGGTTCGGCCGCCATCTGGGCAAAAATCGATTCGGCGATATTATTGTTTCCACGCCAATCCGTCACCCGTTCGGCATAGGTGAACTGGTCCATGTAATGGCCGCCCTTTTCCTGCGCCAAGCGTTCCGATTCCGCATATATCTCTGCAGCGGGCACCAAGTGGCAGTCACCGCCATAGAACTTTATTTGATCGAGTTTCTCTTTCGACGTTGCTTGGGGCACAACCGCAATAAACGGCAGCCCCAACAGCCGCGCAAAATAGGCTTCCGAAACTGCGGTGCTGCCGGATGAAGATTCAATTATGGGCGTGCCTTCCGTCACCCACCCATTGCATAGCCCATAAAGAAACAGCGAGCGCGCAAGCCGGTGCTTCAGGCTGCCGGTTGGATGGGTGGATTCATCTTTCAGATAAATCTGAATGTCCGGCATGGATGGAAGCTCAAGCTTGATGAGATGGGTATCGGCAGAGCGGTTAAAGTCTGCCTCAATGATGGAAACCGCGTTTCTTACCCACTCGTTCATTATCCTGCCCCCAAAACCCCGTAATTCCGCGCGCGAATCGATGCTCCGCCGCCTCCCCCACCCGTGCGACAGTCTGGCCCGCTCAACGATATTGAATTTTGCGCCGGCAAGGTCAATCTATTTCATACGCTATGCCGCCATTGTTCCAGCACTCTGGCTGGCATTTGTTGATCCCCAAAAGGAGACTGCAGATGGAGCGCATATCATTGAAGTTCGGTGAAATTCTTTACAAGCAAGGCGACAAGGGCCCCTGTTTCTTTGTGCTTGATGGCAAGGTGCATCTGGAATCTGCAACAAGGAAGGCAACCGCGAGCGCCGGCGAATTTGCCGGACTTTCCTCTTTT
This sequence comes from Hyphomicrobiales bacterium, assembly GCA_051010055.1. Taxonomy (GTDB): domain Bacteria; phylum Pseudomonadota; class Alphaproteobacteria; order Rhizobiales; family CAJQND01; genus CAJQND01. Next base: position 12,170 of record JBPCVY010000078.1, on the reverse strand, counting down.
GCCCGCAGGCCATATTTTTTCACGGCCTTTGGCGGTGAAGGCGGCGCCCAGGTGATGTCATTTAAGCGCGATGAGCTGCTGGAATTTGTCCGCACCGGCGAAGAAGCCGAGGTGAAGCGGGTGATGGACGCAATGTTTGCCCAGTTAACTGAGTTGATAGAGCACACCCGCTAACTCACTGGTTTTGAAGCGGCGCGGCGGCACTATTTAACAGCTCAGATGTTCCTTGATTGCGTGGCTTGATTGCTGGTCACACGGGAATGAGATAAATTGTCAGGGATTTTCAATACTAAATTTTACGAAAGGAACTGATCATGGCGACATTAAAAGTAATCGAACTGATGGAAGATTCTTCCAAATCCTGGGAAGACGCTGTCCAGCAGGCCGTAAAACGGGCTTCAAAAAGCGTCGATAACATCCGCTCTGCTTGGGTCAAGGAACACTCGTGTGTTGTCGATGGAGATGAGATCACCTCCTATCGCGTCACCATAAAACTGACCTTTGAAGTCAAAGACTGACCTATAATTCGTGCAGCGGGCAAATTCCCGCTCCACTTTCTATCCCGTTGACATTTTTGCAACTTTATGTGATGGCAGGCCTTTGGCTCTAGGCGAACTAATGCAATGCGGTTAGGTTCGCGACCATGAGCGAACAAACCTTTGATATCTATGAAAAGCCGGCCTTGGGGACAGGAAAATTTTCTGATCCCGACCGCACGGTAAAGGGCGATCAGCGCGCAAGCGTTGATTTCGTACAACTCGACACCCTGTGGATCAACACAGGGAGCCTTTGCAATATCGAATGCGTAAGTTGCTATATTGAATCGAGCCCGACAAACGCCCGGCTTTCCTATTTTTCCTTAAGCGATGCCAACGGGTTTTTCGATGAAATCGAACGCATGCGCCTAGGCACCACTGAAATCGGTTTCACTGGCGGTGAGCCGTTCATGAACCCGGACATGATTGCCATGGCAGCATCCGCCCTCAAGCGCGGTTTCAAGGTACTCATTTTGACCAACGCCATGCAGCCCATGATGCGCCCGCGTATCAAACAAGGCCTGCTTGAGTTGAAAAACACTTATGGCGATGCTTTGGCGTTGCGGGTTTCACTCGATCACTATTCTGAAACCCTCCATGATATGGAGCGCGGGCGCGGCTCATTTGCCAGGGCCATCGCCGGAATAGATTGGCTTGTTGAAAACGGGTTTGCGATCGCCATTGCCGGGCGCACATGCTGGAATGAGGCCGAAGCAGATGGCCGGCAGGGATACCAGAAGCTGTTCCAGGAGCGCAGCTGGCTACTTGATGCCAACAATCACACAGAGCTTGTCCTTTTCCCTGAGATGGACGAAGAAGCAGAGGTTCCCGAAATCACCACTGAATGCTGGGATGTATTGAGTGTCAAACCATCAGCAATGATGTGTGCGACGAGCAGAATGGTGGTCAAGCGCAAAGGTGAGAAAAACCCAGCTGTCTTGCCGTGCACCCTGCTTCCCTATGATGCGGCATTTGAAATGGGAAGCACCCTTGCCCATTCCTTCAGCGCCGACGGGGGATCGTTCTCGAAAGGCGCAGTAAAACTGAACCATCCCCATTGCGCAAAGTTTTGCGTGCTAGGCGGCGGCTCGTGCTCGGCAGCGGAATAGGAAACCTATCTAACTCGCGATGTTGTGGCCCTTAAACGGCTTGAAATGCTTGGATAATTTCAGGCCCTGGCGTTGATAGTTTGAACCGATGCCCTGGCCGTAAACCTGATCGGGCGCCGATACCAGGGGCTCGTAGATAAGCCGGCCGATAATTTGCCCATCCTCAAGTATGAACGGCACTTCATGGCTGCGCACTTCAAGCACTGCCCGGGCCCCTTCCCCACCACCTGAAGAATGGCCAAAACCGGGGTCGAAGAAGCCGGCATAGTGCACCCGGAACTCGCCGACAAGCGGATTGAACGGGGTCATTTCCGCTGCATGGTCAGGAGGTACCCGAACCGCCTCTTTTGAGGCAAGAATGTAGAACTGGTCAGGATCAAGCACCAATTGCCGCTCAGCCCAGATGGGCTCCCAAAAATCAAGCACCTCGCAAGCCGCCTTGCGATCCACGTCAATAAGGCCTGAATGCCGCTTGGCGCGAAAGCCAACAGGGGCATCCTTCGACTGACGGGTAAGATCAACCGTTAGCGCAATTCCGCTGTCCACGTTTATGTCGCCAGACGTGATGAGTGGTTCTTTATCGTGCAGGTTCAAAATCAGCGCATCCGATGCCTCAAACGCACCGGCGCGGAACCTAATTTGTGAAAGCCGCGAGCCTGTGCGGGCCAGAATGGAAAATGTGCGCGGGGAGATTTCCGCATAGAGAGGACCGTTATAACCAGCGGGTACTTTGTCGAACTCCTGCGCAAAATCGGCGATGACGCGGGTGAAAACATCCAACCTGCCCGTTGATGATTTCGGATTTGCCGCAGCAGAAAGCTCGTCTGGCAATGCCAGGAATTCCTGCAACTCAACAATATAAACGCAACCCGTTTCCAATACGGCGCCATTTTCCAGATCGATTTGATGGAGCGCCAAACTGTCAAGGCGGTCTTCCACACTTGCCCCTGCCCCGGGAAGGAAACTGGCGCGCACCCGGTAGGCTGTTTTGCCAAGCCTGAGGTCGAGGCTTGCCGGCTGAACCTGATCTGCATCGAACGGCTGGCGTGCGTTGATCACGCCGCTTTCCGCAAGGGCGTTAATTGCATGGGCGGGCAAAATCCCTGCGCCGTCTGTTTCTATTGCCGCAATGTTGTTCATAATGATCTCAATGTCCGCAAATCCGCACTCGTGGCGGCACTATTCCCGCCATGCAGGCCAAGTTCAAGGGCAAACCGCATGCCGGTGGATAACAATCAGCAGGGTAGATTGACCAGCGCATGATGGGGTATCCTAGCACCCCTGTGCGGACTGAATTACGCAGTTTCAGGACTAATCTCATGTACAGCAGTGAAACCCGTTTAATAAGGGTCTCCGTCAAACCGCAATACCTGGAGACAAACTCCGAGCCCGATGAGGCGCGTTATGTCTGGGCATACACTATTTTGATTGAAAATCTGGGGCGTGAAAACGTGCAACTTCTCACCAGGTTCTGGAAAATCACCGATGCCAACGGCAACGAGCAGATCGTGCGCGGTGACGGCGTGGTGGGAGAACAACCAATGCTCGCGCCCGGTGAGACTTTCGAATATACCTCCGGGGCGCCACTTACCACGCCATCAGGCTTCATGGTCGGCAGCTACGGAATGATCACTGATAGTGGTGAGGAGTTTGATATTGCCATTCCCGCTTTCTCCCTCGACAGCCCGCACATACAAGGTGCGGTGCACTAGGGTCCAACACAATGAATGATACTCATGGGTCCTGGCCCTGGCGAATCGATATTCTGCGGTAAGGTGCTCGTGTGCTCGATCTGAGACCCATTGTACTGGTAATCGGCATCCTCCTGACATCGCTTGGCTGTGCAATGTTGCTGCCGGCTTTGCTGGATTTGCTGCAGAACCATCCAGACTGGCTGGCCTTCTCATTCTCCGCCGCCATAACCCTTTTCTGCGGCATCGGGCTTACCCTATCCACGTGGGGCCACACCCATCAGCTCAATGTTAAGCAGGCTTTCATTCTGACGGTTCTTTCCTGGATTGCGTTGGTGAGCTTTGCCGCCCTGCCTTTCCGCATTGGCGCTTATGGCCTGTCGATTACCGATGCCTTTTTTGAAAGCATGTCCGGGCTCACCACAACCGGTGCGACCGTTATCGAAAAACTGGACCATGCACCACCCGGCCTGTTGCTGTGGCGCGGGCTTTTGCAGTGGATTGGCGGTATCGGCATCATCGTCATGTCTATTGCAGTTCTGCCGATGCTGCAAATTGGCGGATTGCAGCTCTTCCGGATGGAATCCTCAGACACATCGGAAAAGATCTTGCCGCGGGCAACCCAGATTGCCGGCTCGCTTACCCTGCTTTATTTCGGCTTCACCTTGCTGTGCGCGACTGCCTACTACCTGTGCGGCATGGAGCTTCTGGACGCCACAGTCCACTCCATGACCACCATTGCCACTGGCGGCTTTTCCAACCATGACGACTCCATCGCCTACTTCCAGTCCTGGACTGTGGATATGGTGGCCGCTGTGTTCATGATTTGCGGGTCGCTGCCATTTGCCCTTTATCTCATTATGCTGCGCGGCAATCCCAAGCCGCTTTACCAGGATTCCCAGGTAAGGTTCTTTCTCTCAGTGCTGTGCGTTCTCATCGCCATTGCCTGGGCCTACCAGGTTTTCTGGGGTGTCAACGATCCAACACGGGCACTGCGCCTTGCGATTTTCAACGTGATTTCCATTACAACAGGCACAGGATATGCAAGCGCTGACTATGGCCTTTGGGGCGGCTTTTCGCTGGTGTTCTTCTTTTGCATCATGTTCTTGGGCGGCTGCGCGGGTTCGACTTCCTGCGGCATCAAAATGTTCCGTTTTCAGGTAATTTTCGAAACGGTCCGCATCAGCGTCAGCAGAATGCTCTACCCGCATCGGGTGTTTTCGCCCCGCTACAATGGCAACCCTTTGCCTGATAACGTCATTGCAGCTGTCATGTCGTTCTTCTTCCTGTTTTTCATTTGCTTTGCCGCACTCGCCCTGGCGCTCAATCTCATCGGTCTCGACAATCTCACTTCGCTGTCAGCGGCTGCAAGCGCGATTGCCAATGTGGGGCCAGGGCTTGGCAACGTGGTCGGGCCGGTCACCACCTATGCCGATCTCCCCACCACAGCAAAATGGGTGTTGAGTTTCGGCATGCTACTTGGCAGGCTGGAACTTTTCACGGTTCTGGTTCTGTTTTCACCCTTGTTCTGGCGTTCATAATTTGAGACCTGACCAACCGCCATATGAAAGGATCATCATGACCGGCAAGCACATTCCTGCGCGCGAGATGATGGAAAAGCTGATTTCCTTCGATACGACAAGCAGTCTTTCGAACATGGAACTTATCAGCTTTGTGCGGGATTATCTCGCCGGCTGGGGAATTGAGAGCCTGCTTGTTCCCAATGAGGACGGTTCCAAGGCAAATCTCTACGCCACAATCGGCGCACAGGATGAAGGCGGCATTGTGCTTTCGGGACACACCGATGTGGTTCCAGTTGAAGGCCAGGCCTGGTCAAGCAACCCGTTTGCGCTGGTTGAACGCGGCGGCAAGCTCTATGGCCGCGGCGCATGCGATATGAAAGGGTTTATTGCAATTGCCCTTTCCCGGGTTCCGGACATGGTTGCCGCAAATCCCAAGACCCCTGTTCACTTCGCGTTTTCCTATGATGAGGAAGTGGGGTGCACCGGTGTCAAGTCTCTCATCGACCACATGAAAGAGCACCTGCCAAAGCCGCGCGCGGTGATTGTGGGCGAGCCCAGCGACATGACGGTGGTGAATGCCCATAAGGGTGGCTACAACTTTGTCACCGAGGTCACCGGGCTTGAAAGCCATTCCTCCCTGGCGCACCGGGGTGTTAACGCGATTATGTATGCGGGCGAGATTATCGGCGAAATCAACCGGATTTCGGTCGAGTACCGCGCACGTATCGACAAATCCGGGCGGTATGAACCACCCTATTCAACGGTCCAGGTTGGGGTCATAAAAGGCGGCACCGCGTTGAACATCACCCCCCTTCACTGCCGTATCGACTGGGAGATGCGCGCACTACCGGGTGATGACGCCGAAGAAGTTCTGGCGCGCATCAACGCATTCTCGGAAAAACTCATCCCCGATATGCACGCGGTAAGCACTGAAACTGGCATTGAAAACCGGATTGCGTTGGCTGTGCCAGCGCTGGTGCCTGAGGATGGTTCTCCGGCAGAAACACTTGTTATGGCGCTCGCCCGCCAGAACGAAACCTACGCGGTTTCCTACCAGACCGAGGCAGGCCATTTTCAGAAAATTGATATTCCAACGGTCATTTGCGGGCCCGGCAATATTGCCCAAGCCCATAAACCGGATGAGTATGTGAGCCTTGAACAGGTAAGCGCGTGCGAGGCGTTCATGGATAGGCTCGTTGCCCACGTTGCTGCTGATTAGCTACTAATTAACCGCCAATATTGCCTGCATCAAACTCATAGGTTTCGGCGCAAAATTCGCACGTGGCGACAATTTTTCCGTCAACAGCGGTCTCGGCAATTTCCTCAGCCGTGAAGCCCTCAATAACCGTTTGAATGCGTGTGCGCGAACAGTGGCAACTGTGGACCACTGGCTGCGGGTTATACGCCCTCACTCCGTCTTCGTGGTAAAGCCGGAAAAGCAGCCTGTCGGTTGTCAGGGTGGGATCAAGCAGCTCGTGATCTTCCACTGTTTCCATCAACACTTTGGCGCGCACCCACTCTTCCAGCTCATCAAGCCCTTCCGTGCCCGTACCTTCAGGGGCATCGCCGGAGGAAAGTTCCATCGGGCTGGCTTCTCCCTCGCGCGGCAGATGCTGGATGAGGATACCGCCCATGCGCCACGTCTCGCGCCCTTCTGAACCAATGGCGATGACCGGGCCTGCGGCAAGCCTGACTTCGGTTGGGATTTGCTCTGATTGCTGGAAATAATCGTGCGCGGCCTGCGCCAGCGATACACCTTCAAGAGCCACAATTCCCTGATAGCGCTCCATGTCCGGGCCCTGGTCGATGGTCATAGCAAGATGGCCAACACCCAGCAGATGCTGCGAGCCGGTATTCCCGGCCGCCTCCATTTCTGCAACCTTTTCGGCATCGAAATGGGCATATCCACGCACGCTGCCCGGCGTCACGAAATCCACCACAATCATATCGATCGGGCCATCTGTGCGGGTTTGCAGTATGAACTTGCCGTCAAACTTCAATGTCGTGCCAAGCAGTGCCGCAAGCCCCACAGCTTCCGCCAGAACCGCAGAAACGATTGCTGGATAATTGTGCCGCTCAATCAACGCGGTTACCGCATCGCCAAGACGCACCACACGCCCGCGCACGCCGAGTGCTTCAACTTCAAACGGCGTGACAATATCGTCGCCCAATAGGTTTTGGGCGAGTTCCTCGACCAAACTGCTTTCCTGGTTCATTCAGCTTGTCCTGCTGGCAAGTTCTGCTACGCGGCGCCCATGCACCAGGTGAGAATTGCCTTTTGTGCATGAAGACGGTTTTCCGCTTCATCGAATACAACTGATTGTGGCCCGTCAATGACATCAGCGGTCACTTCTTCGCCGCGGCGCGCCGGCAGGCAGTGCATGAATACCGCATCGGGCTTGGCGTTGCTCATCAGTTTATCGTCCACCTGGTAGCCGCGCAGAAGGTTGTGCAGGTTTGCGGTGTTTTCCGCACCCATGGACTCCCAGACATCCGTAACAACAACATCAGCACCTTTCACCGCTTGTGCGGGATCAACAATGTGCACAATTTCTGGATTAATCCCTTGCGCCCAGTCCAAAAGCGCCTCCTTGGGCCCCAGCACATCCGGACACCCAAGGCGCAATTCAAACCCGAGCACCGCAGCAGCGTGTATCCAGGAATTTGCAACATTGTTGCAGTCTCCCGACCAGGCAACCACCTTATTGCCAATCGGCCCTTTGTGCTCTTCAACTGTCATAACATCAGCCATGATCTGGCACGGGTGCGACAAGTCGGTGAGGCCATTGATAACCGGCACGGTGGCGCATTCGGCAAGCTCGGCAACCTTGTTGTGGTCGGTTGAGCGGATCATGATCGCATCGACAAAGCGCGAGAAAACCTGCGCTGTGTCCGCAATCGTCTCACCGCGCCCAAGCTGCAGGTCATTTGCCGCCAGAACGATGGTTTCACCGCCAAGCTGACGCATGCCGACATCAAAGGAAACTCTCGTCCGGGTAGACGGCTTTTCGAAAATCATTGCCAGGATATTGCCATTGAGTGGCGTGTTCTGGTCTTCGGCGCCGCGCGGCTGTCCTGCGCGGGCATCTTTCATCGACCGCCCGGCATGGAGAATGCCGCGCAAAGTTGCGGCGTCAAAATTATCAAGGTCCAGAAAATGCCGCACTTCAGCCATCAGTTTACTCTCCTACGGTCTCAGCTTCCAGCTCGCAAGCTGCCTCATCGAGCAGTTTAACTGCTTTCTCAATTTCTTCATCGGAAACCACCAACGGCGGCGCCAGGCGCAAAACATTGTTACCAGCCGAAACGGTCAACAAGCCATGTTTCACGGCCATATTCATAACCTCGCCTACTGGCTTTTTGCATTTCAGGCCAAGCAACAAACCCTCGCCGGTAACGGCTTCAAAAACGTCTGGATGACTGCCCACGAGCCCGCCAAGTTTCTGGTTCAAAGAGCGCGCCTTTTCGCGTACGCTCGCAAGGAAACCATCTTCAAGCATAATGTCGAGAACCGCATTGCCGACGGCGCAGGCGAGCGGATTGCCGCCAAATGTCGAGCCGTGGGAGCCCACGGTCATGCCGCTTGCCGCATCCTCTGTCGCAAGGCAGGCGCCAAGTGGAAAACCGCCACCTATGCCCTTCGCAGTCCCCATAATATCAGGGGTAACACCAGCCTGCTCATGGGCAAAAAGTGTTCCCGTGCGGCCCATGCCGGTCTGAACCTCATCAAAAATCAAAAGCAAACCGTGCTCATCGCAAATCTTGCGCAATTTCCGTAAGAACTCACCCGAGACCGGGCGCACACCGCCTTCCCCCTGGATGGGCTCAATCAATATGGCCGCTGTCTCAGGGGTTATCGCAGCGTTGAGCGCGTCCACATCTTCAAACGGCACCTGATCAAAGCCCTCAACCTTTGGGCCAAATCCGGCAAGGTGTTTTTCCTGGCCGCCGGCTGCAATTGTTGCAAGGGTCCGTCCATGAAAGGCGCCTTCGAACGTGACTACCTTGTAGCGCTCCGGGTTGCCTTTTTCGGCGTGATACTTGCGGGCAACCTTTATAGCGCATTCCATCGCCTCAGCACCTGAATTGCAGAAGAATACCTTGTCGGCAAACGTTGCATCCGTCAGCCTGTCAGCAAGGCGCTCCTGGCCGGCAATCCGGTAAAGGTTGGACACATGCCAGAGTTTTGTCGCCTGATCTTGCAGTGTCTCAACAAGATGCGGGTGAGCGTGCCCGAGGCTGTTCACCGCAATGCCTGCACCAAAGTCCAGATATTCCTGGCCGTTATCAGCCCAAACGCGCGTGCCTTGACCCTTGACAAGGGCAAACTCCGTGAGGCTGTACGTTCCAAAAATTGAACCAGACATGTTGTTTCTCCGGCCTTCTCAATGCATGAGGAGTAGCTGTGCGAAAGAAAAATGCCGCCAGTCATCCGGCGGCACCGCTTGCATTTCGCTTGCCGAACTTACCCAATAACACCCCTTAAGGTCAACGGCGGCGATGATCTCTGGCAACCTCAACTGCAGCCCGTTTTCCAACTGAGTCAAACCGTCACATGGCAGTGGGCGTAAATACATTGTTAACCTATTGGTGACGCTGCGCATTTTCGGTTCCGAAGAGCCGCCCAACGATTATCTGGGGAAAACAGAAGCAAAAAGAACCACGGAATCTTGCTTCGCAGGCGGCTTATATAGTAGTCTCCAGATCACAGACTACGACATGTAGTGTTTTCTGAGTATTAGTGAGATTTTCGCACCGTATCATCGCGATTCGGTGCTGGCGGGTGGAGTCTGAGCACCCAAATCGTATTTTCGGCGGAGGAATGTTATGGCGTGGACGGATGATCGGGTCGAAATTCTTAAAAAGCTGTGGGCGGAAGGCTTGAGCGCCAGTCAAATTGCTAACAGGCTTGGTGGGGTGACAAGAAACGCCGTTATCGGCAAGGTTCACCGCCTGGGACTTTCCGGCCGCGCAACCCCTTCCCGGGCAGCCAAGCCAAAGCAACGCCGCACGCGCGAGCCGAGCCATCCATCAAAGGCAACCCCCTCATTCCATAGCGCCGGTTCTGCAGCTTTAAAAGCAGCAATTGAAGAAGCCGCAGAAACCCTTCCAGAACCAACGCCATCACCCATACGCGCAGTTGAGCTGCCGCCGGGATCACGCTGCGATATACTGCAGCTTTCTGATCGCACCTGCCGTTGGCCGATTGGCGATCCGGGAACCGATGAGTTTTGCTTCTGTGGGGCAACGCCCAAAACCGGGCACCCATATTGCGAACACCACGTGCAAGTCGCTCATCAACCCGCCCATGGGCGCCGGCGCCGGCGCACGGGGTAAGCTGTAAAACCTCCCTCACCTGGAGAGAGGGTCTAATCTGGCCGGTTGATCGGGGGTTGATTTAACCGGCCATTTTTATTGGGAAATGAGCACCCGGTGCCTCAGGCGGCGTAGCGCTCGTCGAAGGAATAGCCAACGCCGCGCACCGTGCGGATTGGGTCTTTCTTGCGGCCCTTGTTGAGCGCCTTACGCAACCGGCCCACATGCACATCGACCGTGCGTTCATCAACGTATATGTCGCGGCCCCATACGGCGTCCTGCAATGCCTCACGCGGATAAACCCGGCCTGGATTTTCCATCAGATGTTCAAGCAGCCGGAACTCGGTTGGCGACAGATCGATATCTTTTTCGCCACGGCTCACCCGGCGGGTGCGCCGGTTCAGCTCTATATCGCCAATGTTCAGCATATCGGCGACTTGTTGGATATTGACCCGCCGGAGCAAGGAACGCACCCGCGCAAGCAGCTCAGGCACGGAAAACGGTTTCACAACATAATCATCCGCACCGGTGGCAAGGCCGCGAACCCGTTCTGCCTCTTCGCCGCGGGCGGTGAGCATGATTATTGGAATTTCACGGGTGTCGGGCCGCGAGCGAACCATCCGGCACACTTCAATGCCAGACAATCCCGGCAGCATCCAGTCCAGAAGGATGAGATCGGGGCGTTCCTCGTCGATCATCATACCGACATCATCGCCGGTATCGGTTAACCGAACGTGGAAGCCCTCTGCTTCCAGGTTGTATTTCAAAAGAACCTGGATCGCTTCCTCGTCTTCGACAACGAGAACAGATTTATTCATAGCGCCGAGCCGTTGAGTATGTGGCTCAGATTTCGACTTCAATTTTGGTTTCGCTGGTGACATCACTCTTTGGCCGCTCTTCGATTAAAGGCACACCGTGCACGAGGTAATGAACATTCTCCGCAATGTTTGTTGCGTGATCTCCAATCCGCTCGATATTTTTTGCACCAAACAGAAGATGGGTGCAGATGCCAATATTGCGCGGATCTTCCATCATATAGGTCAGCAATTCGCGAAAGACCGAATTATACATCGCATCGAGTTCTTCGTCGTCCTGCCACACCTGGCGCGCTTTCTCGGCATCACGCTGAATATAGGCATCGAGCACATTCTTTAGCTGGTTGAGGGCAAGCTTGCCCATGGACTTCAGCCCGGAGATGATTTTCTTCGGCCGTTCATCACTCAATGCTGAACTGCGCTTTGAGATGTTCTTGGCAAGGTCGCCGATACGCTCAAGGTCGGAGGCAATCTTGATGGCCGTCATGATCTGGCGCAAATCGAGCGCCATCGGTTGACGCTTGGCGATTGTCAAAATCGCCTTTTCTTCGATTTCCCGCTCCAGATCGTCGATTTTCACATCATCGCGGATGACCTGGCTTGCAAGCTCTTGATCATTGCGCACCAGCGCATCAACGGAAGCTGCGAGCTGTTCTTCAGCAAGCCCCCCCATTTGCGCAATGTTGCGGTTGAGAATTTCAAGATCGTCGTCAAATGCTGAAACAATATGATCAGCCATAGGGGCTCCTATCCAAAACGCCCGGTAATGTAATCCTGGGTGCGCTGGTCACTGGGGTTGGTGAAAATCTGGTCGGTGTCACCTGTCTCAACCAGATAGCCGAGGTGGAAAAACGCTGTTTGCTGGGAAACGCGCGCCGCCTGCTGCATGGAGTGGGTTACGATGACGATCGTATAATCCCGGCGAAGCTCATCTATCAGCTCCTCAATCCTTGCTGTTGCGATAGGGTCGAGGGCCGAACAAGGCTCATCCATCAAGATAACCTCGGGGCGAACCGCAATGGCGCGCGCGATACACAGGCGCTGCTGCTGCCCGCCCGACAGACCGGTTCCCGGCGAATGGAGCCTGTCCTTTACCTCTTCGAACAATCCGGCGCTTTCCAGGCTTGCGGCAACAAGATCGTCCAACTCGCTTTTGTTCCCTGTTGCAATGCCGTGGATG
>JBPCVY010000077.1:0-10621 GCA_051010055.1 Hyphomicrobiales bacterium | reverse complement strand
TGATGACCCAGCTTGTCAGGCCCGGCGCCCCTGTCATCTATGGGGGATTTACCTCAAACGTTGATATGAAATCAGGCGCGCCCGCATTCGGCACCCCGGAATACATGAAAACCGCGATAATTGGCGGGCAACTGGCGCGCAAATACAAGGTGCCCTACCGCACATCCAATGTGAATGCCGCCAACACTGTTGATGCTCAGGCAGCCTACGAATCAGTTTTTTCCCTGTGGGCTGTCACCATGGGCCACGGCAATTTCATCAAACATGCAGCCGGATGGATGGAAGGGGGCCTTCAGGCATCATTTGAGAAGCTCGCCCTTGATATCGACCTTCTGCAAATGGTGGCCGAGTTCCTCAAGCCGGTGGCGATTGATGAGGGCGAACTTGCCATGGAAGCCATGGCTGATGTGGGTCCAGCGGGGCATTTTTTCGGCACCCAGCACACCCAGGACCGTTATAAAACAGCATTTTACGCTCCGATCATCTCAGACTGGCGCAACCACGAGGCCTGGGTTGAGGCAGGCTCCCCGACCGCCATGCAAAAGGCAAACACGGTGTGGAAGGCCGCTCTTGAAGACTATAAGCAACCCCCCATGGATGAGGCCGTGGAAGAAGAACTGGACGCCTTCGTCGACCGGCGCGTTGCAGAAGGCGGTGTGCCCGTCGATTTCTGAACTCACTTAAGAATGAGCGCAGTTTCTTGACATAATCCCCTGATAAGATGCCATAATCATGCGGGCAATTTTTATCCGTATTGGGAGAATGCCAGATGAATGTAGCTGGAATATTGAAGGAAAAAGGCTCTGAAGTTGCGACGGTCAGTGCCGGCGACCCGCTTATCGATGTCGCCCAAACACTGGCAACCAAACGCATTGGAGCTTTGGTTGTTACCGGCGAAGACGGCGGAATTGCCGGTATTTTGTCAGAACGTGATGTGGTTCGGGCCATTTCGCGCCAGGGCGCCAAGGCCCTGCACAGTACGGTTGGTGATTTTATGACCTCTTCGGTGGTGACGTGCACTCCGGAAGATTCGGTTTCCAGCCTCATGACCACCATGACAGAGAACCGTTTCCGGCACCTGCCGGTTGTCGAAGATGGCCAGCTTGCCGGCATTATCTCCATTGGTGATGTTGTAAAATGGCGCATTGCCGAAGCCGAGTTCGAAGCCGAGGAGATGAAACGCTACATTTCCTCCGTATAATTTTCGCATGCATGCCACTGGGAAAGGCGCGCTGGACCTGTGACAGTATCTGGCAAAAATTATCGATTACGGTTCATTTTTCTCATTCTTGGGGCCGGATTATTCCCGCTCGCTGGCGCCAGCGCAAAACCGCCTCATGCCGGTGAACACCTCAAGGCGCAACCAAAAACCAAGGCTGACTATCAAGCCATCGCCCGTGCGGAAGCGGGCAAGCAAGGCGTGCCTTACGAGCTGGTTGACGCGGTGATGTTTGTTGAAAGCCGCTACAAGAAAAGAGCGCGCGGCGCGGCCGGCGAGGTCGGATTGATGCAGGTTATGCCGCCAACGGCCAAACTGCTTGGATTTAACGGCGACAATGTTGAGCTTCAAAAGCCTGAGAACAATATCCGCCTCGGCACCACTTATCTGGCCCAGGCATGGCGCCTTGGCGGCAAGGACATTTGCACCGCGGTGATGAAATACCGCGCCGGCCACGGTGAGACGCGGTTTTCGGTGCGCTCGGTAAATTATTGCCGCAAGGTGCGCCGTCATTTGCGCATGGCGGGCTTTCCGATTACCGGCAAATTGCCCAAAGCAACATTCGGCTTCAGCCACCGGGCGCGAAAGGCGCGCGGCTCACCGGAATGTTTTGCCCGCGTTATTCAGCCCGGCCCGAATTTCGGCAAATGCATCCCGCTTTCGCTTTTGATAAAACTCGGCCTTGTGGTGCAAAAGAAATAACCCTCATCTATCCCCCAGCCAGCGGCGGGCATCGTCCTGGGCCGGCCTGAAATAGGCAATCATGCGCCCGTCGGCCCCGGCTTGCGCACCATTTGCCCAGGGCGCAACCCCATGAAGGGCAAACCGGTGCACCAGATATGCCTCACCGGGCGCTGCGGTGATTTCAACCCGGCGGCAGGTGTCAGTTGCCCGGCGGCGGGCAGCGTGATAGGCCTCAGTTGCATCAACATCAGCCCATTCAGCCGGTTCAAGCCCGCCAAAAAACTCAGCGAACATTTTCCGCATGATTTCATGGGAGCCTTCCCACACCACAAACGGCGCAGCGCCGGCATCTGCCTCCACCAGCGGCAGGCCAAGCAAGAACCCGTGCATTTCGCGCAAATACCGCCTGCGCTCAGGGCCGACAGGGTGCAGCCCGTCCACATGGGCCGCATCCCGCTTGAGGCGGTATTTGAATGCTGTCTCCGGTTCGCTTTCCATTGGTTTGGGATAACCGGGATAGCAGATGGAAATCTGGCCCCGGTCCCACTCAAAGTCATCGAGCCCAAGCACGTTCTGAATGAACTCCACCCCTTCGCCGGACAATGGGGGCCCGCCCGGAACGGCTCCTGTTGCATCATTATCGAGGGCATTTACGCCAGCAAACCAGGTGCCGCCGCACCTAAGCCATTCAGCATATTCAGGCGCATGGGCGGCTTTGCGCGCAACCGGCAAGGCCGCCTCAATCCAGCGTTCAACCGCCGGGTCAGTTTCAAACCGGCACCAGCCGTTTTCAAAGAATGTTTTTTCACGCCGCTGCATTTCGGGCCGACATTAGGCCTATGCAGCTTTTATGGCCATTCCTTCATGTGGCTTCTGAACAGCTATGCGAGCGAACGCCCGGGAGATGTGAAGCTTTGCGTCAAACGCCAGCCCAAGGCTTCCACTTGGTTGTCGGGCATCCTTGCGTGAACTTGTCGCTGTACTTTTTCAGCAAAGCTGATGGCGCCTGGAATATCTCCCATTTGAGCGGGCGTATGGAAACGCCCTCTTTCTTGGATTTTTCAAAGATGATTTTGTGCGCATAGATTTTGCCGGAATGCTCGGACAGCATCGTGCCGATATTTGGCTCTTCCGCGGTGGAGTGCGCATCGCGCCAGTAACATCCCGTGGTCCCGGTGCGCGTGGAAAAAAGCGCATGTACTAGCCAGCCTGAATTGTAGGCTTCGTTCGGGTAGGCGTTACCAAAGAATTCCGGCATACCTGTCATTTGAATATTGCCGCCGTTCAGCTTTGCGGTAATCTGGCCTTGCCGTGTTGCTATCGCATCCGCAGCCACTGGTGATTGCAAATCTGCATGGGTGCTCAGCAAAAGCACGCGCGCAGCATCCAAGAACCCTTTTATTTGCTGGGCGAAACTCACACGCGTTGCCGTATCCCCGTTAAAATTCGGCGCTTCAAATGTCGTCTTTTTGCCGGGCCGCAACAGCTTCAAGGCGTCCAGATCATCCTGCCGGTAACAATTGGGGTCCCAGTGCGGCGCGATTGTTCCGCGCTGAGAATCTAGGAAAGCCTCTAAACCCAATGACGCGTACATTGCAGTAAGTTTGCCACGGAACGAGCCGCGAATGGCGTCGCAAATCGAAGCCATTTTAGCTTTTGAAATCCCCTGCCAGCGCTCCTGAAACACCGCGTTTGCTTTTACGAATGGAACAAGCATTGGAAAACTTGCCTCTTTTTCCTGAATTCTTTTACCGGCAACATTCACCAAATCTGTGTCAATCGAACCGCCGCTTCCGCTGGTGAGCAAACTGTTGGAATATTCCAATTTCACTTTTAGCTTGAGCACGTCTTGATCGCCAAGATTTGGCGCCAAAAAGTGGTAAACAAAGCCGATATATTTGTCGTCCTCCTTTTTGTAACTCAGCTCAGCTGTGCGCGAGACTTTTTCGATTTCCTTGAACTGTCCGAATTTTGTCTGCAAGTCCGCCAATTTGGTGTTTATGGCAGGCACCTGAACCGCTTTGAAAATTGAGGCGACATTAGTGGGCACCACTCCGCCTGTGAGTGCAGCACTTGCCGCTGCAACAAGCGCATCAACCGTTTGCGATGCGTTGAGATCATCCAGATAACGCACGCTCAGGCGCACTTTTACCGGTTCATCCGACAAAACTGGGTAACCTATATACCCGTTAATGTTTTGGCTCATGAATTCGCTTTTGTATGAAAACCCGGATTCATATTTGAAATGAAAAATCGGCTGGCTTGCAATCACCCGCGCCGAATTATCAAGAATATCAAGGGTCACCAGATAGTCCCTGTTTCGGGTGGCAAGCAGGCTCTTCGCCCAGTCGAGGATTGTCCTGTCGAAAATGCTCTTTGTATCCGGGTCTTTCAGCCCGTAATTATTGCCGCGCCAATCAACGGCATTGAAGTAAACACGCAAGTAACCAACCGGAAAATTGCTTTCAGGTATGAAATCTGAACCGCGCAAAAGCTTGAACCGCTTGGCCATTGCCTTGGCGGTTGCATCCGGGTTCAGAAGCGCACCGTCTCCAGCCTGGTTCTTTCCAACGCCTTCCGGCTCACTGTCCACCAGTTTGGAAAACCATTGACCCAAGGCGCTTAAAACCGTTCTTGGCTTTTGGTCCTGAGCAACAGCACTGCCGATCGAAAAAGAAAACGCCAGCCAAGCTATATAAATTCCATAACAAAACCTCGTCATTTTTCCCTCCCAAGTCACATTTTATCTTTTACGCAACTATATGTTGTATTTTCTTAGGAAGCAACTCGACTAATTCCTATTTGATATTCATCTTTTTCTTTAAGCGGTTTTGTATATCTAATTTTTCTGTTTCACCTTGAAACATGCCGTGCGAATATCAAAATAAAGAGTAGGTTCGGTACACTTAAGGTCCTGTTGACAAGCTGGGTGTGGACGCGGTTTGCCTCAAAATCGGCCAGGTTCAGAAGCGAAGAGGAAAACATGTTTAAAACAATAATGGTTCCAATCGATCTGTCGCACGCCAAGGAAGGCGCATCTATGATCGATATTGCCAAGCTCCATGCTGAAGAAAACTCGCGCGTTATCCTGCTCAACGTGGTTGAAGAAGTTCCCACCTATGTGGTTGAGCAATTGCCCAAGGACATTATGGCCCATTCACGCCAGGCCGCCGTGGATGAGCTCAAGGCGATTGCAGAAGGTGCTGGCATCAAGTGCGAGGCCAAGGTGATTACCGGCCACGCCTACCGCACCATTTTGGAAACGGCGGAAGATGAGAATATAGACCTCATCATCATCGCCTCCCACAAGCCGGGCATTCAGGACTACTTCCTCGGCTCCACGGCTGCCCGCGTCGTCCGCCACGCAAAATGTTCTGTGATGGTGGTTCGGTAGGGGAACGGCACACCCAATCCTCACCCTGAGGAGCATCGCGTCTGCGATGCGTCTCCAAGGATGAAGAGGGAATAGAATCCGAACCTGCATCCATGGTTCGAGACGCGGTGCTTGCGCACCGCTCCTCACCATGAGGTCGGAAGGCACGGCAACCCCCCATCCTCATCCCGAGGAGGTGGCGAGAGCCACCGTCTCGAGGGATGACGAGGGAAAAGAAACAACCACCCCGCTTTCCTTCATCCCTCGTCAGGTTTGGGATGTGGGCAGGTGGGCAGCCGCCCCCCAGGTCCTCACCCTATCGGAAGGCGGTCGCCGCTTTTCAGTTCCTCAAGCACAATGTTGGAGCGCACTTGGGAAATGGCCGGGTGGGGCAGAAGAATATCGTTGATGAGCGATTGCAGGCCCGGCAGGCCGGGAACTGACGCTTTCACCAGATAATCGAAATCACCGGTAAGCGCATAGCATGCCTGGATGGCCGGGGTGGCGTCTACCAGCCGGCGGAACTTGTCTGCATTGTCGCCGGAATGGTCGCCCAGTTTCACCTCGACAAACACCACGAACGCAAAGCCAAGCTTTGCCGGGTCAAGAACGGCCCGATAGCCGGATATATAGCCTTCCCTTTCCAGCCGTGCGCGCCGCCGCGAGCATTGCGAGGCGGAAAGGTGAACCCGTTCTGCAAGCTCCTGGTTGGTGAGATGCCCGTTCTCCTGGAGCTCTGCGAGAATCGTGCGGTCGAAAGCGTCAAGATGCACTTTTTCTTGCATAATATTAATAAATATTGCCTATTCTACGCAATATTTCAAGACTTTTCCCACACAACGCGCACATCGTGCGCGCGAAACGCGATATTATCTCGTTCAAGATCTAAAATTTGAGGAGATATGCCATGGGTCCCTTCCCGCATGATGCACCCCAGGCGGAAATTTCAACCGCCAACCCGGCCGGTACCAACGGCTTTGCTTTTGTTGAGTTCGCCCATCCTGAGCCTGAAAAACTGGCAGAGCTTTTCACCTCTATGGGCTTTGCGCCCACCGCGCACCACAAATCCCGGGACATTACCCTGTGGCAGCAGGGCGATGTGACTTATGTGGTAACCGCTGAACCAGAAAGCTTTGCGGCGCGCTTTGTGGATGCACATGGACCATGTGCGGTTTCTATGGGCTGGCGGGTGGTTGATGCCAAACACGCTTTCGACCATGCGGTAAAATTGGGGGCCGAACCTGCAGGGCGCGACGGGCTTACATTCGATGTGCCGACCATTAAGGGCATTGGCGGCTCGCTTATCTATTTCATTGATGATGAATCGGGCCTGCCGGCGCACGATGAGTTCACCTGGACGGATGCAGCCGTGAACGAGGGCGCCGGGCTCTATTACATCGATCACCTCACCCACAATGTGTTCCGCGGACGCATGGATGTGTGGGCGGATTGGTACGGAAAGCTCTTCAACTTCCGGCAAATCCGGTTTTTCGACATTGAAGGCAAGGTAACGGGGCTGTTCTCGCGGGCCATGACCAGCCCGTGCGGGAAAATCCGCATTCCCATCAACGAATCCGCCGACGAGCAGAGCCAGATTGAAGAGTATCTGCGCGCGTACAAGGGTGAAGGCATTCAACATATTGCCTGTGGCTGCCGGGATATCTACGCCTCTGTTGAGCAACTTAACGCAAACGGCCTTGCGTTCATGCCCGCACCGCCCGATGCCTATTACAACAAGGTGGATGACCGCCTTGCAGGTCATGGCGAACCGCTGGAGCGCATGGCCAAACACGGCATTCTGATTGATGGTGAAGGCGTCGTTGACGGCGGCCACACAAAGGTGCTGCTACAGATTTTCTCGCAAACCTGCATCGGCCCCATCTTCTTCGAATTTATCGAACGCAAGGGCGATGACGGCTTTGGCGAAGGCAATTTCCGCGCCCTGTTTGAATCCATCGAGGAAGACCAAATCCGCCGCGGCGTCATTAAGCTCGACGCTGCGGAATAAGTATGGTCATCATGCACCGGAAAGGCCGGTGCTGTGAATACATATAACGAGATTTGTGAAAGTGCTGGGGAGGACGGTTTTGCGGTGCTGAGGGCGTTTCACCCCGGCCCGCAAGACGCCGCGCCTTTTGGTGCCAGAACCCTTTTTCTGATTGGCAATGTGGGCCCGGCCATGTGGCAGCGCTTTGCCGCTGAACAAAACCCCGCCCGCGATACCCTTGATGACTGGACCCGCCAGGTCCTGCAAAAACTGGCAAGCTCGCTTGGGGCGCACGCCGTTTTCCCGTTCGATACCCCGCCCCTTCCCTTCCAGCGCTGGGCACGCGCTGCCGGCGCCGGGTTCATCTCACCGTTGGGGCTCAATGTTCACCCGGAATTCGGCTTGTGGAGCGCCTATCGGGCGGCCCTTTGCTTCACCAGCGAGATTTCCCTTCCCGCCGCAAACCAAAGCGCCCACCCGTGTGAAGGTTGCCCGGACAAACCTTGCCTTTCTGCCTGCCCCGTGTCTGCTTTTGACGGGCAAAACTATGACGTTGAAGCCTGTGCGGCGCATCTGAGCACTTCATCTGGTGATGATTGCAACAATGGCGGTTGCCTTGCCCGTCTCGCCTGCCCGTTGGGCCAGGATTTCGTTTACAAATCAGCACAAATGCAGTTCCATATGCGCGCATTTTTAAAAGCCCGGAGGCCCCATTTATGAGTGAAGAAATAAGAAAAGGGTCATGCCTGTGCGGCGGTGTTACCTACGAAATTACCGGCCCGATGCGTGACGTGATTAACTGCCATTGCATCCAGTGCCGCAAGCAGACAGGCCACTTTATGGCCGCCACAAGGGCCGATACCGCAAATTTCAAGCTCACCAAAGATGAAACCCTGAAATGGTACCGGGCAAGCGATACGGCCATGCGCGCCTTTTGTGACACTTGCAGCGCGACCCTGTTCTGGCAGGCAGACGACAATAAGGAGAAAATTTCAATCGCCGCCGGCACCCTTGACGGTGAAACCGGCCTTACCACACAATCAGATATCTATGTGGACTGGAAAGGCGATTACTACGAGCTTTCCGAAGACGTCCCCCATTATTCCGAGAGCGATTGAGGAAAGAAAGGCAGGAAACAGGCATGAGCGATAAAACACATTCCGGTTCATGCCTGTGTGGCGGCGTTAAGTTTGAAGTCTCCGCCCCCACCACAGGAATTTATTACTGCCACTGCATCCAATGCCGCAAGCAAACCGGGCACCATTCAGCTGCTGCTGAATGGCCCGTTGCAAATTTAAAATTCCTGAAAGACGGCACCCTGAAATGGTACCGGGCAAGCAAAACAGCAAAGCGCGGCTTTTGCGGCACATGTGGCTCATCCCTGTTCTGGCGTTCTGATAGGGACAATGACCGGATTTTCATTCATTCCGGCGCATTTGACCGCGATTTAGATGTGCCCGGCTTTGCCCATATCTACACCGACTGGAAGGGCGATTATTATGAACTTTCCACCAATGTGCCCCACTACCCGGAAAGCGATTGAAACAAGGCAAAAAGCCTTTTAAGAGGATGGCCATTCAGGCTTAATAAATATCCGGGCCTTGTTCATGGCGGCCCAAAACGGAGATTGCTGAGCGTGCCGTTTCGCAATGAATTCAGAACGCACCACCTAACAAGAACCGCTCTTGTGGTTATGGCCGGGCTCACCTTGGCCCTTGCAGGCTGCGCCAAGCCAAAACCGGGCAAGTTTGATGCAATCGACACCCGCCCGGTACCGCAAACCTATGTGTTTCAAGACCAAAGTTACACGGTGCTTTTGAAAGACAGCTCGCGCGGCGCCTCTACTGTCGAGGTTACCGGTATGGCCTATGTTCTGAAAGAAACATCCGCCGACCGGACGCGTTCTGAACAGGTTGGCGCCCAGTATCTGTCGCAACGCGGGGTTTGCGGTGAAGGGGTTTTCCCGTTCCCCGTCTACAACAGCCACGCCTACAACAAGAAGCACGAATTCTGGACCATCCGGTACACCTGCCCGTAGCGGTTTTCTCCTCTTCGTTTTGTTTCCGGCCAGCGTTATCCACACACCCGGTCAAACGCTATTTATTCAAGAGATTCCAAACGTTACAGTGAATCCGCTGTAACTAGCGTAGCGCACAAACTGAGCTGGCATCAGTATTGCTGATAAACCAGTATCGACATGTGTGCGCATTTTGAGTTGTGTTGACGGGCCTGCCTTTTTTGGGCCGGTCATGTTTTTAAAGAAGATTGGAAAAACAAATGAAATTAAGTGCACCAACACTGGTGATCTTTCTCGTCTCGCTCGTAATCGCGATTCTCGGCATTCTCGCCGGCCTTGGCATTGCAGCGGTAATTCCGCTTCCAGCATTCTGGGTGCTCGCAATCAGCTACGGCGTTCTCGCAGTGGGCTGCCTGTTCACAGGAATATAAATCCCAAAAAGTGGTGGGGGCGCGGATTACCGCGCCTCTTCCATAAAGGCGCTCAAGTCGCCGAAACCCGTTTCCCGGTACTCATAATCAAGACCGAGCCGTTCAGCGGCGCTTTCGGCAGCTGCCCGCAGCTCATCGGTGGGCGCCTGCGCCAGGTAAATCAACTTCGTATAGTTAGCGAAGTACATGTCCCGCAATTCGGGATGTTTGGCGATGCCAAAACCTTCCCAAACCAGCTTGTCGAAATGGCGCGCCAGATAATCAGTGAGGAAAAAGGCGGTGAAATCCTCATCCCATTTCGCATCGAATGCTTCATTGCCCATAAAAAATGAATAGCAATGGGGCCCACCAATACGCTCCACCCCTTCTTCTTCAAGCACCTTGTCGAGCAGCCCGCCGGTGCCACAATCGGCATAGACGCAGCAGATCTTCCGGTACTTTTCTTTGGCAGCCTTTATCTTTTCGCGCACGCCGCCAGGTATCTTTTCAGGAGTATTGTGCCATTTCGCCGGCAGGCAGGCGACATCCAGGTGGGTCCAGCCATTGAGCTCGATCAACTGCACGATTTCACGCGCCAGCGCCCCGCAGGCGATCAACAGCACATCGCCGCTGCCACGTTTGAAATCAAAATCATCTGCCGGGCTAAGGTCCATGGGGCACCAATCGCTTGCTAGAGCAAGTTTCCTGCAACCACCTGGGAGCAGCGCAATTCGCATCCCCAGCAGCCACTTTCCCGGTCAGGGCGGGCTGTGGAGCGCTCTTATGAACGCATTACGCCAACTTTTTCATCGGCGGCTATGGTGTTTGCCTCCCCTTGCCAGGCCCGGACAGTGCCGGCGGCAAGAGGAGAAAAATTCAGGTCAAGCAGTTGCCAGCAAATTGTGTTTGCGGGTCATCAGCTCTGTAGCGG
>JBPCVY010000076.1:0-5759 GCA_051010055.1 Hyphomicrobiales bacterium | reverse complement strand
CCCTTGTGCTTCGGCCCCGATGCCGAGCAGAACTGAAGGGGCCACATCCCCGTGGCTGGCGCGCACGAAATGAACCCCGGCCCGCACTTCACCTTTCAAATCTTCCTCAATCGCCGCCATGGCCTCGCCGTCCAGCAAGTCAGCCTTGTTCAGAAGAATCATATCGGCGCAAGCGAGCTGGTCTTCGAACAGTTCTTCCAGCGGGCTTTCATGGTCAAGGGCCTCATCAGCCTCGCGCTGTTCCTGAACGGCGCCTTCGTCGCTGGCGAACCGGCCCTCTGAAACCGCCGGCGCATCAACCACCGTAATCACCCCGTCAACGGTCACATTGGCAGAGATTTCCGGCCAGTTGAATGCCCGCACCAAAGGCTGGGGCAGGGCAAGGCCAGAGGTTTCAATCACAATATGGTCGGGCTGGTTCTCGCGGCCCAGAAGCTTTTCCATGGTGGGGATAAAATCATCTGCCACCGTGCAGCAAATGCACCCGTTGGCCAGCTCCACCACATCATCTTCTGCGCACAGCTCATCGCCGCAGCCTTTTAGCACCTCGCCATCAACACCTACATCGCCGAACTCGTTGATAATCAGCGCAATGCGCTTGCCGTTCGCATTTTCAAGCAGGTTGCGGATGAGGGTGGTTTTGCCCGCGCCAAGAAAGCCGGTGATAACGGTTGCAGGAATTTTCTGGGTACTGGACGCCATGTGAGCTGCCTTCAAACATAAGAAGAAATCAATCGCGCTGACTTGTCACGGAACATTGGGGCGGTCAAGAAAAATGGTTTTAACCAGAGCGCAAAAAAAACTTCCGTACATTGCGCCATGGTTCGAGACGGGCTTTGAGTCGATCAACCTAGCCGCGCTCCCTCTGTTCGCGCGGGCTGATCTTGATTCATGCGGCAACCCCCGAACCTCATCCCGAGGAGGTGGCGAAAGCCACCGTCTCGAGGGATGAAGATGGAAAAGAAATGAACACCTTGTTTGTATTCATTCCTCGACGGGTTTTGGATGAGGTTAGGAGCGAACAATATAGTTCGCGACAAGGGGCCAAGCGCCCCCCCCCCCCGGCGAGATCAAACCGAACGAGGGAACCGAGTGGGGATAAGATGATCGTCCCATAATGCGCCGCCCCCCACGGAGGCGCGAGCGCGTTAGCGCGAACTGCCGCGAGCGAATTAAAGGCCACCGTCTCGAGGGATCATGAGGGAAAAAATTAAAGTCAGTTCTGGCGAACCGTCATTCCATTCTCCATAAATATATGTATTTTGGAGATGGCAGAATAGTCAGGCCGGAATGGTCGGGGATAAATTTACATACCCGGCTTGTTTGAGTGTTGTGATTGGATTTTCAGATGAGATTTTTAGGTAGCGTTTTGTTTTTCGCGGCGGGGTTATTCTTGGATGCGCCAAACGTTCAGTCCCACGACGCACCAGGATATTACCCGTGGGGAAATATCTACACCTGGGAGAACGAAACGAAGTTGATGCTCGATGAACTCGCTGATGCGGAATCTTTGCTGGGAAAGAAAAAGTACAAAAATTACAAGCATTTGCTGGACACCGCTCAATGCGATGAGGCTGAGAACCTGCTGAGGACCGGATTTACCAACCGGTATCTACAATTCGCAAATATCAATGATTTGGTGTCTGAGAATTATAAAGAGTGGAGATATTCGTTCCTCGACGCCAAATATCGTGATTTGCAGTTCTGTTTTTCAGTAAAACTGGTCGAGAGTCTGAAACTCGCTTACAGGGAAACTCCCGAAGGGGGAATCTACTACACCCACAGGCAGATGCCCATGGGACCACAAATACACTGGGATGGAGTCTATTTCGGAATTCGGCAATTATATACGCTTGCCGACCAGCAATACCTTCCTTCAATTGTCTTGCTGGCAGACCTTGCGGGCATGGGATTGGTTTTCAAAAACAGCGCTGAGGTAGAGTATTTCATGCTTCACCGCGCCTGCAAGTTGAACTACCGGTGCGGTGAAATTCGTGGCCGAATAGAAATTTTGGAAGCGGATTTGCCGGCGGAGAAAAAAACGCTTTGAAAAGCATCGCGCAAAGTCCTCACAAACTCCTATGGAAACATTTTCCAGGATACACGCCAAAAAAGAACCAGCCCGTTCAGTAAGCAATTGAATAAAAAAATTTTTCGGATCAATGGTTATATGAAGCTGATTTTTGACGTTATTGCGCTAATTGCCATGCTGGCTGGTTTGATGTCTCCAACCTTCGCCGAAACATATACCTGCCAAAACGGCACCAAGACGGATCTGGGCAAGATTGCAGATGCAAAGACTCTTCTGGACGCGCAGAAGTACGAAACCTACAGCGCAATGCTTGCAAAGAAAGACTGCGATTCCGCCGCCAGCATTTTGAACAAGGCGTTTATTAGCAGGTATCCCGAGCTGTCTTTCGCCAGAGAAGCCGAAAGCGGCACTTATCTGGAGTGGAAGCACACCTTTTCCGAAGAAAATTATGTCGAGATGACCTTCTGTTTTACGGTCAATGATCTCGAAGCTTTGGAGAAAGTGCGCAAATCCGGCGAGGCATTTATTGGTAGATACCACTCACGTGACCGCCCACCCAATGACAATAAAAATTGGGAAGACAGAGATTGGAACATCATCTATTTGACAGCTTACGCCGATGATGGCCACCTGCTGGCGCTCATCTACTTAGGGCAATTGGCCCGGCAGGGTGATATTTTTGAGGATAGTGAGGAAGCAGAGTTTTTCATATTCTCACGGGCATGTGCCAACAACTTCCGCTGCAGTGAGAATCTAGCCAGGTTCCGCGAGCTTGAGAAAAAACTCAAAAATTAAAGGCATTGGAACTGAAGCGCAAGGCGGTCGCTCCTGGTTATAGTTTGCGGGACTTTTTTGACAAATTCCCGGTTTCTGCCGACTAACCCTTACAACCGGCCAAGCAAGGCGGTGTCCGGGTAAGAATCCGCCGGCAGGCCGAGGCGTTGCTGCTCAGCTTTAACTGCCGCGCGGGTGCCTGCGCCCAGAACCCCGTCAATCTTGCCCACATCATAGCCCTTGTTCGCCAGCTTCTGCTGCAGTTGCTTCATTTGCGCACCGTTCAGCGGCGTTACCTGGCCGTTGCCGGGCCGCACTTTGCGCGCGCCCGCAAGCCGGGTTGCGAAATAGGCAGCCGTGGTGGCGTAGGTCAAAGAGCGGTTCCACGTGAGGTAAACCTCGGTGAAGTTTTTATAGGCAAGAAAGGCCGGCCCGTTGCGGCCCATGGGCAAAAGCAGGGAGGCGGGCAGATTGTCAGCCTTGATTTTCTTGCCGTTCACCCGGGTAACGCCCCACTTGGCCCATTGGGAGCGGGGGTGGGAAATGGCAATGTCGGCCTGGTCCCAGGGAAGCCTGCCCGGTACGCGCACTTCCTGCAGCCACGGCTCGCCCGGCCGCCAGCCATGCTTGCGCAAAAGGTTCGCGGACGACGCCAGCACATCAGGCACCGAGCGGCGCAAATCCACCCGCCCGTCGCCATCATAATCAACACCGCTTTCAAGATAATCAGTTGGCAGAAACTGCATCTGGCCAATTTCACCGGCCCATGCGCCCACCATATCTTTGGAGCGCAAATCCCCGCGCTGGATAATCCGCAAGGCGTCCATAAGCTGGGGGCGGAAAAGGTCGGGCCGGCGGCAGTCATAAGCCAGGGTTGCAAGCGATTGCAGGGTGTTGAACTTGCCCTGGTTGGCGCCGAAATCTGTCTCCAGCCCCCAAAAGGCCACAAGCACCGGGCCGGGCACGCCAAATTCCTTTTGGATACGCTTGAAAGTGGAGGCGTATTGCTTGAGCCGCTGGCGCCCGCCATCCAGCCGGTACTGGGCCACCATGCGGCCGGAAAATTTCAGGAAAGTCTGGGTGAAATTACTTTGCCGCCTGTCATAGGCAACAACCCGCTTGTCATAGCCCACGCCGCGCAGGGAAGTGGAGATAATGCGCTGGGGGAGGCCACTTGCGGCAGCTTCCTTCTGGAAGGTGTTCAACCAGGCGCCAAAATTGCCACCGCAGGGCGCTTGTGCCTGTGCGCTGCCGGAAACCACAAGGCCGGCAGACAGTGCAATTGCTGCAAGGGTGAATTTTCTGGCGCAAGGAATGGGCATGAACGTCTCTCCGAATCAATTCAGTTGGTGCCGTTTCAGCTTTGAAAATGGCAGGATTGAGGTGATTGGTGAAGGGTAATTTTCAAAATGGGCTTGGCGGCGTGGCCCTCCCGGTTGTTTAATCATCATCATGAAGAAGGCGGAACTCCCTGAAGGCTTGTTGATGGCGCTGCGCAAGTCAGGGCTGGTGCGCAAAATCTGGCGCACGGAAGATGCGCAAGGTCTGCCCCGGGCCCCCGGCGCCTATCTTTTGTTCATCCAAATCGAAGCGCCGGTGAAAGTAGTCTACAACAGGCGTTCAGATGCGCTTGAGCCGGGCTGGTATGTTTATGCAGGCAGCGCAAACGGGCCAGGCGGGCTGGGCGCGCGCATAAACCGGCATTTCAACGAGGGAAAATCGGTGCGCTGGCACGTGGACCATCTCACCACCAAGGGCAAGGTCTGGGCCTTGGCTGTGCCCGGCGGGGCTGAATGCCCGCTGGTTTCGGCATTGGAAAAAACCGGGGAGTTTTTTCACCCGCTTGAGGGCTTCGGCAGCTCTGATTGCGCCAAATGCGCAAGTCATTTGCTGGAGTTCAGCGGAAAGGCCTAAAGCCGTTTTGCCACTTCTTCCAGCATCACTTCCGTGGCGCCGCCGCCAATGGCCTGAACGCGCGCATCGCACGCCATGCGGTTTATGGCTGTTTCGCGCATGAAGCCGGAGCCGCCGTGAAACTGCACGCAGTCATACATCACCTGGTTCACCACCTCGCCGCAATAGGCCTTCACCATTGAAACCTCTTTCACGCAATCAGCCCCTTGGGAATCGAGCCATGCGGTGTGGTAGACGAGCTGGCGGCCGGCTTCCACCTTGGCGGCCAGCATGGCAAGGCGCTGGCGGATGGCTTCGCGCTGAAACAAAGGCGCGCCGAACGCCTGGCGGGTTTTCACATATTCCAGGGTGATATCGAGGGCAGCCTGGGCCTCGCCCATGGCCATGGCGCCGAGCACAACACGCTCGTTCTGGAAGTTGCGCATGATGGCGTAAAACCCGCCGCCCACATCGCCCAGAATGTTCTCATGAGGCACGAAGCATTCATCGAAGAAGAGCTCGGCTGTGTCTGATGAACGCCAGCCATGCTTGTCCAGTTCGCGGGCAACTGAGAAACCCTCAGCCCCTTTCTCAACCAAAAACATGGTGATGGAACGCGACGGCTTGTCTGCCCCGTGGGTTTTGGCAGCAATACAATAAAGGTTGCCCAAAACCCCGTTGGTGATGAACGTTTTCGCCCCGTTCAGCACATAGCCGCCGTCAACTTCGCGGGCGCGGGTAGTGATGTTTTTCACATCAGAACCGGCCCCTGGTTCCGTTACCCCAACAGCGGTGATGATGTCGCCTGAAACAACGCCCGGCATGAATTTTTCCTTCTGGGCGTCATTGCCCGCATTGAACAGGTGAACGGAGGCCATGTCGGTATGCACAAGTACTGTGATGGCAAAACCGGCGAACGTAGACTTGCCAAGTTCTTCGGCAAAAACGGCTGTGGCGATTGTATCCATTTCAGAGCCGCCAAATTGTGCCGGATAGCGGATACCGAAAAACCCAAGCCCGCCCATTTTCTTGAGCACATCGCGCGGCACGTGGCCTTGCG
>JBPCVY010000075.1:0-8936 GCA_051010055.1 Hyphomicrobiales bacterium | reverse complement strand
CTACGTCCGCTGGCAGGCTGTTCTGCTTGCCCTACGGTGCCGGAGCCATCGGGCTCCAGAAGAACCCGGAAAATCCGAATAGGATTTTTTATGTTCTTGACTTTTTGGGCGCCGAGATCGGCATAGCCCACATCAACCTTGCCCCTGAGCTGCTCATGGGCAGCGCCAGAGAGGTAGATACCGCCTGGTTCTGCAAGCTATTCCAGCCGCGCGGCGATGTTGACGCCGTCGCCATAGATATCCTCGCCGTCGATAATGATGTCGCCCAGATTAATGCCGACACGGAACTGAATGCGCTTGTCTTCAGACAAACCGCGATTGCGCTCCGCCATTGCCCGCTGAATAGCAACGGCGGCATCAACCGCATCCACCACGCTGGCAAACTCCACCAGCATGCCATCACCAGTCGTCTTCACGATGCGGCCCTTGTGTGCATCCAGGGTCGGGTCGATAAGGTCGCTGCGGAGGGCTTTCAACGCCGCAAGGGTTCCCGCCTCATCAGCTTCCATAAGCCGTGAGTATTCCACCATATCGGCAGCGAGAATGGCTGCCAGCCTTCGCTCGTGATCTTTTTTCACCATTTGCGCAGCTCTCCCGCACTTCCAAGTCTATGGCGTAAGCGCGGCTGTGTCCACGAAACGCCCGGCAATGCCCCGGTTCCGCGGTGTAAAAATGCCGCCCGCAACAACTTCAGTGAGCCGGCAAACTTGTGCTGTAATCGCTCCAAAGCAGCTGGATTGCAGGAGGGTTCGATGCAAAAACTTGGGAAAAAGGCGCTGGCAAGGGACTGGCTTTCGCTCAAGGCATTGTTCAGACATGGTGTGAGCGCAACACCGTAAGAAATTGATTATTTTTGGAAAAATCCAGATGAAATTGACGAAATCACAACACCCGTCCACGTTCACAAGGTGTTTCTTGGCTTTGGCTTGGTTTTGGGCTTCCTTCTTGTGTTCATCTCCAAGATTATGAAGTTCGTGGACGGCCCCGCTACCCAGCCAGGCTTTTTTTGTGGAGTTTTTCGAGGACCTAACCTTTGAGACCGGCTTAGCGCTCATTGGCGCCGGCGTGACGGCATATATGCTGGGCATTCTGCTCAACACCCAGCAGGAGAACGCCCAGAAGTGGCGCCGCATGATCCGCAAGAAAATAGCCGCATCAAAAACACCGGCCAGTTAACTCCATCCAGCATTATTCCTGCAAAGCCAGCTTCATGCCTTCATGGCTGGCAACAAACCCAAGGCTTTCATAAAACCGGTGCGCCTCTTTGCGGGTTTTATCGGTGGTGAGTTGGGCCAGGGCGCAGCCGCGTTTTCTGGCTTCATCCAGTGCGAACTCCATCATCTTGCGGCCAATCCCCTGTCCGCGCGCTGAACTTGCAACCCGCACCGCTTCGATAAGCGCGCGCTCATTGCCCCCGCGCGCGAGATAGGGAATGTAGGTCACCTGATAAACGCCAACAATCTCACCATCGCGAACGGCAACATTCATATTGTTCCGCTCATCCCTGTCGATTTCATCAAAAGCGGCCAGATACCGCTCCAGGCCTTCCTCGGTTAAGTCCTCCCGGGCAGCGCCAAGGGCATCATCTGCCAAAAGGGCCCGGATGGCCGGTACGTCTTGGCGTTTTGCAGGCCGAATGGCGAACCCAGCGCTCATTGCCGCCCCAGCTTCTTTTCCATTATCAGGGCCGGCACATCGCTGTCGCCGCCACAATGGGCAGTTTTGCCAATGATTTGGAAGCCGCTGGCTTCATAAAACCTGTGCGCCTGGTGCTGTTCCTGATGCACCTCCAGGCGGATGGTTTGCGCGCCCTCAAAGTGTTTTTCCAACTCCCGCAAGAGCGCCCTGCCCATGCCTTGTCCTTGCGCGGCAGGCAAAACATAAAGCCGGGAGAGGTTCAGCGCGCTGAGGGTCTCTTCCAGCGCATAGACGTGACCGGCCAAAACACCGTCCATCTCGGCTATCAGGAACAGATGGCCGTCCGTTTCCATTTGTGCGGTGAGTTTTTCAACCGTGTGCCAGGCATCGGTGATTTTGGTGACGTCCTCAGGCCCCATCTGGCCGTCATAGGTATCGTGCCAGGTTTCAACCAAAAGACGGTGTACGGCGGGCGCATCTGCCCGCCCCGCGCGCCTTATGGTGATGTTTTTATCCATCCAGGCCCAGTTTTGCCTTCAGGATTTCATTAACTGCTTGCGGGTTGGCCTTGCCTTGGCTTGCCTTCATCACCTGGCCAACGAACCAGCCGATCATGTTGGGCTTTTCCTTCACCGCTTCGGCCTTGTCTGCGTTGGCGGCGATAACTTCATCAACAATGGCCTCAATGGCGCCGGTGTCGGTTACCTGCTTCATGCCGCGGGCTTCAACGATTTCAGCCGGATCGCCACCCTCTTCCCAGACAATCTCAAACAAATCCTTGCCGATTTTGCCAGAAATCGTCTTGCCGGAAATGAGATCAACAATGGCGCCGAGCTGGCTGGCGGATACCGGGTTGTCGGCAACCGATTTGCCTTCCTTGTTAAGGCGCCCGAACAGCTCGTTGATCACCCAGTTGGCGGCAAGCTTGCCATCGCGCCCGCCGGCAACTTCTTCAAAAAAGGCGGCATCTGCCGGGTTCTGGATAAGCACGCTTGCATCATATGCCGAAAGTCCAAAGTCTGAGACTAGGCGGGCTTTCTTTTCATCAGGAAGTTCCGGCAGATTTGCGGCGATGTTATCGACAAGCGCCTGGTCAAATTCGAGCGGCAACAGGTCCGGGTCCGGGAAATAGCGGTAATCGTGGGCTTCTTCCTTGGAGCGCATGGAGCGTGTCTGGCCAGATTTAGGGTCAAACAGGCGGGTTTCCTGATCGATTTTGCCACCATCTTCCAGAATGTCGATTTGCCGGCGTGCTTCATATTCAATCGCCTGGCCGATAAAGCGGATTGAGTTGACGTTCTTGATTTCACACCGGGTGCCAAAATCCTCACCGGGACGGCGCACTGATACGTTCACATCAGCGCGCATGGAGCCCTGCTCCATATTGCCATCGCAG
This sequence comes from Hyphomicrobiales bacterium, assembly GCA_051010055.1. Taxonomy (GTDB): domain Bacteria; phylum Pseudomonadota; class Alphaproteobacteria; order Rhizobiales; family CAJQND01; genus CAJQND01. The sequence continues at coordinate 5,902 of JBPCVY010000075.1, read as the reverse complement.
GTGCCGAGATAGCGCAAGATGGTGCGCAACTTGGAAACATATTCCTTGGCCTCATCGGCAGAACGGATATCCGGCAGGGAGACAATTTCCATCAGCGCAACCCCTGACCGGTTGAGGTCGACAACCGAATGGCCCGGCACCAGATCATGGATGGATTTGCCCGCATCCTGCTCCATGTGCAGGCGCTCAATGCCCACTTCCACGGTTTCCTCGGGCATGTCGAGCTGCACCTTGCCCTCACCCACAATCGGGTCCTTGAACTGGGAAATCTGGTAGCCCTGCGGCAGGTCCGGGTAGAAATAATTCTTCCGGTCGAAGATGGAGCGTTTGTTGATTTTCGCCTTCAGGCCAAGGCCAGTTTTCACCGCCTGCTCAACGCAAAAACGGTTGATGACCGGAAGCATGCCCGGCATGGCAGCATCAACCAGGGAAACATGGTCATTCGGCTCACCGCCATATTCAGCCGATGCGCCGGAAAACAGCTTCGCCTTAGAGCTGATCTGGGCATGGACTTCCATGCCAACAATCAGCTCCCAGTCGCCGGTGGCCCCTGAGATGAACTTTTTCGGATCAGGTGTTCTTGCTTCTGCGTAAGTCATTTCTTTTTACCACCATTTCTCCGGTTTCGCCGTAAAGCCGGCGGCCTCTTCCATAACGCCTGCTGTACGGAACAGGGTTTCTTCATCAAACGGCTTGCCGATGAGCTGCAGCCCCAAGGGCAGGCCCTGCTTGTCCAGTCCAGCGGGAATGGAAATGCCCGGAAGGCCCGCCATGTTCACGGTCACGGTGAAAATATCGTTGAGATACATGGTCACCGGGTCGGTAATCTCACCCGGCGCAAAAGCCGCATTCGGCGCAGTTGGCGTGAGTATCACATCCACATCTGCCCAGGCCTCATCAAAGTCGCGCTTGATGAGCGTGCGCACCTTCTGGGCGCGCAGGTAATAGGCATCGTAGTAACCAGCCGACAGCACATATGTGCCGATGAAAACCCGGCGTTTCACCTCAGCGCCAAAGCCGGCGGAACGGGAGTTCTCATACATTGAGATAATGTCTTCGCCGGGAACCCTCAGGCCGTAGCGCACGCCGTCATAGCGGGCAAGGTTGGAGGATGCCTCCGCCGGGGCAACAATATAATAAGCTGGAAGGGCATACTTGGTGTGCGGCAGGGAAATCTCTTTCACCTCGGCGCCGACCGCCTTCAGCCACTCAATGCCCTCCTGCCACAGGGTCTCAATCTCTTCGGGCATGTTATCGACCCGGTACTCCTTGGGAATACCAACCCGCAGGCCTTTGATGTCGCCGGTGAGCGCCTTTTCGTAATCCGGCACGGGCACATCAACCGATGTTGTGTCCTTTTCATCAACGCTTGCCATGGATTTCAGCATGATGGCTGAATCGCGCACGGTGCGGGTAATCGGGCCTGCCTGGTCAAGGGATGAGGCAAACGCCACAATGCCCCAGCGCGAGCAGCGGCCATAGGTAGGCTTGATGCCCACGGTGCCGGTGAAAGCTGCCGGCTGGCGGATTGAGCCGCCGGTATCGGTTGCGGTTGCCCCGGCGCACAGATGGGCCGCCGTTGCTGCTGCCGAGCCGCCTGATGAGCCGCCCGGCACAAGGGCCGCATTGTCGCCGCCGGAACGGCGCCAGGGGTTCACCACATTGCCGTAATAGGAAGTCTCATTGGACGAACCCATGGCAAACTCATCCATGTTGAGCTTACCCAGCATTACCGCGCCATCTGCGAACAGGTTCGCCGAGACGGTTGATTCATAAACCGGTTCAAACGCATCAAGAATGTGCGAGCAGGCCTGGGTGTGCACGCCCTTGGTGGCGAACAGATCCTTTATGCCAAGCGGAATGCCTTCCAGGTCTCCGGCCTTGCCTTCTGCAAGGCGCGCATCAGAGGCCTTGGCCATGTCGCGGGCCTTGTCGCCGGTTACCACCACATACGCGTTCAGCGCCTTGTTGGAGCCTTCAATGGCATCCAGATAGGCATCCGTCAGCTCGCCGGCGTTGAATTCCTTTGCTTTCAGCCCGTCGCGGGCTTCGGCAATTGTCAAGTTCGTTAAATTGCTCATAGCGCCCTACTCCACCACCTTGGGCACCATGAAAAAGTGCTCGTCTTTTGCCGGCGCATTGGCCACCACATTTTCCGCGTAACCGCCATCGGTCACCTTGTCGGTGCGCATTTTCATGGACACTTCAACAGCCGACGTCATGGGCTCAACGCCCTCAACATCAACCTCGCCAAGCTGCTCGACCCAGTCGAGAATGGTCGACAGTTCCCCTTGCAGGGATTTTGCTTCTTCATCACTGACAGCAATGCGCGCCAGATGCGCGATACGGCGGACAGTCGCCTCATCAACAGACATGTTTGTTGTTCTCCGGACAAAAGGCAAAGAACGGGGTAGATGCCGGGGGTAAATTTAAGCCCCGATACGCCCGAACGCTTCAGGTGCGGTTGATATCACCGGGAGGGAAAGCCTGCAACGGGTGAGTTGGGGTGAAATGACGACTTTGATGGGGTGGAAACAGATAGGTCAGGACAAAGTCCGCTGCCCTGGTTCGAGACCGCGCTCCGCGCCTCCTCACCTTGAGGACGGTGGGAGCAGATTCCCCGGTTCAGTGGTGCTCCTCAACGTGGCTCGCCACCAGCGCCTGGTTGTAAGTGCGAAGGGCTAGCATATGCTCAGCCCAGCCAACAATGCGCGTGGCGTCATCGGCGGCGACGACGGGAATGCGTGGTTCAGATTTCTGGTCAAATGCCCGCAACGCCGATTCCAGGGTGTCTTCCGGTGTCAGCATCGGCATTTCCGGGTCGATTTCCGGCGGGTCATCCATTTCTTCTTCCTTCAGCTCGGTCATGAAGTCTTTTACCCGCCAGCGGCGCACCACTTCCCGGTGCGGGCCTTCATTAAAGAACAGGCCGCGCTGGTTGAGCTGCCAGTGAAACAGGCTTTGCCCATGCACCGCCTGCAGCATGACCGAGGCAATAGAAACGGTGATAAGGAGCGCAATGGTCATTTGATAACCGCCGGTAAGCTCAAACGCGATAAGCACCGTGGAGATGGGCGCACCCAAAATAGCCCCGGCCACCCCGCCCATGCCCAAAATGGCGTAAAGACCATCAGAAGAGGCGAGGTCGGGGAACACCGAAGCTGCGATAATGCCAAACGCCCCGCCGGTCATCGCGCCAAGATAAATAGAAGGAGAGAACACCCCGCCCCCGAACCGGCTTGCAAGTGTAATCGCGGTGGCCGCCGCCTTGGCAAACAAGAGCAGGAACAAGGTGCCAAGCGGCAGGAGCTGGTGCAGCGCGCGGTCGGTTGCTTCATACCCGACGCCCAATATCTCCGGTATCCAGATGGCCATGATGCCGATGACCAGCCCGCCAAGGGCCGGACGCAGCCACAGGGGAACCTTCACCGAGCGGGCCGTGTAGTCGGCAATGATGACCGAGAACTGGAAACACAAGGCAACAGCCCCGCAGGTAATGCCAAGAAGGGCAAATGCGGGAAACTCCCAGATGGAGGTGATTTCATAGGCGGGAATGGTGAAGGCCGGGAAATCGCCCAGATGGAACCGGGTAATCAAAGTTGCGGCAACCGCGGCAATGGCCGTGGGTGCAAAGGCTGAGATGGCGATGTGACCAAGAATAACCTCATGAGCGAACAAAACCCCGGCAATGGGCGCGTTAAACGATGCAGAAACCGCAGCTGCTGCTCCGCACGCCAATATCAGCCGGCGCTCCTCGCCAGACAGGTTTACCCTTCTGCCAACGGCCGACGCCATGGCCGAGCCAAGGTGAACAGCCGGGCCCTCGCGTCCAGCGCTTGCGCCAAAGCCCAAAGAGAGAGCGGCAATGATGGCGCTCCATATGCCGTTGGAAAGGGGAATATTTGCCCCGCCTATCGCACGCGCCTCAATAACATCGGCAACCCCCTGGGCCCTGCGCCCCGGCACAAACCGGTGCAGCAAATAGCCGACAAAAAGCCCGCCAAGAGTGGGCACCGCAACCAGTATGTACCAGGGCGTGTTGGCAGCGGCGGTCGCGACATCCCCTTCGAAATAGGTCCCAAGCCAGGGATAGTGAATAAATCCGATGGCGAAACGGAAAAGGATAATGGCATAGGCTGCAAGAACGCCGCTCACCAGCGCCAAAAGCCACACCAGCGGGCGCTTGGACGCCCACATGGAGCCAATGTTTGGGGCGATCTGATCGCCCACATACTTCATAAACCTGCCGAAAGACTCCGGCATGAATTACCCCTTACTACTCGCCCTTCGCACAACAATACCGCAAACAGATTTAAAATTCCGTTCGTGCCAGTGCCAGCACCTGAAATGATGCAAATCCGATGCAGTTCTCTCGTGCGCACAGGTTTTCATCGCCCATCCAAAAGATACTTTAGGTGTTTTTTGCGCCCTAAACTATTGTATTTTGGCCGAAATACCGGAAATGTGAGAGCCTTTCCCCAGGGCGGAGAAATTTTATGACAAACAAAATTGATGGTTCGACAGCATTGCTCGTGGTTGATGCCCAGCAGGCAATCCACGCGCAAGATTACTGGGAGGGAGAGCGCAACAACCCGCAAGCAGAAACAAACATCCGCCGGCTGTTGGATGCCTGGAGAAATGCGGGCCGTGAACGCATTTTTGTGGTGCATGATTCCACCGAGCCGGGCTCATTGTTCAAACTTTCCCTTCCCACCGGCAAAATCATCGAGAAGGTCGCCCCGAAAGAAGGTGAGCTGGTGATTGAAAAATCAGCCAACAGCGCCTTCATAGGGACTGACCTTGAACTGCAAATGCGGCGCAGAGGCGTATCTAAGCTGGTGATTACCGGTTTCATTACCGACCATTGTGTCGAGACAACCACGCGCATGGCCGGGAATTTGGGCTACGGTACAATTCTCGTAAGCGATGCCACCGCAACGTTCGACCGAACCGGTCCGGACGGGAAACTCTATAAGGCAGACCTCATCCACAATGTGTCCCTAGCCAGCCTCAACGGCGAGTTTGCAGAAGTTCTGACAATTGAGGAAGTTCTGGCGCGCATGTAAAGGCAGATTTCCTCACTCAGTAGACCCAGAAACCCTTGCGTGCTTCCTGAAGCGCATCTTCGCGGGTGATGCCAATATCGCGAAGTTCCTTCTCGGAAAGCTCTTCAAGTCGGCGGCGGGAGCGCCAGAGATCACTGTGGAACTGATAGAACTCCAGAAGCGAAACAATGGCGGACCCAAGAATTGAAAAATCCAGGCGTTGGGTTTGTCAAACTGTGTTCGGCCGGTGGAAATGAGTGTGCGTAAAAGGCCCGAAATTTATACAAATTGCCGATTGAATTGAAGCCCGGATTGAAGGCGGCATGTTCAGATCAGGCGATAAACTGCCACCGCAGCGTGACATTGCCTACGATCTGGGAGTGACAATAGGGACAATCAGCCGGGGATATGCGCTCGCGCACGAGCGTGGCCTTGTTGCAGGTGAAGTTGGGCGCGGCACATATGTTTTGGACAAAACATTGCCTGGCAAAATCGCACGCTCATCAGCATCCATTACCAAGGGTATGCCAGAAGTGTTCCGCTACGCACAACAGGGCGAAATCTCATTCCTTACCGCCGGGGCGGATCGGTTGGCCAGGATTCGATTATCGCTGAAGTCACAGCGGATGTGTGCCGCCGGCAACCTGAGAAGGTTGCAGAGTACATCTACTCACCAGAGCCAAGTTGGTGCCAGGCGGGAGCTTATTGGTTGGCCTCTGGTGCCTGGGCGTCGGACAAAGACCATATCGTCACTACACTGGGGGTCTATTCCGCCGTTATGTCCGTCATCGCGGCGATGACCAAACCTGGCGACAAGAATGCTTTTGAAGGGCTTACCTACTGCATTACCCCCAGGT
>JBPCVY010000074.1:0-15565 GCA_051010055.1 Hyphomicrobiales bacterium | reverse complement strand
CCGATTGCAATTGGGTCAATCCCCGCGAAGGGCTCGTCCAGGAGCATGTATTGGGGTCGCGCTGCCAATGCTCTGGCAATTTCAACGCGTCTTCGTTCTCCGCCAGAGAGCGCCACAGCCGGCGAACGCCTGAGATGGGTAATTGCAAATTCATCTAACAACTCACGCAACATACGATCACGCTCATTTCGATCGCGTTCAACGACCTCAAGTACAGCGCGAATATTGTCCTCAACCGTGAGTCCGCGGAAAATCGACGCTTCTTGTGGCAGGTAGCCAATGCCCAGCCGCGCCCGTTGATACATGGGCAAACTGGTAATGTCCTGCCCGTCGAGCTCTATGGTTCCGGAATCAGCTGCCACAAGTCCGGTTATCATATAGAAAACCGTCGTTTTGCCAGCGCCATTCGGACCTAGAAGTCCCACGGCTTCGCCACGGCGAACGGACAGGCTCACCCCGCGGACGACCGGGCGGCGTTTGTAGCTTTTAACGAGCTGCCGCGCGACCAAACCGTCGATCTCAAGATCCTCCTCCGGCCATTGTCCGGCCGGAGCAGGCATAGGAAAGTTCCGCGAAGTTCGCAATGCTGGATCATGTCCAGACTGGTTTTGCGTCCCTTTTACGGACCTGTTTTCAAGATCGCTCCGTTCCACGTCATTACCGTCGAATTGAATTAATTTTGCGTAAAACCCCAAGGCGGCGGAAGAAGGTTTTGCCACCTTTCGCGCCAGCCCCTTACTCCTGCGGGAAGAATCGCCCCTTTACACGTCCGCCGCGCATATCGCTGCGCCCGGTTTCGAGATCAAGAAACAGTTTGGGCCCGCGGATAATCGTCTGTCCTTCCTTGACGACCACGTTACCCCCCATGACTGCAGTGTCCTTTTGCACGTCCATTGTTGCCCATTCAGAAGTGATATGCTGTGTGTTCGTAATGACAACCACGTTGCCTGTGGCATTCAAGAACCTCACTTCTGTTTTGTTGCTGCCGTCAGATTGCGGAACTTCGACGTAATCGGCAACAAGTTTGTCCGAACGCAAAATAACGCCATCGCGCAGCGCATCGACCTTTCCGATAAAAACGGCGCGGTTTTCTTCTTTGTGAAGTTCCATGGAATCGGAACTGATATCGATGGCTTTCGAGCCCTTGCTGCTTGCGGCGCTCGTTTGTGCCATCGCCGGCACGGCCGGTTGCAATGTGACCAGAGCGAGAATTCCCAGCCCGCACAAAAGGAATTTCCAGGCGGCGGTCATTGCTGAGCATCTCCTTTGCTGACGCTGGAGTTTGGTACAATTTTCATTTTAACTCCATTCTTAAACACAACTACATTGCCGTTGTTCCACATTTCGATGGCTTGAGCATCAATTGTGCCCTGATCGAAAATGACGTGCACAGGCTGGTCAGAACGCATTCGCTTGGCATTTACATCAATTGTCGCGTCCGCCAAAAACAAAATGTAGTTGTCTGTCGATACAAGCTCCACATTGCCTGCCAAATCCAGCATTTTTTGCTCAGATTCGTAAATCCCCGTATCTGACTTCATCAAAAGAACTTTACCGGATTCGTTTGTTTTGAGGCGACCGCGCACCACTCTCAAATGCGTTTTTGATGGATCATTTTCGTCCCGGAAAGCGGAATCGGCGTTCACGGTAAAAGGATCGTTCGATTTGTCGTAGCCGGAAAACTGAGCAGTTTCGACATCGGATTTATCAGGTTTTGGCAGCGAATCCTGTTTGACGGTTTCCGGGTGCCAAATACGCCCGAATGTCCCGGCCTGGATGAAAAACCACCCGGCCATGGCGAAAAGCGCGCAGACCGACGCCAGGCTGACGAATTTTGTCATATGGCGGCGGGATTTGCGCACTTTGCGTTTTGGCCGGCGCGCGTTTTCTGCAGGTGCAGAACTCATGTGATCAAAACATCCCTAATTCGTAGCCGCATCCCTAACAATGGCGGGCTTCAAGCCGGTTCACCAATATCTGGCGTAAGTGTATCATATGGCAAAGCCCCTTGCGCCCTTCCATCATGAGAATGCGGCAGATTGAGGGACAAATCAGTGCGCGAAAATATCCTCGTCGGGCCAGCCAGCAAGGTCAAGCTCAGCCCGGGTAGGCAAGAAAGAAAAACAAGCCCGCGCCAAATCGCTGCGCCCTTCGCGGTTCAGCATAGCCTCAAGTCGTTCCCTCAGCTCGTGCAGATACAAGACATCCAGTGCCGCGTATGACTTTTGCGCATCGGAAAGTTCATTAGCGCCCCAATCTGAACTTTGCTGCTGTTTGGAGAGGTCTTTGCCCAAGAGTTCACGGCACAAATCTTTCAGTCCGTGTCTGTCTGTATAGGTGCGCGTCAGTTTTGAAGCGATTTTGGTGCAGTAGACGGGATATGTATCGACGCCGAGATAGGCCTTCAGCACCGCCACGTCAAAACGGGCATAGTGAAAAATTTTTAGAACTTTTTCATCACCCAAAACGTGCTTCAGGTTCGGCGCATCGTAGGATGACCTGTCCATCTGAACCAGATGAGCCGTCCCATCGCCCGATGAGAGCTGCACCAGGCAGAGTTTGTCGCGATGAGGCTTTAGTCCGAGTGTTTCGGTGTCTACCGCCACCACGCTTCCCAAATCGAGAGATGCTGGAAGATCGCCTTTGTGAAGGGTGATTGACATGGAGCGGTTATTTCCATCTTCGCGCAAAAATTTCAGCGCATTTGGTGCCCAGGAGAAGACTCGAACTTCCACGACCATACGGTCACTAGCACCTGAAGCTAGCGCGTCTACCAATTCCGCCACCTGGGCACGTCGGCCAGCACATAGTGGCACTGGCAGGCGATTGTCAAGCCGTGTCATGCAACAATGTGGCAATCGCGGCGAAACGCCTTGTTGAAGGCTTTTCAATGTCCTGTAAAAACGGCTATTGGTAATGTTCAGTTTTGTGGAGCGCGCGCGGTGGCAAAAGGTAATTCGGAAAAACTCGTCACAATCATCGGCGGGTCGGGCTTTGTTGGCCGGCACATTGTCCGCGCCCTCGCCGGGCAGGGATACCGGATACGCTGCGCCTGCCGGCGGCCTGATTTGGCCGGGCATTTGCAGCCGCTAGGCAATGTAGGGCAAATCCAGCCCGTCCAGGCCAATGTGCGCTATCCAGAATCCGTTGAGGCGGTTTGCGCAGGTTCCGATGCGGTTATCAACTGTGTGGGCATTCTGGCACCCTCCGGCCAGCAAACATTCTCATCGGTACAGGCCCATGGGGCGGAAGTTTGCGCCCGCGCCGCAAAAGCAGCCAGCGCAAAGACATACATTCAAGTTTCCGCCATCGGTGCTGATGATGAGAGCGAGGCAGCCTATGCCCGCACAAAGGCAGAAGGTGAGGAAAGAGCCTCATCCGTATTTCCTGACACCGTCATTTTACGCCCTTCCATTGTCTTCGGGCCTGAAGATGATTTCTTCAACAGGTTCGCTGCCATGGCCCGGTATTCACCCGCACTGCCGTTGATCGGAGGCGGCCACACCAGGTTCCAGCCGGTTTTCGCTGGAGATATCGCAAAAGCGGTCTGCGCGGTGCTGGATGGCAAGGCGTCAGCTGGTTCGGTTTATGAGCTGGGTGGGCCAGAAGTAATGTCGTTCCGTGAGGTGCTCGAATTTATTTTAAAGCACATCAACAGAAAGCGTCTGTTTGCGCCCTTACCGTTCCCGGTGGCAAAATTTATCGCCATGTTCACCCAAATAGTGCCTGGCGCGCCGTTAACGGTTGATCAGGTGCGCATGCTTGAAAGCGATAATGTGGTGAGTGATGAGGCGATTGCAGAAGCGCGCACATTTGAAGCCCTCGGCATTGCACCGGAAGGTGTGGAGGCAATCGTACCTGATTATCTGGAGCGGTTCCGCCCCCACGGCCAGTTCGAGAACGTTCAAGCTTAGGCGATCGTGCCATTTTGGATGAGCCACAACAGCAAAAACCCAAGGGCGAGCCTGTAAATCACGAACGGCAGAAAGCTTACGCGCTTAACCAGCGCCATGAGGAAGGCAATTGCCGCCAGGGCGGAAAAGAACGTTAAAACCGCCGCCAGCACAGCATCACCTGAAATGGTTTCTCCCGCTGCTACAGCCTCTGAAAGCACCAGCACCCCTGCCCCGGCGATCGCCGGAATGCCCAGCAAGAAAGAAAAGCGGGCAGCTTCCGGCCGGGTCATGGAAAGGGCCCGCCCGGCGGTCATCGTAATGCCCGAGCGCGACGTTCCCGGAATAATGGCGATTGCCTGAGCAACGCCGATGGCAAGGGCGGTCCGCCAGCCAATATCTTCCATGTGCTTTTGCTTTGGCCCAAATCGGTCGGCGATGTACATGAGGATGCCGAAGATGATGGCGTTCCAGGCAACAATTTCAGCACCGCGGACCTGATCGATCAATCCTGTCTTTTTCACATAAAGCCCGAAAATTACCGCCGGAATTGTGCCGATGATTATCCACAGGGCCATGCGCGCATTGAGGGTGAACTTTAACCGCAGCAGATCAATGCCGCCCTTGGTGAGTTTCACCACATCGCGCCAGAAATAAACCAGCACCGCCACAAAAGAGCCCATATGCACCATCACATCAGTGATAAGACCCTGGTCTTTCCACCCTGACAAGGTGGGCACCAAAATCAGGTGCCCTGACGATGAAACGGGCAGAAACTCAGTGATACCCTGGACAATTGCCAGGACGATAATTTGCTCAATGGTCACTGAATGTCTCCCCCTATCGGATGCGAATCAGCAGGCGATTGCGTTAAGTGGCAATAGCAGCTTCTAAATCAAAATCGGACAGGTTTGAACCATTGCCTGCCGATAGTTCCGCCTGATGAAGCCAATGGTTCAAGCAGTATCGGGAACGCGCATGGCAAAGCTCTATCATTTTCCTCTGGATCCATTCTCCCGGCGGGTGCGCCTGTCCATGGGAGAATATGGCGCAGAGGTCGAACTTATTGAGGAAAAGCCATGGGAAAGGCGGCCAGGCTTTCTGAAAATCAACCCCTCTGGTTTGCTTCCCGTGTTGGCCGAAGATGACGGCACAACGGTTTTGGGGATTGAGGCGGTTGGCGAATATCTTGAAGAAACCCGTGTGGGCGATGGCAAGGCCAAAAGTTTGCTCGGGGAAACCCCTGCACAACGGGCAGAGACGCGCCGGCTTGTTTCCTGGTTCGACAGACGGCTGCACCGCGATGTGAGCTGGCCGATTGTGGGCGAAAAAGTTGAACGCCGGTTTGCTGACCCGTCGCACGGCGGTGGTGCAATCAATATGAACGCAGTGCGCGCGGCATTGAAGAAAATCCGCTTCCATCTGGATTTCATTGGCGAGCTGGTGGATCAACGCAACTGGATTGCGGGCGATGAACTGACACTGGCAGACTTGGCAGCGGCGGCTCATTTATCATGCATCGATTATCTGGGAGATGTACCCTGGAGCGCCAATGAAACCACACGCACCTGGTATCAGCGGCTGAAATCGCGCCCCTCGTTCAGGCCGCTGCTTGCAGATCACGTGCGCGGAATGCCGCCGCCGCGCTCTTATGGTGACCTGGATTTTTAGACTGGCCCGGGCTTAGCTCGTTTGGTTTTACGTGCCAGAGCAAATTTCGGCCATATTGAACCATTCTGACGGAGCGATTTTGATACAAGACCAAGTGAAGACGCGAAGAGAATATGTTAGTATTCGCGAGCGGCTTTGCGCCGGTATTGGCGCAAAAGCGCCCGTCCCTCCGGGTTTCCGATTGGCGGGCGCCCAGAGCCGAACCGGTTTACAGTGATGCCGGCATCAGCTGAAGCCCGTTTCATCTCTGGTCCGCACGTCAATCGAGAAACAGAATTGCTTCAATATGGTCGAAACTTGCTCTATAGCGCGAAAATGAGCGCTTCACTCAAAGCTGACGTCGTCGCGCGCGCGCGAAATGAAGGATTTGACGCGGTTGGTTTTGCCTCTGCGGAAGGTTCTGCACGCGCTGCAAACGGCCTGTGCGAATTTCTTGAAAAGAACCATCACGGCACCATGGGCTGGCTCAGCGACACTGTTGAGAGGCGCATCTCGCCACGCGCCATGTGGCCCGGCGCCAAAAGCGCTATCATGCTGGGAGTGAATTATGGGCCTGATTTGGACCCGCTTGCCCGCCTGATGGCGCGAGAAACAGGGGTGATATCAGTCTATGCGCTTGGACATGACTATCACGATATTATCAAGAAGCGGCTGAAGCGCGTCGCGCGCTGGCTGGCCGAGGCGAACGGGTGCGAGGTGAAGGTGTTTGTTGATACCGCTCCGTTGATGGAAAAGCCCCTGGCAGAAAGCGCCGGTATTGGCTGGCAGGGAAAACATACGAACCTTGTCTCACGCGAATTTGGTTCATGGCTCTTTCTCGGCGCCATTTTGACCGGGCTTGAAATAGAGCCGGACAGTCCTGAGGAAGACCATTGCGGCAATTGCCGGGCTTGTTTGGACATCTGCCCGACAGATGCGTTCCCCGCACCCTATAAACTGGATGCGCGCCGTTGCATTTCTTATCTCACGATTGAGCACCAAGGCCATATCGACAGGGAACTGAGGCCAGGCATGGGCAACCGGATATTCGGGTGCGATGACTGCCTTGCGGTGTGCCCCTGGAACAAGTTTGCCCGTGAAGGGCACGAAGCCAAGCTGAAGGCGCGTGAGAACCTGTGCGCGCCAAAGCTGGCCGAACTTTCCACGCTTGGTAAGGATGCTTTCCGGGCCCATTTTCCGGCAAGTCCGGTAAAAAGAGCTGGCCGGAACAGGTTCATCCGGAATGTCTTGGTTGCCATCGGAAATTCCAGCGATAGCGCGTTGGCTGAAAATGCCATAGCGCTGTTGAAAGATGAGTCAGAGTTGGTGCGCGCTATGGCCGTATGGGCCTGCGGCCAGCTTTTGCAACCTGAAGAATTTTCCCGTTTGCGCGCCCACCACGAGCCAAACGAAGAAGATGAGTATGTGTTGAGTGAGTGGAGGTTTGAAGTTTGAAGCATTTGTTTTGTTTCGGCATGGGTTATTCGGCCCAGGCGTTAGCCCGCAGATTGCCTGATGATGAATGGACCATCACCGGCACCGCACGCAGCCAGGAAGGGTGCAAAGAGTTGGAAGCGGCCGGTTACGGCTGTCTGCTTTTTGATGGTGGCAATACTTTGGAGATACCTGAAACTGTTACCCATCTTCTCATTTCAATTCCTCCAGACGCAGAAGGCGATGTGGTTCTACGCCACCACAGGGACAAAATTGCTGGGCTCGCCAGCAACCTGAACTGGGCCGGATACCTTTCAACCACAGGGGTTTATGGCAATCGGGACGGAGGATGGGTTGATGAGAGTTCAGCGCTCGAACCAACCACAGAACGGGGCCGGCGGAGGGTTGAAGCAGAACGGCAATGGCTTTCATTGTTCGAAGAGACGGGCCTTCCGCTGGCGATTTTCAGATTGGCCGGCATTTATGGCCCGGGGCGCAATCAGCTCCTCTCCGTTGCCGCTGGCAAAGCCCGGCGCATTGTAAAACCAGGCCAGGTCTTCAGCCGCATCCACGTGGAAGATATTGCCAGCGTGCTAGAGGCATCAATCGCCCACCCCAATCCGGGCGCTGCCTACAATGTGTGCGACGATGAGGCCGCACCACCGCAAGACGTGGTGGCCTATGCAGCAGAGCTGCTGGGTCAACCGGCGCCGTCCGAAATTCCTTTCAAAGAAGCTGAGATGTCGCCCATGGGCCGCAGCTTTTATGCAGAATCCAAACGCGTTTCAAATGAGCGCATCAAGTCTGAATTGGGCGTGCCCTTGAAATATCCGAACTATCGGGTGGGCCTGAAAGCGCTGGCCGCAGATTTCGGGCAGTAAAAAAGGCGGCCCCTCATTGAAGCCGCCCTAACTTTGTTATTGCTGCGCCGGTTAGAGCGCGCCCTCAATCCAGCTTGCTAGTCGGCCTTTAGGTGCTGCGCCGGTGTGTGTATCAGCCACTTCACCGTTCTTGAACACCATCAATGTTGGGATGGAACGGATGCCATATTTCACCGCAACATTCTGATTTTCATCAATGTTGACCTTGGCGATAGTGACCTTTCCGTCCATTTCCGCTGCAAGTTCATCAAGCGCCGGTGCGATTTGCTTGCACGGTCCGCACCATTCAGCCCAGAAATCAACCACAACGGGGCCATCGGCGTTCAAAACAGCCTGTTCAAATTCGGAATCGGACACGTGAATAGGAGTCGACATGGAAAAACCTCTCTGCGTGAAGCCGCAAGCTAATTGTGAAACCTTAGACTGGAAAGTAAGAACGCGTGTGCACAAGGTCAAGGGGATGCAGGTGATGCCCACAATCATGTGAACGCACTTTCCAAAAAGCTTTGCGGGATTTCCATTGCAACTCCGTTTTGCGTCCAGACAAGCCAGGCTTTCACCGGCCGATCGGGATAAATCTTCTTTAGCGCAAGGCTGTAAGCGGCAAGCTGCCGGATATAGAGGATATCGGCATCTTCTGGCTTGGTTGGCGCATTGCGATTGGTCTTGAAATCCGCAAGATGAATGACATCTCCACCCACCGCCAACCGGTCGATTACCCCGGAGATCACCACCGGCGCACCGGTTGGCCCGGTGATCTCAGAAATACGCGCGGTAACTGGAACTTCTGCCAGTGAGCCGGGCGCAAAGAGAGTGCGTAAATCGTCATCATCACTGTCTATGATTGAAAAGACCTGCCTTGCTATTTCATTTCGCAACTCCTCTGAAAGCTCCGCGCTTTGCTGGGCAAGAAATATATCTGCGGCAGCCTTGCGCTTGTCTGGCACAACGTCGGGCAATGTCTGCAACAGGCGGTGAATGAGCTTTCCGCGAAGGAATGCAGCATTCTCGCTGTTATCGAGCGGGGAAAGCGCAGGGGTTTCGGCAATTTTTGCCTTTGTCGCACCGGCTGCAGTATCAAAATCGAGCCTGGAAGGAGCCAAAGGCCGGGGCTCCGGCGGCTCGTCAGGCGCATCTTCCTTCATCCAGGGTTCGATTGCTGCAGGGGTTGCCACTTGAACAGTCTCAACGGCTCCAGAGTTAACGGGCTCACCCATGCGCCATGAAACGGTATCGCCTTCAGCATTTTCGATTTCACTGCCGTGCCGCGAAATCAAGCCATGTACCTTCGCATACCAGCACTCAGGATCGAGCTCATCCATATTGCCAGCGCCGCAAACATAAAGCTCATTTTTCGCGCGGGTCATGGCTACATATAAAAGCCGATTTTCCTCCTTCAGGCTGGCGCCAATTACGTGTTCAACATAATCGGAGACAATTTTCGGCTGCAGCGCGCTTTTAAGTTTCCAAACGGGAACGCCCGGGTTTGTCTCACTCTTTCCGAGGCTCAGAACATCGTCCACCTTGCGCCTGTTCGGGACATTGTTGGTGTCCGGCAAAATGACAATGTTGGACTCCAGGCCTTTTGCGCCATGCACGGTCATGACCCGGACCTCGTTCTTGGCCTGATCCATCTCGCGCTTGATTTGGGCGTCATCGCCGCTCATCCACTCGGCAAAACCTCTCACGCTTGGGGCGTGAGTGGTCTCGAATTCCAGCGCCAGCCCCAGGAACTCATCTATCGGGTCATCTGCTTCCGCACCGAGCCGGTTGTGAAACAGTGCCCGGCCACGATCAGGCCCCAGAACATAGGAGAAAAACTCAAACGGCCGCATGTATCCTGCCAGACCGCGCCAGCGCTTAAGCCGTTCTAAAGCCTGGGCATATGGCTTTCCTGCGCTGGCAAGCGCCGACCAGAGCGAGCCTTTTCTAGCGGCTGCCAACGCAATAAGATCATCGTCTGTTATGGGCTGAACTCTGCACGCCGTGTAAGTGCTGTCATCACGGAAGACAAGCGGACTTTTAAGCACACATGCCAGGGAATACTCATCCTGTGGCAGGCTTACGGCCCTGGAAAGGGCCAAAAGGTCCATTACCGCGATATGGTTGCTCAACTGCAGCCGGTCCGCACCGGCAACCGGAATATTGCGCTCAACAAGGGCGCGCACCAGGGCCTCGGCGAGTATGCCGCGATTGCGCACCAGAATCAGAATATCGCCCGGTGTCACATTGCGCCCGCTCGCCTTTTGGGTTTCAGGATCAAGCCAGTTTGCGATGCGCCCTGCAATCTCCTGGGCGAGCAGAATGTGGTGGTGGCTTGCCGGCGCCTGATCAACTGGGGCGAACGGGTCAAGGTCCACCCTTTCAGGTTTTTCAACCATCGGCCACACTTCAACCAGGCCGTCGGCATCAGTGCGGGTGGCCTGGTGGGTGGGCCATTCGCCAGTGGTTTCAGCAACCCCATTTGCCGCCAGCTCGTCGCCGGTGAAAACGAGATCGACAGCATCAAGCACCGTTTTTGCCGATCTGAAAGAAACATTGAGATTCACAGCCTCAAAGCCTTCGTTCGCTGCACGTGCCAGGCGGCTGGTTTCGGAACGCTGGCGGTCAAAACCATCCGGGTCCGCGCCCTGGAAGGAATAAATGGACTGCTTGCGGTCACCAACGGCGAAAACTGTTCTGTCTATCTCAGGACGGGCGCCTTCGCCGGTGAAAAACTCCTGGGTGAGAGCATTCACGATTTCCCATTGCCTGGGGCTTGTGTCCTGGGCCTCATCAATCAACACATGGTCGATGCCATTATCCAACCGGAACATGACCCAGGCCGGCCAGCCCTCACCTGCCCGGCACAGCAAATCGCGGGTATAGATAATGAGGTCGGTATAATCCAACTGGCCACGGCGGCGTTTTTCTGATTGGAACTCGGTGAGTATCTCACTTGCCAGGGTGAACAGCCCGTTGCTCGCCTGCCAGGTAATGGCCGCCTTGCGCCTGTCCTCTATGTCGATTGTTTCAGCCTGGATGTCGAGGAGCCGCTCGCGTAAGTCCTCATGACTTTTCGCCGTCTTGGCGCTCATCAGGAAGTCTGGCGACGTTGGTATCGCGCCATCTTTGTTGAAAAAGTAGTTGAGGATGTTTGCCCACTTTTCCGGGCCTGTGTTTGAAGATTTTATCTGCTCGATTGCATCCGCATTTGCATTGTCCCGCTTTGCCCCGGTGCGCATGGCGGTGATTGCTTCCTCCATCAAATCCTGCGGGAAAACCTTCGAGCCGGCTTCTGCGATTGTTTCGACCGTCTCACCCTCTTGAATCCCAAGCGCGGTTTTCAATGCTTGCTTGGCTGCAGCACCTTTTTCCGGTGTTGACCAAGCAGCAGCCACTTCTGAACGTTGTGCCAGGAGCGCTTCCAGCACATCTTCAAACCCGCCTGCATGGGTGATGCCGGAAACTGCCGCTAATGCCTTTCCGCGCGGGCTGTCCGGGGCCAGAACAGCATCAGCCAGAACCTTCTCGCGCACTGATTTCAGCCATTCCCTTGATGTGCGGTCATCCAGAATTGTAAAGCCGGGGGTGACTTTGGCTTCAACCGGAAACCGCTGAAGCACGCCCTCACAGAAGGCATGAATGGTCTGGATTTTGAGCCCGCCGGGGGTTTCAAGGGCCCGGGTGAACAATTGCCGGGCATGTTCAAGCTTGCCGTTCCAGGCGGCGCCAGCATTCAGCCCCGCAATCTCTTCCGCCAGCTCCGCATCAGAAAGCTTGATCCAACCGGAAAGGCGTTCGAACAGGCGCGATTCCATTACCGCTGCAGCTGCGCGCGTGTATGTTAGGCACAAGATCCGGTGCGATTCGTTTCCGGCGAGCAGCAGGCGGACAATGCGGTTCACCAAAACATAGGTCTTGCCCGAACCGGCATTCGCCGAAACCCATGAAGATGATTGCGGATTTGAAGCACGGGCCTGAAAAACGTCCGCCTGAATACGTGGGGTGGCAACCTCGTTCATTGGTCACCTCCCGCGCCTTCAGAGCTTGCCCATTCCCGGTGCCTCGCCAGATGATCGTACGGGAAAATCTGGTTCCGGTTCTTCGGCATGCGGCGTGATGGATAAGGCATCATTTCGGCGTCAAAATCGGCAATTCGTTTTTCCAGCTGCTGGAGAATTTTTTCCGCCACATCGTTTACGGTTTGACCGGCCTCGGGCTTTACCGGGCGTTGTTCAACCTGCGGGCTGCCGGCTGGAAGGCGCAGGTACAAGAGTGCCGATGTCTGAAGCTCCGGCGCGCCGTCAAAAACGCCTGCGCGCAGCATCGCTGCTTCAAGAAGCAATTGCGGGGCAAATCCAACCAGCACTTCTTTCACACCGGGCACAGTGCCGGTTTTATAATCAATGATGCGCGCGGTTCCATCGCTCAGAACATCAATGCGATCTGCCCGCCCGGACAGAAAGAACGGCCCGGCTGTGCCTTCAATCTCGAGACGGCCAGATGTCTCGATAAAAGATTTCGCCGCAGAGGCCCGCAGCTCGCCTTCTTTGAGAGCAAGATCTCCGCTCATGGCGTCGAACTGCAAACGCCAGAAAGCGTTGACTTCCGGCCAGTCGCCATATTTTGAGAACCACTTGCCACCAATTTCCCGCAACGCCCCGGCAATATCCTCCACCGGCAAGTTCTGATGATGTTCGAAGAATTCTTCGAGGATGCCGTGGATAATGATGCCCCGTTCGCGCGGGCCCGGCGGCATATCGAGTGCTTCCAGCGGTTTCAGTTTCAGGATATGGCGCCCGAATATGGAATATGGATCGCGCAGCCATATCTCGATTTCGGTGATGGAGAGTTTTCGCGGGCGCAATTCAACCGGCGGGCGCGGCAATGGCCGCATAACCGGCACAGGGGTGCATGATTGGTCAAGCGCGGTGCATCTGGCGAGAATCTCTGTGCCTTTTTCTTCCAAAGAAGTGATGTTGCACGCTTTGAGCAACGCCTGCAGGCGCAACAGCCAACGCGACGGCACAGAAGGGGCACCTTCAAGACCCGATGATGTGGTTATCCAAACCTCACCGCCACATGCGGCCTGCACGAAGTCGTGGGCGGCAAGGCCAATGCGCCTTTCGGGCTGTTCAAGTCCAAGATCGGCGCGCATGGGCCGGTTAAGCCATGGGTCCGATCGCGGCAGGCGCGGCCAGGAATCTTCATTGAGACCGCCGAGAATAAAAACATCTGCCGAAATCAGCCGGGCTTCCAGAAGGCCAAGTATTTTTAGGCGCGGATGAGAGCCAAAGCGTGGCCGCACCACCGGCGCAACCATTAAACTCATGATAACGCCGCCGAAATCGCCCGCAGCGATTGCAGGCGCATCAACGCCTGCCTCTATCAGGCTTGAAAAGAAAACCGACAGCACCTCACCAGCATCACCGGACCAAAGCACCGCGCTGTCTCCGCTCTCGTCTGCGGCAATTGTCTCTGCCAGCTGCAAAAATTCCCCCAACAGGGTTTGAAGGGGAACCGCGGTATCAGCCTCAATTATTGAGGAAAATGGCGCGAAGGCTTCCGCCAGCTCCTCTGCCGCCGCCTCCACGTCCTGCCAGTCTTCATCGCTCCATTGGGAAAACTGGCCATGCCAGTGCGGTTTTTCCAGAACTTCTGAGCGCCGTTCCCGTACCGCGTGCGCTAAAGCGTCATAGCTGCGAACGGCCACCAACCCACGCAGCGCACACAGCTCAAGCCTGTTGATAATACGGGTAAACTCACCATGGGCCCTGCCAAACCGGAAAAACGGGTGTTGGGCGAGGGAAACCAGCGCCGCTGGATCAAATTGAACAATTGTTTCCAAAAGCAGATCAATGAACTGGCCAGCGGTCGTGCGCGCAAGCGGTATGCCGGAGCTGTCATCAATGTTCAGGCCCCAGCGCCTGAGCTCGGCTGAAACCTGACGGCCAAGATTTCTGTCAGGTGTAATCAGCGCGGCGGTTTTTCCGGGCGCTTCAAGGGTTTGCCGCATGATAAGGGCAATCGCAAGCGCCTCATCGCGGCGGTTTTCTGCCGCAATGTGGCCCAGTCCTTCGATGGCCCGCCTTGCACTTTGCTCGATTTCCCCAAGGTGCCCGCGCCATTTGTGGGTGGTATGGGAGGGCCGCATAACCTCTGAGAAAAATGCCGCACGGCTTTGAGTGCACCCATCCGCATTACCCCCGGCAAGCACCTTCACCTGGCTGCGTTCGATGCCAACCTCTGCAAGCAAATTGCGCAAGCCGATCTGTGGATGCTGGGGATCAAGATCAGCCCAACTTTCTTCATCGAGAGCCAAATCAAGCCCGGGCAGAACAACCGCGCCAGCAGGTAGGTGAGCGATTGTTTTCAGCAATCTTGCCGTTGCGGGAATAGAACCGGTTGAGCCGGCAGCGATAACCGGTGAGGCAGGCTGGCTCTCAAGCAAGCGCGCGGCCTCGGCATCTATCAACCTGTTTCGCCGCTCTGTCGGACCAAGAACCCCCCGCTCCTCTAAAATGGCGGGCAGCTCCTGCTGTATAACACTCAGGACGGATAGAATTTCCTGCCAATACTGGGCGAAATCCTCTTTGATGATATCGCTCAGGTTTGTTGCACTCACCTGCTCGGTTTCGAGCTGGTCAAGAAGGCTCCCCAATCCCGCAGCCATTGTCAGGGCCTGAACCGGGCCGGGAAGCAATGCCCGGGCAAGATCGCCGTCCGGTTGCGCCCGGGCCCATTCAAGCAACAACCTGGACAATAAAAGTTGCCTTTGAAGGGGGGAAATGGCTGGTGGAAATGAAAGGTTATCAGCAGACCCGGCCTCGCCCGCACTCAACATCAACTCATCTTCATCTACATCCCCCAAGGGGCGGATTTTAGGAAGAAGGAGCGCCTTGCCATCGCTCACATCTAGAAAAACATCGGCAAGTTCGCGCGCGGCGCGCCGGGTTGGCACAAGGATGGTGTAGCTTGCAAGCGCATCGCTTGAAGGCACCGGCGTGTCCGGGTTTGGAAAACCACCCTCCAGAATTTTGCTGGCCAGCGCCCTCAGGAAAGGAACACCAGGAGGTATAGTCCAAACTTGCGGAAAGCCTTCAAACCGCTCTAAAGAATCATCCATGATCCGCAGAATGTCCGATTCTGCACGATGAAACCAGTTTACAGGTCAGCCAGGACCGCGCTTGCCGTTTCCACCGCTTCTGGTGTGTTGATTTCAATCCACAAACTGTCATGGCGCACACCTTTCAGGCGCTTGGCTTTAATCGCCTTGTCGAACAACAGGTTCATGGAGAATTTGCCTGTTGGCGCTCCCTTGAACAGGCGCGGATGCAGGATATAGGCGCCAGTAAAAACAAACGGCGCAATTTTGCTTTCACCGCGCCTGGTGATGTTGCCGCCCGGATCCATATTGAAATCGCCGCTACCCGAATAGCCAAGGCTTGAAATCGTAGGGGCAAGCAGGAGAACGCCGTCCATGGTTTCATCATCCCAGGCGTTTTTAAGACGCGTGAGAGCCGGCATGGTGCTTTCCGTCCACAAACTATCGGTGTTCACCACGAAAAAGGGCATGTCGCCAAGCTTAGACAGCGCTTTTGCGACCCCGCCCCCGGTTTCAAGAAGCTCGCCGCGTTCATCGGAGATGACAACTTTCGGTGATTTGACTTTCTTGAGATGAGCCTGGAGCTTGTCGGCCTTGTAGTGAACATTTACCACAGTATC
>JBPCVY010000073.1:0-2573 GCA_051010055.1 Hyphomicrobiales bacterium | reverse complement strand
AGCTGAAATAGAGGATCGGATTGATGGACTAAGTGCAGGGGTTGATGACTATCTGACCAAACCGTTCGAACCGCGGGAGTTGCTGTTGCGCGTTCATGCAATATTGAAGCGGCAGGCACTAAATCAGCCAGCCGACACGGCGGTGACAGATGTGAATTTTGGTGTGTTCTCATTCAATCTGGCGCGCGGCGAACTAAGGCGCGGCGATCAGATCGTTCACTTGACGACACGTGAGCGAGACATTTTGCGTATACTGGCGCAACGTGCCGGTGAACCGGTGGCACGGGCGGAAATAATAGAACCGGCGCAGGAAGATTCGAATCGTGCAGTGGACGTGCAGATCAACCGTCTTCGTCGCAAGATTGAGGATCAGCCTGCAATGCCGGTTTACCTGCAAACCGTACGCGGGCACGGGTACACCTTGCATATTGACTGATTGCTGCTGCAGGTATCGGAGGCATTTAGAAAGGGTTTTCCAATGTCGGCCATAGCAAGCCGCGACGATACACCGCCTGAGAAACGTACGCTGTACTGGCATTTCAATCGCTTTCTGGAGCGGTATATGCCGGAACGTTTGTATCAACGATCCCTGATAATAGTCATAGCGCCGATGGTTTTGTTGCAAGGTCTGATGGCCTGGGTGTTTCTCGACCGTCATTATGAAACCGTAACCAGATCTCTGTCGAAGTCTTTTGTGCGTGATGTGGCACTGGTTATCAAAACCTGGGATGAAAGCCCGCGCACGGAAGCTGATCTGGCCAAGGTACTGGCCATGGCAAATGATGACCTGGCGCTGGGGCTTACCGTGGAAAGGAAATCTGAACTTCCACCGGCTACCAACAAACCGCTGCTGTCTTCGGTTCACCCCAAGCTGGTGCGCTACTTGAACACTGAAGTGGCGTTACCCAGTTGGGTCGATACTGTTGGCAAGAGCGGCTATGTAGATGTTCGGCTGCTGACACCGGACGGGTTGGTGTTCAGGTTTCTTACCGATCTGGACAGAGCACATGCCTCCACTACGCCAATTTTTATTGTCTGGATGATAGGCGGGTCGTTTTTCCTGTTGCTGATTGCGGTCGTGTTCCTGCGAAACCAGATCAAGCCGATTGTCAGGCTTGCCAATGCGGCGCAGAGTTTCGGTATGGGGCGGGATGTGCCTGATTTCAGACCGAGCGGCGCGGCTGAAGTGCAATCGGCTGCGCGAGCGTTTCTGAAAATGAAATCTCGCATTGAACGCCATGTTGAACAAAGAACCGCCATGCTGGCCGGCGTCAGCCACGATCTGCGCACCATTTTGACCCGCTTCAAGCTTGAACTTGCCCTGCTGGAGAAATCACCTGCCGTTCAGGCGTTGTCCGATGATGTCGACGAGATGCAGCGCATGCTTGAAGGTTATCTGGCGTTCGTGCGTGGTGCCGGTGGAGAGCCAACCGCTGTCACTGAGATTGTTCAATTTCTTGGCGTTGTTGCTGATGACATGAGCCGGTCGGGGTATCCGATTGTCCTGAACACACCTCGCAAGCTTATTGTGGCCCTGAAACCGGATGCTTTCAAACGTTGTGTCGGGAACCTGGTGCAGAATTCATCGCGTTTTGCCAGCCAGGTGGAAATTACCGCAGTTCATGACGGCGACTACCTTCGGGTCGTGGTGGACGATGATGGTCCGGGTATTCCGCCGGAACAATATGATGAGGTGTTCAAGCCCTTCGTGCGGCTAGACGTTGCCCGAAATCAGGATTCCGGCGGCACAGGTCTTGGCATGGCCATCGCGCGGGATATTGCCCAAAGCCATGGCGGCGACATTTCATTGTCTCCTTCACTGCTTGGAGGTTTGCGGGCAGAAATTCGGATACCAACATGATGCGCACAGGCTTGTGCAGGCCAGATCAGGATGACTTTGGCTGAATCAGTCAAAGGTCATAAACCTGATCGCTTTCAAAGAGATAGAGCAACATGGGCTCGGGTGAAGCCATGTTGTTGTACAACCAAGTGATTAAGGCGGTTTGCGTTTATCGTGAAACCGGCGGTTGTCAACTAAGTCGCGAACCGTCAGGTGCGTCCTTGTCAATTCCGACAAGCACTATATGGCCGTCTATATCGGCGAATCCCAGGGTGAGAACCTCTGACATGAAAGGGCCGATCTGTCTTGGCGGGAAGTTGACGACTGCAGCTACCTTCCGGTCCATCAGATCGTCAGGTGTGTAGTGCACGGTAATTTGTGCCGACGACTTCTTGATGCCGATCTGATCGCCAAAATCTATTTTCAGTTTGTAGGCGGGTTTGCGGGCTTCCGGGAAAGCGGACACTTCGATGACGGTGCCGATGCGGATGTCGACTTTCATGAAATCGTCGAAAGTAATGGTGCTCATGAGGTCGTCGTCTCCGATGCAGGCGCATCTGTGGCTGAAGGATTTGACGGGGCGGGACTGACTGTGTCTTCGGCCTGTGAAGGCGGCGGGCCACGACGCGCTTTCATGAAGCCACGTGCCAGGCTTGACAATGCAGTTGCGAGTGTCATTGGCGCTTCAAGGCGCTTTATCCAGTCGGCGCCATCGCGCAGGGATCGGTCAAGC
>JBPCVY010000072.1:0-4237 GCA_051010055.1 Hyphomicrobiales bacterium | reverse complement strand
CTTTGGTGGTGCGCGGTGCGCCGAAGGATTTGTCGAGAACGACGTTACGGCCTTTCGGGCCGAGGGTGACTTTCACCGCGTTAGCGAGAATGTCGACGCCGCTCATCATGCGATCGCGGGCGTCTGTAGAAAAACGTACTTCTTTGGCAGACATTTTTTCAGCCTTCCTTTTGAACTTTGAAACTCATACAGGGGTGCGGAAAAGGCATGTGAAAAAGGGCACCGGACGGCACCCTTGGCACATTAACCTTCAATAATTCCCATGATGTCGGATTCTTTCATGATCAACAGCTCTTCGCCGTTCATCTTGACTTCTGTGCCAGACCATTTGCCAAACAGCACTTTGTCGCCAGCCTTAACGTCAAGGGCTGATATGGTGCCGTCTTCTGCTTTAATGCCATTGCCCGCAGAAACAACTTCACCTTGCATGGGTTTTTCCTGGGCAGTGTCAGGAATGATAATGCCGCCAGAGGTCTTGGTGTCTTCTTCGACACGGCGAACCAGAACGCGGTCATGGAGAGGACGAAATTTCATCTCTCGGTTACTCCTCAAACTTTCTTAAACGGTTTGAATTCCGGTTTATTTTCAGATGACAGAACCCCTGGTCCCGCTCATCCCTCATTACATTTTAGCACTCTTACTCAGTGAGTGCTAAATGCAGCCGGTGACATAGGAATAGCTGGGAAAATTGTCAAGGGCGGTGCCTAAATTTTATAGCGCTCCAGAACTTCCAGATCGGGTTCAAGACCAAGTCCGGGGCCATTTGGAATGGCAACCTTGCCATCAATCGGCGCTGGTAAACCGCCATAAACGCACGCTTGGCGGTCAATCAGCAAATACTCAAACAACATCGGCTCATCACTTGCCGCCATAAGTTGCAGCGTCGCCAGGTATCCAGGCCCGAAATAGGGAGAGTGCGGGGTGAGTGCAACCCCTGCACCAGAAGAAAGTTTACAAATTTCCCAATAATCAGAAATACCGCCAACCTTGGTAACGCTAGGCTGCAGAATATCGGC
The DNA here is from genome assembly GCA_051010055.1 of Hyphomicrobiales bacterium. Classification (GTDB taxonomy): domain Bacteria; phylum Pseudomonadota; class Alphaproteobacteria; order Rhizobiales; family CAJQND01; genus CAJQND01. The sequence continues at coordinate 3,221 of JBPCVY010000072.1, read as the reverse complement.
TGCGCCGGTTTCAATCATTTGCGCGAACTGCCAATGGGTGCAGGCGTTTTCGCCAGAAGCGATGAGAGTCCCGCGCCCGCGTAACGATGAAAGCGTTTTGAAATCTTCCGGCGGAAAGATGGGTTCTTCAAGCCAGTAGAGATCAGCTTCTTCAAGCACCTCCAGCATGTGCAGTGTTTCATCGAAGCTCCAGTTGCAGTTCACATCATTGGTGAGTTTGATTTCAGAACCAATGGCGTTTCTTGAAGCAATAATTTCCGGTGCTGTGATTTCATGCAACTTGATGGCTTTGTATCCTGCCTCTGCAGCATCAGCTGAAATGCGCGCCACCAGATCATCATCCTCATAGCGCACCATGGAGGCATAGGCTTCGACCTTTTCATGTTTTTTGCCGCCAAGGAGATGGGCCACCGGACACCCTTCCGCCTTGGCGCGCAAATCCCAAAGGGCAATATCGAGAGCTGAAAGGGCGAACATGGTGATGCCGTAGCGGCCGATTATATGGACCTTGTGCTGCAAGTCCCGCATCAGTTCTTCAGCTTCAAGCGGATTGCGCCCTGGCAGCAATGGCAATATGGAGCGGCGCAATATCGCCTCCACACTCTCAGCGCAAAAGTAGGAAAACGCCTCACCCCAACCAACCAGTCCGGTATCAGTGGTGAGTTTCAGAAGAACAAAATCCAGTTCATTCCAGGTAGTGGGGAACAGTCCTTCCCCCTTGCCGCCATCGCTGAACGGAATTTTCAGGCGGACAATCTCAGCATCGGTAATTTGCACAAAAAAACTCCCGCTTTGAGCTGTCAGCCTAGCTCAAAGCGGGATTTCTTTAAAAGGGTGTGGCTTGGGCAATTACATGCCTGCCAGATATCTCAATTCGACCAAACAGAACACTCACTTTCTTAAACAGCGCCTTGCAAGAGCAGCTGAAAGAGGCCGCGGTGTTAATGTCAGGCTCGTTGGTCTGCATTGCAGCCCGGAAAACTGAAAGGTGGGAAAGCATTTTTCTTTCTCCTTTCTGTAACCTGGCCGGGTTCAGAGCAGGTTCGGAAATTTTCGATTCGTAGGCGCACAATGTGCACGTTTTGACTGTGTATGCGCACATTGTGCGCAAATTATTAGCAGAAAATGCACTATGTGCGCTTTTTTTAAGGAAGGATTGATAACCCGGTATGATGTGCTATCGAACGAATGCGAGTAATTTGTGAGGATGGAATAAACCATGGACGCGGGGCAGTTGCGCGCGTGGCGCAAGTCGCGGGGGCTGAAACAAAAGGAATTGGCGGACCTTTTGGGGCTGAAGAAACGCATAATTCAATATTATGAGAAGGGCGAGCGGGATGGACGGCCCATAACCATCCCGAAATATGTGCGGCTCGCCTGCTGGTCGTTGCACGATGAAATCATCGATTTTGATGGTCAAAAAATCACAAAGGGCAAAACCACCGGGAAGTGATTTCGTCTGCCGATTTACAGGCGCGCGGTCGAAAGATGAAGGTCTTTGGCTGCTGATATGAAATTGTTGACAATTTTGGCCCTTGACCGGAGCTCTCCGGCCCGATACCCCCGACAATTATGTTGCACCGCGATAAAAATATACCGCTCTGCACAGCGCGCGATCTGGCTGGCCGCTACGACGGTTGGCTGTGTGATGTCTGGGGTGTGGTTCACAATGGGGTGAGGGCCTATGATGGTGCGGTAGAAGCCCTGACCCGTTTCCGCGAAGGAGGCGGGCGCGTGGTGCTCATAACCAATGCGCCTCGCCCGGCAGCTTCGGTGGTGCCACAGCTGCGCCAGCTGGGCGTTCCAGGTGAAGCCTATGATGCGGTGGTTACCTCTGGCGATGTGACCCATGAGCTGGTGCGCGAGAACACCGCTACCAGGCTTTTCCATCTTGGCCCGGAACGGGATTTGCCGCTGCTCAAGGGGTTGGAGAGCCAGCTTGTGCCGTTTGATGAGGCGAATGCGGTTTTGCTCACCGGCGCGCTTGATGATGAAAATGAGACGGCGGAGGATTACCGCCCCTTTCTGGAAGATGTGCTTGCCCGCAAGCTGGCGCTTTATTGCGCCAATCCGGACCTTGTGGTGCAACGCGGCGACAGGCTTCTAATTTGCGCAGGCGCAATCGCCAAGCTCTACAGCGAAATAGGTGGTGAGGTACATATAGCAGGCAAACCGCACGCACCGATTTACGATGCGGCGCGGGAGCATTTGGCCGAACTTGCCGAGCATAAAATTGCCCATGACCGTTTGCTTGCAATTGGTGATGGATTGCCGACGGACGTTAAAGGCGCGCACATGCAGAACCTTGATGTGCTGTTTTTAACCGGCGGCATTTTTGCCGGCGAAATGGACGGCCCGTTGAACGAAAACAGGGCAGATGCGCTGGCCTCAAAGCTTAGAGCGCAATTTCCGGGGCTGCGGCTTGCCGGCATCAATGATGAGCTGCGCTGGGCTTAAAGGGTGGTTTGCAAGGGGATATTTTCATGACTGTAGCAAACTATTTTTTTGAAGATTTATCGCTGGGCATGCGCGCGAGTTATGCCCGTACCGTAACGTCGGATGATATTGAATCGTACGCCGAACTTTCTGGCGACGATAATCCGTTGCATCTGGATGAGGAATACGCCTCCAATACGATGTTCAAGGGCTGTATTGTTCATGGCATGCTGTCGGCGGGCTTTATCTCCAAGGTGATTGGCACGCAAATGCCAGGCCGCGGCGCGATTTATCTCGCGCAATCACTGAAATTTCGCGCGCCCGTGCGCCCAGGTGATACGGTAGATGCATATGCCGAGGTAACAGCCCTTGATGAAGAGCGCCGCAGGGTTACTCTGGCGTGTTTGTGTAAAGTGGGCGACACTGTTGTTATTGAAGGCGAGGCGCTTGTGATGGTGCCGGCACGCGGGGCTGCATGAAACTGATTACCGGTGAAGAACCAATACCGCAGGAACTTCGGGGCGGTGTAATTGCTATTGGCAATTTTGATGGTGTCCACAGAGGTCACCAGGAAATTCTGGCCTTGGCCCGCAAGACCGCAAGCGATATTGGCGCCCCTCTTGGCGTAATGACGTTTGAACCTCATCCACGCACGTTTTTCAGGCCCGACCAGCCGGTGTTCCGGCTCACACCGGGTGAATTCAAGGCCCAGCTGCTGTCTGCTTGTGGTGTCGATTTCGTGTGCGTGCTTGAATTCAACGCCGGATTGGCTGGCCAGGAAGCAG
>JBPCVY010000071.1:0-2762 GCA_051010055.1 Hyphomicrobiales bacterium | reverse complement strand
TATTGCGCACCATTGTCGGTCGTTTTTCGGCCGGAAGCAAAAAACCGCCCACATCCAGTTCGCGCTCCATATGTTCAAACAGGCCAATCAGCTCGTCTTTGGTGGCCGGGCGCGAATCACGCATCTCGAGCCCCTCGCGGGTTGCCGGTTCTTCCGGCGTCTCGCGGCCCAGTGTGGCGTCTGCCTTTTGCTTGAACCATTCATAACCGATAAGCAAAACTGCCTGGGCAAGATTAAGCGAAGCAAAGGCCGGGTTTACCGGCGCCATTACCACTGCGTCGGCAAGGGCCACCTGATCGTTTGTCAGGCCGTATTTTTCGCGTCCGAACAATATGCCCACCTTCTGACCCTCAGAAATGCGCTTCAGCATTTCGCCGGCGAGGGTTTCAGGGGTCAGAACATTTTTGTTCATATCGCGCCTGCGCGCCGTGGTGGCCACCACATAATTGAGATCGGCCACCGCCTGTTCGGTGGTCTCAAACAGCGCAGCATTGTCAATTATGGCGTAGGCACCCGAAGCGGCCTTTACCGCATGCTCGTTCGGCCAGCCGTTCTTGGGGTCAACAAGACGCAGCTCTTCAAGGGCAAAATTGCCCATGGCGCGCGCTGCGGTGCCAATATTGGCGCCCAGTTGGGGTTCACACAGGATGATTGCAGGGCCTTCGCCCGAGGCGGGATTTGAATTTTCTTTCATGCAGCTCCGCATAATCCAAATGTCTGGTTTGATCAACGGCCCACACGTTGCTATTAAGCGCGCATCATTTCGCGGTTGCAGCAATCGGGCTGCCCGCACTTCACAAAACAAGGCAGGCAGGACATGGCGAAGATCAAGGTCGATAACCCAGTCGTTGAACTGGATGGCGATGAGATGACCCGCATTATCTGGGCATTCATCAAGGACAAGCTCATCCATCCATATCTGGACATTGATTTGAAGTACTACGATCTGGGTATCGAGGCACGCGACGACACTGATGATCAGATTACGGTTGATGCGGCCGAGGCCATCAAAAAATACGGCGTGGGCGTGAAATGCGCCACAATTACCCCGGACGAGGCGCGGGTTGAGGAATTCAACCTCAAGAGAATGTACCGCTCACCAAATGGCACTATCCGTAACATTCTGGGCGGCGTTATTTTCCGTGAGCCCATTATCTGCCAGAATGTGCCGCGCCTGGTGCCAGGCTGGACCCAGCCGATGGTGGTTGGCCGTCATGCGTTCGGCGACCAATACCGGGCAACCGACTTCATTTTCCCTGGCAAGGGCAAGCTGACAATGAAGTTCACCGGGGAAGATGGCACGGTGCAGGAGTATGACGTGTTCGATGCCCCGTCTGGCGGCGTTGCATTGGGCATGTACAATCTTGATGATTCCATTCGCGATTTCGCCCGCGCATCCCTGAACTACGGCCTGGCGCGCGGCTGGCCGGTTTACCTTTCCACAAAAAACACCATCCTCAAGGTCTATGACGGCCGGTTCAAAGACATTTTCCAGGAGATTTACGACGCCGAGTTCAAGAAGGACTTTGAGGAAAAAGGCATCCATTACGAGCACCGGCTGATCGACGATATGGTTGCCGCGGCGTTGAAATGGTCGGGTGGCTTTATTTGGGCTTGTAAGAACTACGATGGCGATGTGCAGTCTGACACCGTGGCGCAAGGGTTCGGCTCTCTCGGCTTGATGACATCTGTGCTGATGACGCCAGATGGTAAAACCGTTGAGGCGGAAGCTGCCCACGGCACGGTGACCCGCCATTACCGGTTGCACCAGGAAGGCAAGGAAACGTCCACCAACTCCATCGCTTCCATTTTTGCCTGGACCCGCGGGCTTGCCCACCGGGCCAAGCTGGACGGCAATGACGCACTGAAAAACTTCGCCGCCACACTGGAGAAAGTCTGTGTGGACACGGTTGAAAGCGGCTCAATGACCAAGGACCTGGCGTTATTGGTTGGCCCGGATCAGGAATGGTTGTCGACTACCGGCTTCCTGGACAAGATTGACGAAAACCTTCAGAAGGCCATGAGCTAACCACAATAGATGGCGATGAAAAACCAAAGCCCGGCTGCGCAATCAGCCGGGCTTTGTCATTGTGTCTGTTGAGCTGGCTATCCCGCTGATACTGCCTGGCGGATTGCGTCAAGTGCAGCTTGAGCCTTTGAGCCGTCAGGACCGCCGGCCTGGGCCATGTCGGGCCGGCCACCGCCGCCCTTCCCGCCAAGCGCCTCTGCGCCTGCGCGCACCAGTTCCACCGCATTATAATCATCGGTTAGATCTTCGGTGACGCCAACGGAAATGCCGGCTTTTCCTTCCTCCGATACTCCGACAATGGCAACAATGCCAGAGCCCAGCTGCTTTTTGCCGTCATCCACCAACCCGCGCAAATCCTTTGGCGAGATGCCTTCAAGCACACGCGCCAGAACCTTCACGCCGCCCACATCGGAAACAGCATCATCATCTTCCTTCGCGCTGCCGCCGCCAAGGGCCAACTGTTTTTTGGCCTCTGCCAGCTGCCGCTCAAGGGTTTTACGCTCTTCCAGGAGCGCGGAAACACGCCCGGTAAGCTCGGCTGGTGTGGTTTTCAAAATTTCTGAAGCCTCGCGCACACGCACATCTTGCTCATCGAGATAAGCGCGCGCCTTTTCCCCGGCCAACGCCTCAATCCGGCGCACACCGGCGGCCACCGCCGTTTCGCCAATAACCTTGATGAGCCCGATGTCGCCGGTGCGGCCCACATGGGTGCCCCCGCACAGCTCCAGCGAAT
>JBPCVY010000070.1:0-7691 GCA_051010055.1 Hyphomicrobiales bacterium | reverse complement strand
CTTGGGTTCAATGCTCAAAACCCCACAGGCTATGGCCGGCTTTTGGTGGACCCTAACAATGGGCTTTTGGCCATCCGCGAGGAAGCGGACGCCAGCGAGGAAGAAAAGGCCATCCGCCTTTGCAACTCTGGCGTCATGGCTTTCGACGGAGCGCTTCTGGCCGGGCTTATTGATTCTCTCGACAATAAAAACGCCAAGGGTGAGTACTATCTCACTGATACGGTCAAAACTGCGCATGATTCGGGTCGGCCCGTACTGGTTGTGGAATGCGACGAATCAGAAGTGCTGGGTGTGAACAGCCGTGAACAGCTTGCCGCCGCCGAAGCGGTAATTCAACAACGCCTGCGCAAGGAAGCTCTTGCAGGTGGCGCAACCCTTATTATTCCTGAAACCGTATATTTCAGCCACGACACCAAGCTCGGTCGTGACGTGACGGTGGAGCCCAACGTCTTCTTTGGCGAAGGTGTTGAGGTGGGTGACAATGTGCACATAAAGGCATTTTGCCATCTGGAAGGAACCATTTTGGAAGACGGCGCCGAAATTGGCCCACATGCGCGCCTTCGCCCCGGAACGAGAATCGGGCAGGGCGCAAAGATCGGCAATTTCGTTGAGGTGAAAAATACAGATTTTGGCGCCGGAGCCAAAGCCAATCACTTAAGTTATGTCGGCGACAGCACAGTCGGCGAAATGGCCAACATTGGCGCTGGTACCATCACGTGCAACTATGATGGCTTCAAGAAGTCGAAAACCCATATTGGAGCAAATGCGTTTATCGGCTCTAATTCATCACTTGTTGCGCCAGTGTCTATTGGTGCGGGCGCCTATGTCGGCTCATCCAGCGTTATTACCCGGGATGTTCCCGAGGATGCTTTGGCGCTCACCCGTGCGGCCCACAAGGAAATATCCGGTTGGGCATCGCGCCGCGCCTCGCAAGGAACGGACAAAAAGAAAACTTCGAAATGACCCATTTCCGGCGTAAATGGCCGGTATCGGAAAGAGCGCTATGTGTGGAATTGTAGGCATACTTGGTACGAAAGACGTCGCGGTTGATATTCTGGACGCTTTGAAGCGCCTGGAGTACCGGGGATATGATTCTGCCGGGGTGGCAACGCTTACAAACGGTGTTATCGACCGGCGCCGTGCAGCCGGAAAACTCGGCAATCTTGCAAGCGAGCTGTCCGCATCGCCACTTTCTGGCACATCAGGAATCGGTCATACGAGATGGGCAACCCATGGTGCGGCGACAACTGCAAATGCACATCCCCACAAGGCAGGGCGGGTGGCCATCGTTCACAATGGTATCATTGAAAACTTCCGTGAATTGAAGGAAGAGCTTGCCGCGAGCGGCACCGGTTTTGAAACGGAGACCGATACGGAAGTTGTAGCCCATCTCATGACCCGCGCTTTGGAGAACGGCGACAGCATCAAGGACGCGGTGTCAAACACCCTCAAGCGCCTTGAAGGTGCATTTGCGTTTGCGATTTTGTTTGATGGCGAAGAAGATTTGATGGTTGCAGCGCGCCAGGGCAGCCCACTGGCCATCGGCCATGGGGAAGGGGAATCTTATATCGGCTCAGATGCAATCGCGCTTGCCCCGTTTACTAACAAGGTGACTTATCTGGAAGACGGCGACTGGGCAATTCTTACTCGCTCTTCCATGGAGATTTACGACAGCGACGGCAACCCCGCCGAACGTGGCGTGTCTTTCACCCAAGTTTCCGGTGCTCTTGTCGATAAGGGCAATCACCGTCATTTCATGGCCAAGGAGATTGCCGAGCAGCCGGAAGTTGTTGGCCATACCATCAGCGAGTATGTGGACATGGCCACCGGCAAAACCCGCATTCTTGACGATTTACCAATAGACTTTTCGAACCTGTCCCGCCTCACCATTACAGCTTGCGGCACGGCATTTTATGCAGCGCTCGCCGCAAAGTACTGGTTTGAGCAGCTTGCCCGTCTGCCGGTGGAAGTTGATGTGGCATCTGAGTTCCGCTACCGCGAAGCGCCGCTTCCCGAGGGTGGGTTGTCGCTGGTTATTTCCCAGTCTGGCGAAACCGCCGACACTCTTGCCGCATTGCGCTATTGCAAGTCTCAAGGCCAGCAAACAGTTGGCGTCGTCAATGTGCGCGAATCGACCATTGCCCGGGAGGCTGATTTCGTTGTCCCGACAATTGCCGGTCCCGAAATAGGCGTTGCCTCGACAAAAGCATTTACTTGCCAGCTTACGGTTCTGGCAGTGCTCGCGATTGCGGTCGCCCGCGCGCGCGGCGCAATTGATGCGGCGAAAGAACAAGAGCTGGTTTCAGCAATGCTGGAAACACCGCGGCATATGGTTGAAATCCTCCACCAGGAGGAGCACATCGCCAGAATTGCGCAGAAAGTATCAAGCGCCAGGGACGTGCTATACCTTGGGCGCGGGGTGAATTTCCCAATTGCACTTGAAGGTGCGCTCAAACTCAAAGAGCTTTCATACATCCATGCTGAAGGATATGCGGCCGGTGAACTCAAGCACGGCCCGATTGCTCTAATTGATGATGAAGTACCTGTTGTCGTCATCGCTCCACGTGACGAGCTCTACGACAAGACCATTTCCAATATGGAAGAAGTAGCTGCCAGGGGCGGCAAGATTGTCCTCATCAGCAACGAGGCCGGAAATGGGAACGGCCAGTTCGACCAGGTGCTTGTGCCGAAGGCCCATTCGTTCATAAATCCACTGTTGTATGCGGTGCCTGTGCAGCTTATCGCCTACCACGCAGCGGTGTTTATGGGGACCGATGTGGACCAGCCTCGCAATCTGGCGAAATCCGTCACCGTCGAATAGGCGCACATTGCGTAAAGGTTGCTTCAGCGACCCAAATTGGCACAAAAAATCTTTTCATCGCTTTAGCGTTCATTAACCGTGAGCGGGGAAAATCCGCTCCATGATGGTTAGTAAAGTAATAATCGCGTCGTTAGTTGCGTGCGCTGTCGCTCTTTCCTCACAAAGCGCGACAGGTGAGAATGCGTCAAATTCAGCCGACAAGGTTCCGGTCTCAGTCACCGCGGCAAAGCCTGCGCACGACTGGCGCAAGGCAATCAGAAGCGGCCACTATCAAGACGCAGCCAACGCCTTGAGCGCGATCATAAGCGATAAAAAAACATCTACTGATGAACGCGCTGTTGCATATCTTAACCGCGCACTTGCTCATCAGTATCTCAGGCAATTCAAGCTCGCGGTCGCCGATTATGGCAAAGCGCTGGAGCTGGATGCCCTGTCACTTCGGGTTCGCGCAATCGCACTTTACAACCGCGGCCTTGCAAACCGTAATTTGGGCCGTCCCGCCCTTGCAATTGAAGATTTCACCAGTGCGCTTCATCTGGATACTAAGTTTTCACACGCGTTTTACAGCCGGGCAAATGTGATGCGGGCCATTGGCCGACGCCAGTTTGCCATAGCTGATTACGAGCGGTCGCTGAAGTTCGGTTATCCGCAAGCGCATCTGCCGCATTATGGCATTGCGGTGACCTATGACGAACTGAAACAGCCGGCGAAGGCCCGTGCTAGCCTCAAAACCACGCTGAAACTGAAACCGGGCTTCAAACCGGCTCTGATACGCTATGCAGAGTTGGCTGGTGAGCCTTATCACTCGCCAGCTCCGTCTCTTCAGGTTGCCGGGATGGGCGCTCTACCGAAAAAATCGGCAAGCAAAATCGAAACCGTGCCGCATGTTGCACCGGGTCAAAAAGATTTGCCTGCGGCGGTTCCACCGCCCAAAGCCTACTTGACGGCGCAAAAAGGTGGCGGTGCGCCTGCAGTTGATACCATCACTACCGCAAGCCTAGGTAAGACAGGCGGTGCAGGACTTAAACTGAGCAGTTCCGGCAAGCACTCAATACGCTATCCGGGTTTCACCGGAAAAACCGCACCGGTTCCAACCAAGGTTGCTCGTGCGGGCACGAAAAAACAAACCGCGCAATTGCCGCAAATCGTTCCGGCCGCAGGTACTACCGGTGCAGCAGCCAAGGTGGCCGAGAAGAAGCAGAAAAAAGTGCGTGTCGCAGCGCTGACCCCAACTGTGCCGCAGGCTGTAGCCGAAAAGCCAGCGCAGCCGAAAGTTACCGGTTGGCTGGTGCAGGTGAACTCGCAACGTTCAGAAAAAGCGGCGAAAGCCACTTGGGGCAAATTGAAACGCCGCCATGTAAGGGCCTTCGGCGATTCAGAAGCCGTTTTCCAGCGTGCCGACCTTGGCAAGAAAGGCATCTACTGGCGCGTGCGCCTGGCAGGATTTGCCAAGAAATCCGAAGCTTACAAGAAGTGTAAAACCCTCAAAAGAAATGGCGTGAGCTGTTTTGTGGTGCGCGCCAACTAAAGCGCACTTCAATCCGGGCGTCTTGAAGGCCGCGTCACCAGCCAACTTGCGACGCACAACAATGTCAGTCCCGTTATTGCTACGGCATACCAGGGCGCCTGTGTTCCTGTTGCGAGCCAGGTAAAACTGGCTGACATTGTTCCAACCGCGATGATTTTCGCCTTTACCGGCACCACATGATACTCGTCCCAATCGCGAATATAGCGGCCAAACCAGTTATGTTCGCGCAGCCAGTGGCCAAGCGTCGGTGATGAGCGCGCAAACGCCCATAAGGCAACGAGCAGAAACGGCGTTGTCGGCAAAAGGGGCAGGGCAACACCTATGACCGCCAAAATGACGCAAGCCCATCCCAAAACATAGAAAAACGCACGCGGCATCAAAATCCACTCGAATTCAAGAAAACCCCGGGGCAAGCTGGCTTATAGGTCATTTTTTGTACTTTTTGATTGTTTGTTTGGCGTTTTTGGGTACACCATCCTATATATCTATTCGAAGGTGATGAAACATGATCGTCACCTGAAAAAATTAGTTTGGTATTCGCATTCAGGATTCACACATGTCAGTGCCGCGGCCCCAGCCAGGTTTCTTTCACCGGGTGAGAACTTACTTTCTCACCGGCCTCGTTGTTGCCGCGCCCATCGGCATTACGATTTATCTCACATGGTGGTTCGTTTCCCTGTTCGATCAGTGGATAAAACCTTATGTGCCGGCTGCCTACAATCCCGACAATTACCTGCCGTTCTCAGTGCCAGGCGTCGGACTGATCCTTGCATTGATTGGCATTACCATTGTCGGGGCGCTTACTGCCAATCTGTTTGGCCGGACGATAATTTCGTCCTGGGAAAGCCTGTTGAACCGGATGCCAGTGGTGCGAAATGTCTATGCAGCGCTGAAACAGATTTTTGAAACGGTGCTTTCGCAGCGCTCGAGTACGTTCAGCGAGGTTTGCCTAATCGAGTATCCGCGCAAGGGGCTTTATGCAATTGCCTTTGTATCGCGCGATACCATTGGTGAAATTCCCCACAAGGCAAAGGCGGGCGATCTTGCCAGCGTCTTCCTGCCGACGACGCCGAACCCCACTTCGGGCTTTTTGTTGTTCGTTCCTGCCCGTGACATGATACGGCTAGATATGTCGGTTGAAGAGGCGGCGAAACTGGTGATTTCCGCAGGCCTTGTGGTGCCGGAGTTTGATGAGGACGTAACACCTGAGTATCAGGTTCCGCAAATTACTGAAGAAACCGCGCAGAAAATCATCAGCCAGCAGAACAAGGCCAAGAACACACAAGACGCAGCGGAATAGGTTGGCGGGTCAACCTGCGCTCAAAAGCCGAACGGCCTCATCTCTTTCAAACAGATATAACAGCGTGCGCAACGCTTCACCGCGCGGGCCGTCCAGGTGCGGGTCCTTTGCAAGAATAAGGCCTGTATCATCGCGGGCAGCAGCCAGCAATTCCCCATGAACTGCCAGATCAGCAATTTTGAATGTTGGCAGGCCTGATTGGCGGGTGCCGAGAAGTTCACCGGAACCGCGCAGGCGTAAATCTTCCTCGGCGATAATGAACCCATCTTCGGTTTCACGCATAATCTTGAGCCGCGCCGTGGCATTTTCTGAGAGCATTCCTGCGTAGACGAGAAGGCACGATGATTTACCCGAACCGCGCCCGACCCGCCCGCGCAACTGGTGCAATTGGGAAAGGCCGAAGCGCTCAGCGTTTTCGACAACCATAATGGTGGCTTCAGGCACATCAACGCCCACTTCAATAACGGTAGTGGCCACGAGAACGGATATCTCGCCCGCCTGAAAGGCTGCCATAGCTGCATCTTTTTCCGTGCCCTTCATACGGCCATGAACGAGGCCCGTTTTCCCCGGGAACAGCTTTTCAAGACCCTGTTGGCGTTCTTCAGCTGCGGTCCAGTCCATCTCATCGCTTTCCTCAACCAGCGGGCATACCCAATAAACCCGTGCCCCGGTTGCAAGGGCGCGCGGCAAGGCTTCAAAAACCTGGTTCAAACGGCTTGCAGGCAACACGCGGGTGTCTACCGGCAGGCGGCCTGCTGGCTTTTCTGTCAGCCGTGAGACTTCCATATCGCCATAGTGGGTGAGGGCGAGGGTGCGCGGAATGGGGGTTGCCGTCATCACCAGAACGTCAGCCTTGCCTGCCGCTTTGGATTGGATGGCTAGTCGTTGATGGACGCCAAATCGGTGCTGCTCGTCTATCACGGCAAGAGCGAGGTCATGAAACTCAACGCCCTCCTGAAAAATCGCATGGGTGCCAACGAGAATATCGATCTCGCCTGCCTTCAGCGCCTCGAGGATTGCCTGACGCGCCTTGCCCTTTTCACGACCGGTGAGAATCTCAATCCGTGCCTCAGCCGGCGCACAGAGTTCTTTCAGTGTTTTGGCGTGCTGGCGGGCAAGAATTTCCGTTGGCGCCATGAACGCGCCTTGGGCGCCGGCCTCAACGGCGGTGACGAGGGCGGCCAGCCCAACCATGGTTTTGCCTGCCCCGACGTCTCCTTGCAACAGCCGCAACATGCGCTCATCCGATGCCATATCGGCCAGAATTTCATCGATTGCGGTTTTCTGCGAACCGGTGAGACTGAAGGGAAGGGCATCTATTATTTTCGCACGCATTTGGCCGGTGCCCGCCAACGCCCTACCTCGTGATTTCTTGATTTGCCGGCGCACCAGCGCCAGCGCCAGCTGGTTGGCGAGCAATTCATCATAGGCAAGCCGGGCACGGGCTGGGGATTCCAAACCGAGATCGGCTTCGTTTACAGGTGCGTGCGCTTTTGCAAGAGCTGTGCGCCAGGAAGGCCAGCCCTGTTTTGCCAACCAATCCCCGTCCTGCCATTCGGGCAAGTCCGGAGCCATCTCGACCCCGGCAAAAATTGCTTTTGTCAGGGTTTTTGGGGAAAGACCCATAGTAAGCGGATAAACGGGCTCAATTGCGGGCATTTCGGAGAACTCATCGGTGGTGAGCATGTGATCGGGATGTACGATTTGTGGCGCATCCTTAAACCACTCCACCCGGCCAGAGATGAACCGCACCTGGCCTTCCGGAAGCTGTTTGGCAAGGTAATCACGGTGGGCGTGAAAAAACACCAATGTCACGGTTCCGCTCTCATCGAAGCATGCCACTTTGTAGGGCACGCGCCTGTTGTGGGCGGGCGGCGGCATGTGACGGCCAACCGTAACTTCAAGGGTAACGATTTCCCCGTGGGGCGCTTCGGCTACAAGCGGGCGCATGCTGCGGTCGATGACGTTTGAAGGTAGATGAAACATCAGATCAAGAACCCGCACTTCCCGGTCTGCCTGTTCACCAAGGCCCACAAGTTTGC
>JBPCVY010000069.1:0-9609 GCA_051010055.1 Hyphomicrobiales bacterium | reverse complement strand
TGAGGAATGGAAAGACGGGGAGAAGGTGAAATGAGCGCAGCTGGAATAACACTCAACAGGAAAACCGGCATGAAAGTCGCCCTGGCAGCAGCCCTTGCCACCTTCCTCACAATCGCCTCCCCGCTCGAGGAAAAAGCGCAGGCGGATATTCTCGGCGGCGCACTTGGCGGTGCGTTATTGGGCGGTCTGATTGGCGGCGGCGATGGCCTGATCGGCGGCGCCATAATTGGCGGCGTGGTAGGTGGTGTTACCAGTTCGGCACGGCGCAATCGCTACCGCTATAACCGCAACCCCCAACGCCGCCAGCAGATGCATCGCAGGCAAAACAATTTCAGCGCCAACACAAGCCGGAGACAGGGCGGCAGAAATGCGCGAGCTGCCCAGGCACGGCGCGAAAGGGCGCGTCGGCGTTAATTTCGGCCAACTACGCGCTTACCGCTGCTTAAGGTGTCAGTCCGGCAATGCGCCTGTGACAAACAAAGCTTTCAATAAGTCGCTCGGTGGCTCGTTGCCGAATGCCTGCTGGTAAATTTTCTGAATTTGCGGCGATCGGAAAACCTTACTGATTGCGGCATCAACAACAAGGCGAAAATTGCTATCTCCCCGCGGCAGGCCAATTGCATACGGTTCAAGTGAAAACAACCGGGTGGATACGCCAATATTCTTTTCTCCGGCCAACCGCCGTACCAGGGTCACCAGGATTGCGCGGTCGCCGAAGTAGGCCGAAATCTCGTTGTTTTGCAATTTTGCGAAGCCATCGTTATGGCTGGAAACCGGCACAACCTCCGCATTGACCGAGAATTTCTCCAGCGTCTTCAAAAGCGCCTCTGCTGTTGTTGTGGCCGCCAGGACGCCTATTTTGCGGCCTTTCATATCCGCAAGGCTTTGCGGCCCATCCCGACGCACCATAACCGTGGCGCCGGTTATGAATGTCGGGATTGAAAAGTCCACCAGTTCACGGCGCTTCAGGGTGGCCGATGTGGCGCCGCAAAGAAGATCGACCTCGCCCTCCTGCAATTTCTTGAAACGGTCAGCGCTGTTCACCGGTACATATTTCGCCTTCACGGATGTGAGCTTCAGGTCTGACTTCAGGTAACTCTCTACCGCGCGGCACAAGCTGATCGAATATCCCGCCGGCACACCTTGTGAGTTGATGAAGGAAAACGGCTCGGCATCTTCCCGATAACCGATTTTCAGAACACCTGTTTCGCGGACGTTTTTCATTACATCAGCATGCGCGGTGCACATCGCCATCACGAAAATCGCAATTCCCGTCAGAATTGCTCTGTTTATGTCGGCCAATTTTTCCTCCCAGCCAGAATAAAACGAAGGTTGGATGATGCACTTAAAAATATGCTTTGCAATGCACTAAATTTTCTTAGCTTTACTAGACGTGCGATTATGAATAGATTTTTGCCACAATTATCAAATCTAACGTAAGTAATGACGCCAATTCGTCACGCGGTTTTGAAGAAACTACATTCCGATTTCTTTTGACAGGAATTCGGTTCCTTGTTTTGTGAAATTTGCAAGCCCAATTTAGAGTTTGCAGGTTTCGTGTTGGTGGTGGCTTTATGATCTGGAACAGGCCGGTTTTGATATTTGCGCTTTTGTGCGCCGTGGTATCACTGGAGGCGTTTGCACCAGTGCGTGCTGATGAGCACGAAAAGGGCGATATTATCGTGGAGATATCCGGTGCCGGAAGTAATGACGGCAAAATTCTCTGGCGCATGTTCTCAAACAAACAAACTTTCGAAAACCCGGAAGATGGCGGCGTGACCGAGGGCGAGTGTGAGCTTGAGGACTACAAGTGCACCTTCGTCATTCCAGAGATCAACTTTGGCGAATATGCGATCATGGCCGGCCATGATCTCAACAATGATCAGGAAATTTCAAAAAGCCCCTTCTCGGCGGAAAAGAAAGCAATCACGAATTATGACGAGAAAATTTACTGGTTTCCCGATTTCAAGAAAGCAAAATTTCCGCACAGCGAAGGCAGCACGATGGTGCGCATGAAGCTTTACTAGCCGCCCTTCCAAATCAGAGTTTTTCGTTCCCTTTATCTCTACGCAGATTCGGGTGCACGCTGGCCCCGATGACATTGTTCGTCTGGCCGATCACATGCTGGGCGGCGCCGACAATCAACGGGTCGGGGCCGGTAACAAGCTGCTGGTCCTTGTCGGGATAAGGCAATGAGCTAAGAAAATGCTGCATGCAGTTCAGCCGCGCCCGCTTCTTGTCGTTGGACTTCACGATGGTCCAGGGCGCATCGGCTGTGTCGGTGTAGAAGAACATGGCTTCTTTTGCCTCTGTGTAGTCGCCCCATTTGTCTAAGGAGGCAACGTCTACAGGCGACAGCTTCCATCGTTTCAGGGGATCGTTTTCACGCGAATTGAACCGGCGCAACTGTTCCTCCCGGGTGACGGAGAAATAATATTTGTAGAGCCTGATGCCGCTGCGCACGAGCATCCGCTCAAGCTCAGGGCACTGGCGCATGAATTCCAGATAGTCCGTCGGCGAGCAGAAACCCATCACCCTTTCAACTCCTGCCCGGTTGTACCAAGACCGGTCAAACAGGACGATTTCACCTGCAGAGGGAAAATGCTCCACATAGCGCTGGAAAAACCACTGGGTGCTTTCATATGCGGTTGGTTTTGCCAGGGCGACCACTCTGGCCTCACGCGGGTTCAAATGCTCCATAAACCGCTTGATGGTGCCGCCCTTTCCGGCCGCATCGCGCCCTTCAAACAAAAGCACAATCCGCTCACCGGTTTGCTTGACCCAGTTTTGGACCTTCAAAAGCTCAACCTGAAGCTCGCTTTTGTGGCGCTCATAAACATCGCGGCGCATCTTGGTTTTGTATGGATAGGAGCCCGATTCAAACGCATGCCGGACAGCTTCCGGATTGTGCCGGAGTTCTGACAAGAGATGCAGTGCTTCACCGCGCTTTGGCGCACAGCCGCCATTTTGAGCATCGCCAACTTTGGCTTTTTCGTCAGCCGCAAAAGTTTTTTTTACAGCCTGCTTGGCCTGTACTGATTTCTGGTTTCCGGTCGGGTTGGTTTTCCCCCCCTCACGCGCGGACGCAGCCATTTGGACCTCCCAATTTTGGACATACCTCTCCGTCTTCCTAGATAGTCCATCATTTGGGCGTGCGCATTGACCGAAATCAAAATTGCCTATGCTAAATTTATCAGGGCCGATAAGGGCTCCGGCACACCCGGTAGCGCCCGCTATAGGCAAGGTAGAGGTAGGTGCGCGGTCTGTAGGAGCGGTATTTGTTTAGGCACCAGCGCACATGCCTGCTGGCCCGGTAGCGCGGCTGGGTGGTGATAACAATGGTTGGTCCGAACACTGGCGGCCCGAACAACCACCAGGGCGATGCATACCAGAAGCCACCATAGAAATGCCTAAAGCCGCGCTGCTTGTGCCGGTAGCGCCGCCGTTTATGGGCTGCAGGTTTGATTATCAATTTGCGGAGTGAGATAATCGGAGTGGTCTTGTGTCCGGCGGTATGAGCCTGAGCGGCTTGAGGTTCGACTGTGGTGCTGAAAAAAGCTGATCCAGAGAGAATAAGTGCGGCGGAATATGCGAAAAAAGAAGATTTAAACATCTCGAAATTCTCAAAATTTTCAAAAATTATCGAATCGGTCTTGCGATATAGCTGCAAGATCAAATTAGTTATATTTTAAATGTATTTTTGATTCAGCTCAATGGGCAGGGAAATTTGTCAGACGATGGTTGCCGGCAGGAAGATTTTAAAGGTTGTTCCCTCACCCACCGTGCTTTCAATTTCAATGTTTCCACCGCTTTGTTTGACAAAACCAAACACCATGGAAAGTCCGAGCCCGCTGCCTGCCCCTTCCGGTTTGGTTGTAAAGAATGGCTGGAAAACCTGCTCGTGAAGCTCTTCGGGAATACCGGTGCCCGTATCTGAAACAGAAATCAAAACACACGGCCCGCGGTTAAACTTGCCCACCTCGATTTCCGTGTTGTCGCCGACAAAAATATTGTTGGTGGCAATTTTGAGCTCTCCACCGTCTGGCATGGCATCGCGGGCATTGATGGCAAGGTTCAAGATTGCTGCTTCAAGTTGTCCCGGATCAATGCTGACCGGCCACAAACGCCGGTTAGGTATCATTTCGAGCTCAATAGTCTCACCAATGGAACGGACAATCATATCGCGCATATCGTTGATGATGGCATTGACAACAACTGTTTCGCTTTCCAGAACCTGCTTGCGCGAGAACGCCAGCAGGCGGCGGGTAAGCTCGGCCCCGCGCATGGCTGCATCATAAGCTGCCTGAATTTGCTTTTCGGCCTTTTCATCGAAATTCCCAGCACCCAGCTGAAGTTGCAGATTGCCCATGATAACCGTCAGCAGATTATTGAAATCATGCGCAATTCCGCCCGTGAGCTGGCCGACGGCTTCCATCTTCTGAGCCTGCCTCAGGTTTTCTTCGGTACGCCGTTGTTCGGTTACGTCCTGGAAGGTACCAAAAATGCTTATCGGCTTGTCGCCAATTTGCTGAACTTCGCCGATTGCCTTAACCCACTTGCGGTTACCATCCGCAGTGATCAATGGCAGCACATACTCAAACGGCTCGCCGGTTTGCAGCGCTTCGGTGAGATGATTACGCACTGTTTCACGGGCATCATCTTCATAATATTCAATGGCCTTTTCAAATGTCGGCGGTTCACCCATTTCCATGTCATGGATACGGAAAACCTCCGGAGACCAGGTGAGCCTGCCTTCAGCAAGGTCAACTTCCCAGGCGCCGATACTGGCAAGTACGGAAAGCTGCGCGAAAAGCCTGTCATTGCGCTCAAGCGCCACACGCTGGTCGAGCAATTGCAACTCGTGAACCCGGCGCGCGCGGGATTCGCGGTCATACTCCAACCGTAACCGGTGCAACCGCAGATGATCCATCGTCAATTCTGCGAGCAACTCCAGCTTTTCGTGGATTTCCGGTGCGTCTTCATCCGGTTTTGCTTTGGAAACTATTATCGCACCAATGGCATATCCCGTTGGTGTTACTAGCGGCGCGCCGGCAAAAAACCGGCCCACATTCTGGCGCACCGGCAACAGTTCAGAAACTTCCGGGTCTTCAAGGGCATCGGGAATAACCACCGTGCGCCCCTGCTCGATGACATAGTTTGAAAGCCCCACATCGCGCGGCGCATCCTGAATAACCCAGCCCACGGAGGCCTTCTTCCAGCAGCGGTCTGCTTCAACGAAGGAAATTGCCGAGTTATCCGCATCGAGCAAATTGCATGCAAGCTCAGCGATCCGCTGGAACGAATCATCGGCCGGCGTGTCCATAATGCGGTACTCTCTTAGAGCATCAAGGCGTTCTGCCTCTGTGTCTTGAGCAACGGCCAGTGCAACCATCTTGTTCCCAAACCCTGTATGTCGACACACAGAATTTAAGGTGATTGGCTTGGGGAAACGTTAATTTCCGGCGCTATTTTTTTGATTGTCCGGTAACGTCTTCTTCGTCATCTTCCAAAATCCGGTGAGCCGCCCCTTCCAAATCGTCGAACTGGCCAGACTTGAGCGCCCACAAAAACGCACCAAGGCCCACAAGGCCAAGAAGCAAAGCAATCGGTATGAGAAGCAGCAAACCGTTCATGCTGCTTGCCTTTCACCAGAGCGATCAACTGCAGATGCATCAGCATCGCTGGAAGTCGGGGCGAGCTGGTTTTGTTCGAATTCGAGCCCTCCCATCAGGCGTAACCGCAATGCGTTGCCCGTCACTATCAGGGACGAAACGGACATTGCCACAGCGGCAACCAGCGGCGAGGCAAATCCAAGGACTGCTACGGGCACGGCAATCATGTTGTAAACCGCCGCAATGGCGAAGTTTTGCGTGATATGGCGCCGCGCCCCTTTTGCAATTTGCCAGGATGTAAAGACGGGGCCAAGGCGCACGCCGACAAAAACCAAATCAGCGGCCATACGCCCGACATCACTTGCAGAAGACGGCGCCATGGAGGCATGGGCAGCAGCAAGGGCGGGGGCATCGTTAATGCCGTCTCCAACCATCAGTGCCTTGCGGCCTGAGCGCTCGAGATCGGCGATATAGGAAGCTTTCTCTTGGGGCGTCCAGCCCGCATGAAAATGCTGGACGCCGGTTTGCCCGGCAACTTTAGCCACTGCGCTTTGGCGGTCGCCGGAAACAATACCGGTTTCACAGCCAAGCCGCTCAAACTCGCGGACAACGCTGCTCGCATCAGCGCGGATTTCATCCTCAAACCTGAAGAACACCGCCTTCTTGCCAGCAACACTCAGGCAAATCTCAAGCAAACCATCGCTTTCTGCGCGGACATCGGCATCTTTGTCCGCACTGCACCAATCCCTTTTGCCCAAACGAACGGTTTGGCCACTAAATTTCCCTTCAAGGCCGTGGCCGGGATGCTCAGTGACACCGGTAACATTGGCCGGTTTAATCCCTAACTCTCTAATCGCACCCATAAGCGCGCGCGACAATGGATGGCTGCTGTTTTTGGCAAGGCCGCCCGCAATCGCCAGCGTCTGCGGATCAGCGTTCACCTGGCCGGAAAGCTTCGGCGCGCCAACCGTCAGTGTGCCGGTTTTGTCGAACAACACTGTGTCAATCTCTGCGAGACGCTCTAGGGCTGTGCCGTCTTTGAGGTATATACCGCGCTTGAACAGCATGCCGCTGGCAACGATTTGCACCGCCGGCACCGCAAGCCCCAGGGCGCAGGGGCAGGTGATGATAAGCACTGCAACCGCTGTGAAAATCGACATGCGCCAGTCACCGCCGGTCCACCACATCCAGCCCAAGAAAGTCAGAACCGCAAGAATGTGCACCACCGGCGCATAAACTTGCGCGGCCCTGTCTGCAAGTCGCATATAGCCAGCCTTGCCCTCTTCTGCCGCCTCCATGAGGCGGACAATTTCAGCAAGGAATGTGTCTTCTCCCACAGCCGTAACGCGAATTTCCAACGGGCCTGAAAGGTTTACAGTGCCAGCCTGAACTGCAGTTCCAGGCTCAGCGGGATCAGGAACGCTTTCTCCAGTCACCATCGACCGGTCAACATCGGAAACACCGATAATCACTTCACCATCGACCGGTATCTTCTCACCGACAGCAACCGCAACAACCATGCCCGGCTTAACTTTATCGATTGGCATGAACGCGTTTTCGCCATGGCTGCCAACAACGTTTGCCCCGGTCGCATTGAGGGAGAGAAGCTGCGTTACCGCCGAACGGGCGTTGGAACGCATCATGTGATCCAGATAGCGCCCTATCAAAAGGAAGAAGAGAAGGGTAACGGAGGCATCGAAAAACGCCTCCTCGCCATGACGTGAAACCTCATACAGGCTTAGGCCTGCAGCAAGCAGTACGGCCAATGAGATGGGCACATCCATGTTGAGGGTGCGGTTAGAAAGCGCCCTCCATGCGGATCTGAAAAATGGCTGCCCCGCATAGCCGATGGCCGGTATGGCAATCAGGGCAGAAAGCCAATGGAAAAGATCGCGCGTTGGCCCGTCAGCGCCCGACCATACTGACACGGATAAAAGCATGATATTTGCCGCCGCAAACCCGGCAACAGCAAGCGCGCGCAATAGCGCCCTGCCCGTTTCATTTTCCGCCGCAACACCGGCCTCTTCAGGGTTGAACGGCCGCACATCGTAACCAAGCGCAGAAACGGCGCCCGCGAGCTCTTCTGCATCCGCCTTGCCATCTTCCCATTCGATCGCAATGCGGCGGGTTGAAAGATTTACCCGTGCGTGTGTCACGCCCGGTGTGGCTTTGAGCGCCTTTTCAATGCGCGATATGCAGCCTGCACAGTGAATTCCAGGGGCCAGAAGGTCTATTCGCCGGGCGCCGTTTTGGCCTTCGCGCACCCAGGGTTCAAAGCCTGATGTAATGTCTGCAGATACCGGTTCAGGACGCGAGTCCTGAGTGGCTGTATCACAACAGGCCATTTCAACCTGCCTCCGGAATCACAACGCTGAAAATACGCCGGATTTGCCGTTTTCGGGTATCGGTCGCAGTAACATCAATGTCCCATGCACCCGGCAGCAGCTTTTCTGCCGCAACGTAAACGCCGGGCTGGCTTTCCACCAGTTGAACGGCCCTGTCTTTTGCCTCATGGGTTGGCCGTTTTATGAGCGCACGAACGTCCGCGCCGGCCAGCGCATCGCCGGATTTACCGAACAGTTCAAGCTCGATACTTTTGGCAGTTGCCTTTAGATTTGCCGTCCAGCCCAGTTCCTTCATGCGCCGGCCATCTTCCAGCTTGGCGTTATATTCCTGGCTCGCCACGTAGCTGTTGGGCACAACAAGCCCTGTCCAGGTGCCAATTGCAAAATAGGCCAGCACAAGATTTACAGCGATGATCGTGCCGAAGAACGCGCACACCAGAGCAATCATGTGTTTGCCGGTAAACTCTTTTGGCTTGGATGAAATCATTGTTTCGGCGCCTTGAATGCCGCGTCATATGTGGCCGTTTCCCTGCCTTCCACCTCGGTGGCGACAAACTGGAAAGAAGTCGTTTCTCCGGCAAGACCAGTTGGTGCAGCGCTGACGTAAACCTGCACCGTACGCAGCTTGTCGGGGCCTACCTCAATCATAAGCCGCCGTCCTGGTGCTGCATCTGAACCAGCCATCACCATTGTCGCGCCTTCAAGTCCATTAAGGTCGAGCGTGAAGGTTCGCGGGCGCAATTCCATATTTAAAATTTTCACCGTGTAGCCATTGCGGATGCCGCCATCTGACAGTTGGACAAACAGCGGATTGCGGTCATGAAGAACGTTTATGCCCATACGGTCGCGGGTGGCCAGCACACAAAGCATGACAAGGCCGATTAGACACCAAACGCCTACATATATCAGCGTGCGGGGGCGGATGAACGAACGCCACGTTGTGGGCGCATCGCCTCCCGTCGCATTTGTGTTGTAGTCCCGCAGCGTCGTGTAGGATATGAGGTTTTTCGGCTTGCCGATTTTCTCCATCACATTGTCACAAGCATCGATGCACAAGGCGCACGTGATGCATTCAAGCTGCTGGCCGTCACGGATATCGATACCCATGGGGCAAACGGCAACGCAGGCATTGCAATCAACGCAATCGCCAACGGTTTCGCCAGCTTTTGCAGCCTTCTTCTGATGGCGCGAGCGGGGCTCGCCACGCCAATCATTGTAGGTCACAACAAGCGAATCTTCATCCAGCATGGCGCCTTGAATGCGCGGCCACGGGCACATGTAGGTGCACACTTGTTCTCGCATGAACCCGGCAAATATGTATGTGGTCGCGGTCAAAATGGCGACGGTGGAATAGGCAACAAATGGCGCCTCTCCGGTCACCAGGTTCCGCGCCAGCGATGGAGCATCGGCAAAGTAGAAGATCCAGGCGCCACCTGTAGCAATGGCAATCAAAATCCAGATGACATGTTTGGAAACGCGCTTGGTGATTTTGTCGCCGCTCCAGGGGGCTTTATCGAGCTTGATGCGGGCATTGCGATCGCCTTCAATCCAGCGCTCAACTACCAGGTAGAGAT
Organism: Hyphomicrobiales bacterium; assembly: GCA_051010055.1. Taxonomy (GTDB): domain Bacteria; phylum Pseudomonadota; class Alphaproteobacteria; order Rhizobiales; family CAJQND01; genus CAJQND01. The sequence goes on along the minus strand of JBPCVY010000069.1, from coordinate 78 downwards.
CAACCCAAACCGTTTGCGGGCAGGTATAGCCGCACCACGCCCGGCCCACGGTTGATGTGACGATGAATAGCCCAATTC
>JBPCVY010000068.1:0-3201 GCA_051010055.1 Hyphomicrobiales bacterium | reverse complement strand
CCGGATCCCAACTCCCGAAATTTCGACCGGTTAGAAAAGCGGCACGCGACGGAGCGCAGAACTCGGCTGATGTGTGGGCATTCGCAAACAGGCACCTTCTTTAGCTACACGGTCGAAATTTGGCGTCGGCAAATTTGTCGCGCAATCGTTTCCTGCCTCAATAGGCCACGTCGATAAACCGCATCGAACCGGCCGGAATCGTGATTTGTAATGATGATTTGGGTACGTTGAACTTCTCCTCGCTCAAAATGTCCATGGCTGACGCGGGCTTGGGGCCCTGAAAGGTAATGATGGCCTGTCGATCCTGAGGATCAATGTAGCCTTGGTCGATCAGGATCAGGCGCACGTGACGCTTATCCAGTCGGATGGCGCTCCACGCGGAGCCCGTCACCGTGATCGGCATTTTTTCGACGCCCGCTTTTACGGTTTCGCTCAGGTGTTTTCCGAATTGGTCACCGGGAACTTTTCTGCCGTTCAGGTACCCATATTTCGTGTCGCTGACGCTGAAGGGAATACCCTTTTTCTTTAGCTTGGATTGATGCCCGATCGGGGCGATCGGTACCATGCCATTGGGCAGCTCAGGTATGAAGTTCAGCCAGCGGTAATCGACGCCGAGCGAGGCTTTTGAAAAGTCGTGTTCCGGAAGGCTCGCCCCGCTCCAACCGACGCTTCCGACTGAGAACACGGCATTATCATCGTCGGGCGTGTACAACGTCACGTCGTGCCCTTCTTCAGTGAGATGAACATGGTCTTTGTCCACATCCTGTATCAGATGCCAGGATCCGATGGATAGAATATCCTCTTGTTTCACTTGGGGCAGAACACCAGATTTCATGAGCGCATAAAGAATCTGAATGCCGGGCGTCTTTTGATATTTGAGACCCGAGATGATGCCGTAGCGAGCACCATAGCCCGCACGCAAGACGCCGCTGCGCAAAAAGGGTGAAATGCTGGTCTGACCAGAGGCGGATTCCGGTCTCCAGCTGGTCTCGTTATCTTCCACCAGACGCAGAGCCACGTTATCCACATAGCCGCCGCCAAGCATGCCGACACGGCCTGCCAGGTTTATGTCCTGCGTTCTCGAATTCGTATCTTCTGTCGAGGGGACCAGAAGGTCTGCATATTTCCCAGAAAAGAACAGCTCATTCCACGGAGGCAGGTGGGAGCTGGCTGCCCAGAAAATGTTCTTGTAGCGAAAAAAAAGCTTTGCTTTGCCCTGTTTGCGCATGGCTTTGGCCAGACGCGGCATGTAGTGGTTAACAAAATAGTGTGAACGCGGGTCTTCCGTGTTCGCCATTTCTGCATAGATAAAGCCGTAGCAGGTGGTGGGCGCGGCTTCCAGGATGGCTTCCAGCGTTTCGATTTGCAGGTAGAAAGGATCCGTTCCGTGACCGGCCCAGACCGTAAATGAGCGTCCTTGTTTCTCATACTTCCTGACGCGTTGGACAATGGCCTCTCTGGTCAGGTTATATGGTTTTCGGCGGTCCCTTTTTAACGCCTCCGTCCCTGCAACCTTAGCCAGCTCGGCACGATCATAATCTTCAGAAAGGGTATAGAGTGAGACGAACTCCAGATCGGCGCCATTGAGCTGGCGGACTTCCTCATTCGGTTCTTTTCCAGTAATCAGCACCCAGGGCTCTGTGGGCATTTTCTGATAGCTCGGTGGTTTGAAACCGAGCGTCTGCCGGTAAAGCGAGTTCAGGTTTTCTTCCACCGCATGCATCCGTCCTTGAAGCTGCTGAGGCGTCTCCCACCAGTTGTCCTCGGTAAGATCGTAGCTGTGCAATGTCGTGCCACCACCAATTTGGCCATCGCCGAAAAGCTGCTTCGTTTGCTGGTCGAATGTCAATCCGTTGAACGCGACCCCCTGATAGGCGGAGCCGCTCCGCCCCAGCAGATTTCCGTCGAGATCAATCACATACAGTATTGTTCCGAAGTTGATGGCGATTTCATTGCGCACTGGTCGTAAAGAGGCCGCAAACGCATGAGCGTAGAGCTGCTTGTCTGTCTTGGGAAAACCGTATTGGAGAAATCGGTTTCAACTGGCCATTGAGCACAATGAATTGCCCGGGTCCGTCCTTGGCTGCCGTCTCCACCCTGCCGGTTGCGAGGAACAACAGATCGTCCAGACTGTCCCCGTCAACATCAGCAACGGACACTTCGTTGATCATGAGCTTCCTGAAACCACTCAAGTCTTTGCTTTTGAGTTTGCCTGTTTTGATGGCTTTTTTACTTTTGGGATCGATCACAGCCATATACGACCACGCCCATTTGTCGCCGGTCATTGCCATTAGAAATAATGACTGTTTGCCTTTTTGCAGAAATGCCCCCGCCTCGAGCTTGCGAATGATGCCGTCAAATTTGGTTTCGGAAACCAGTTGGCCGTGGCGGTTCAATTCATACAGGATGTAGTCATTGCCGCCGGCAAAGATCTGCACCGCATCGCTGTTTTTTACGACGGCAACTTCTGAGAAACGGACTTTTCGGCCGGGGTTGAACGACCAGCGCAGTTTGCCATCATGCCCCCAATGGTAGATGTTCCCATCAGCGCTGGCAGCCAGTAGGTCATCGTTGCCGTCACCATCAATGTCTGAGGCCTCAATTTCAAACATCACGGCTGGGTGCTGAGTCGGATTGCGCCAGAGTTTTCGTCCGGACGCCGTGTAGCAGGAAACAGCCCCGTCGATTTCGGAAACATAAAGGATGCTTTTGCCGTTAGCGGAGGCCGAAATGGTGTCACGAATACCGTTGCCATCGGTAGTGAAGCTATCTGCCTGGCAGACGGACGCCATGCAGAGAGATAAGTTGATAATCCAGAACTTCATAAGGGTTCGTTCCCGAGATTTGTGTTGCAGCCTTTAGCTTGGATTCGTGCACGGATGCGCCCGCCACTTCAAGCAGATCCTGGCGATAGAGGGCGGGTTTGGTTGCTCTGTTAATCAAAGCTTGCTACCCAGGGCCTTTATACGGACAGCCGAGCAATGACTATTCGATCTGAAAGGTTCCGTCAAAATAGGGTCGCTCGTTTTCTTTCCAAGGCTCGTAGTCCGAATCGTGATAATGCCACTGTGGCATCTGGTGGTTCCGCCCCCACTTCTCGACGTCAGAAACCATCTGTTCCAGACGTTCCGGGTATTGCTTGCTGAGGTCATTCGTTTCGCCGATGTCTTCGACGACGTTGTACAATTGCCAGCGTTTTCG
>JBPCVY010000067.1:0-6618 GCA_051010055.1 Hyphomicrobiales bacterium | reverse complement strand
CCCGTGCCCTGAAACATCAGCGCCCCGGCCATTATACCGCTCCAATATCAATGATATGCGCGTAAGAACCCATCACATTGGCGCGCCGAAGGCCCATGGCGCCAAGCTCGCGCCCGGCAGCATCATGGGCGGTGAAAAGCGGCTCGCCGGCGCCTTGATGAAGCAGGGTCGAATAGTGGAACTCATGGCCCCGCAACCGGCTTGGAAGGGGCAGTGCGTTTTCATGTTTAAGTTCGCGGTAGCCAAGGTGCAGTTTGCGTTTGGCGAAACTGGTTTCCACTTTCAGCAACCCGGCCATTTGGTGGCGGGCGCCATCTGCATCGGTAAGCCCGTCGCCCAGCACCATATAGCCGCCGCACTCGCCGTAAATGAGCGTGCCCGCTTGGGCAGCATCGCGTAAGCCCTTCAAGAAGTTACCGTTGGCGGCGATTTTCCCGCCATGAAGCTCAGGGTATCCGCCGGGCAAATAAATCGCATCGGCAGATGTATCAGGCGCTTCATCGGCAAGGGGCGAAAACGGCAAAATTTCAGCGCCGGTCTTCTGCCAGCCATCCAGAACATGCTGATAGGCGAATGCAAATGCCTGGTCGCGGGCAATCGCAATGCGCTGGCCAAGCGGCTGCAATCGCGCCACATTGCCTGCATCACCTATTGGTTCTGCCAGGGCGCACAACGCCTCAAGGTCAATCGATCCGGTGACAACGGTTGCTGCATGTTCAAGGAACCCCTCAATTTGCGGATGCTCGCTTGCCTGCACCAGCCCTAAATGGCGCGACGGCACTTCCAGGTTCCTGTCATTGGCAATAGAGCCCAGCACCGGAATACCGAGGGGTTTTACGGCTGCTTCAAGCAGGGCTGCATGGCGGGGCGTGCCCACTCGGTTGAAGATAACCCCAACAATGCGGCATTCCTTGCGGTGGTTCATAAGCCCGGCAAGAACGGCGGCAACCGTTTGTGCCTGGCGTTGTACATCCATCACCGTAACAACCGGCAAATTCAGGTGGGCGGCAAGGTCAGCGGTAGAACCCTCACCGGTTTCAGTGCCATCAAAAAGGCCCATAACCCCCTCGGCCACAAAAAGTCCTGTGGAAGATGACGCCAGCTCGCGAATGAATTCCGGGCGCATGGCCCATGGGTCTAGGTTTATACAAGGCGCACCGACTGCTGCCTCGTGAAAGCGCGGGTCGATATAATCCGGCCCCGCCTTTGCTGCCGAGACAGCAACACCCTTGTGCCGCAACGCCCGCAACAGCCCGAGCGTGATTAGCGTCTTGCCAGAACCTGAGGAAGGGGCGGCAACGACCAGTCCACGTGGTGTCTCAGCCAATGGGATTCTCCCTAAGCGCATCCACATACCAGTCAAGGTTTTCGCGCATTCGGTTGACCTTGCCGAAAACAACCACGGCAGGCGTCGGCAGGTGGCTGGTGTCCTGGCCACCCACAATTTTACCAAGAGTGAGGTCGGTGACGGACTGATCAGGCAAACTTGCCATGGCGACAACGCTTATGGGATCGTTCCGGTCGCGGCCTGCATCAAGAAGCCTTGTGCAAATATCCTTCAGGTTCTTCACTGCCATGTACATGACGATAACCGGGGTTGCGGTGGCGATTGCCCGCCAATCAACGCTGGCTGGCACATTGCCTGATGAATCGTGGCCGGTGAGAAAAATCACCGAATGATTGATATCCCGGTGCGTTGCCGGAATGCCTGCATAGGCAAGCCCGCCAACTCCAGCTGAAATGCCCGGCACAATGCGGAACGTCACACCCGCCTTCGCAAGCTGCTGGCATTCCTCACCGCCGCGCCCGAAAATGAATGGATCGCCACCCTTAAGACGCAAAACCCGTTTGCCGGACTGGGCCAGCTCGACAAGCCGCAGCGAGATATCGCGCTGATTGGCTGAAGGCCGCCCTCCGCGCTTGCCGGCATATTCCATGTGGGTACCGGGAGCAACGAACTTCAGAATATCGGCACTCACCAGCGCGTCATAAACAACCACATCGGCATTTTGCAGGGCATGATAGCCAAGCAGCGTTAATAGACCCGGCGCACCCGGGCCTGCCCCAACAAGCCACACGGTACCCGGCACAAACTCAGGAAAAGCTGCTCCATCAAGCCGCGCAAAACCTTGCGTGCCTGAATCCCTCTCTCTCCAATTAGATGCCCCAGACTTTGTCATTCAACTCTTACTCTGTTTCACCGCGAACGGTAGGTGTATAGATTGTTTTGGACCCAATTTGAAATATTTGATGCCAGACACAATTCCAGAAAAAAGTAAGACACTTAAGCGCGGCTGGACCACAGGTGCTTGCGCCACAGCGGCGACCCGCGCCGCATTTACGGCGTTGCTTACTGGTGAGTTCCCCGACCCGGTGGAAATTACCCTGCCCAAGGGCGAAAAACCTTCATTTGCCCTGGCCCGCGAAGATAGTGGCGATGGCTGGGCCATGGCCGGCATCATCAAAGATGCAGGCGATGACCCCGATGTTACCCACGGCGCGCTGATAATCGCAACCGTGCGCCATGGCAAAAAGGGTTCAGGCGTTACTTTCAAGGCGGGCAAAGGGGTTGGCATGGTTACCCTGCCCGGCCTCCCCATTCCTCCTGACGAACCGGCGATAAACCCGGTGCCGCGCAAACTCATGCAAGAGGTGATTGAAGAGACCGCAGCGGCCCATGGCACCAGCGCAGATGTTGAAATTGAAATTTCAGTTCCAAAAGGAAAGTCCCTGGCGCGCAAAACCTGGAACCCGCGCCTTGGCATTGAAGGGGGCTTATCCATTCTGGGCACAACAGGCATTGTGCATCCGTTCTCCTGTTCTGCCTGGATACATTCCATTCACCGGGGCATAGATGTGGCCCGGGCAGAAGGGTATGCCCACATTGCCGGCGCTACCGGCTCAACATCCGAAGCCACTGTGAAGAAGCTCTACAATCTTCCAGACACTGCGCTTATAGATATGGGCGATTTTGCCGGCGGCATGTTGAAATATTTGCGCAAAAACCCCGTGCCGAAAGTCACAATCGGTGGCGGGTTCGCGAAAATGACCAAACTTGCCCAAGGCTTTACCGACCTTCATTCCGGCCGCAGCCAGGTCGATTTTGACTGGCTCGCCAAAAAGGTTAAATCGGCAGGCGGCACGCCTGAGGAAGTGGCAGCGGCAAAAACTGCCAATACGGCAAACCAGGTGCTGGCGGAAATGCCGGCGCATCTTGAGATTGCCGGGATTGTCGCAAACAAGGCGCGTGCGACCGCCCTGGAGGTGTTGCGCGGGGCACCAGTTGCGCTTGATATTGTGGTGACCGACAGAATCGGAAAAATTGTCGGTATAAGTGATTGATTATGGCGAAGATTTTGATTTTAGGCGGCACAGTTGAAGCCCGGCAGCTGGCGGACATGCTGGCGGGTGATGAGCGTTTTGAGCTCATTTTTTCTCTCGCTGGGCGCACATCCAACCCGCTTGTGCCGAAATGCGAAGTGCGCAGTGGCGGCTTTGGCGGCGCTGACGGGCTTGCCGATTTTCTGGAAGACAAAGGCGTGGACATTCTGGTTGACGCCACACATTCCTTTGCCGATAGGATTACCCAGAATGCGGCCACCGCATCGGCGGCAACAGGCACTCCGTGCCTGCGGCTGGAGCGCAAAGCCTGGGTGCGCGAGGCCGGTGATGATTGGGCATTCGTAGCATCGGTTGAAGAAGCAGCACAGCATTTGCCCAAGGGCGCGCGGGCGCTGGTAACTGTGGGCCGGCAGGAAATTGAACCGTTTTTCGACCGTCTTGATATAAAAATCATTGCACGGATGATTGAACCGCCGGAGAAAAAACCACTGGCCCCGCACAAGGTTTTGCGCAACCGGCCACCTTATGAGCTGCAAGATGAGCGCATGTTAATGCGCATAGAGCACATCTCTCACCTTGTCTCCAAGAACTCCGGCAGCGAGGCGACGGCTGCAAAATTGCAGGCAGCACGCGAACTGCAGATACCTGTGATCATGATTGCCCGGCCAGATGCGCCGCGCCTGCCAACGGCGCATACCGCGCAGGCCATGGCACGACTCATCGAAGAAACAATTTAACCGGTCTTGCGATTGCGCAGCACATGCTCGTGGGCTGCATCATAAAGAGCTGAATCGCGGAAATCCTGCGCCCCAAGGACAGGGCCTACCAGCACCAGCGCAGTGCGGGTAATTTTTGCGACGCGCACCTTTGCAGCAATGTCAGAAAGGGTGCCGCGCAAAATCATCTGGTCCGGCCAGGTTGCCCGGTAAACCACCACCACCGGGCAATCATCGCCATAATGCGGGGCAAGTTTCTCATGGACATGCTTCAAGTTCCGCACCGAGAGATGGATGGCAAGGGTTGCGCCCGTGCGCCCCAGCGTGTCCAGATCTTCACCTTCCGGCATCGCAGAGGCTTTCATTGTAGTGCGGGTAAGTATCACCGTCTGGGCGATTTCCGGCAGGGTAAGCTCGGCCTTCAATTCAGCCGCCGCTGCCGCATAGGCTGAAACGCCCGGCGTTACGTCATAAGGAATGCCCAACTCATCAAGCCGGCGCATTTGCTCTGCGGTTGCGCCATATAGTGACGGATCACCCGAATGGACGCGGGCAACATCTTGGCCCTTTTCATGGGCGGTTTTCATCTCAGCGAGAATGTCGTCCAGCACCATAGGGGCGGTATCCATGACCCGCGCACCTTCAGGAGTTGCAGCAACCACCTCTTCGGGCACCAGCGAGCCGGCATAAAGGCAAACCGGACACTTTTCGATAAGTTTCAGGCCGCGAAGTGTGATGAGGTCCGGCGCACCAGGACCGGCGCCAATGAAATGGACTGTCATTGTGCAGCCTCCCGTTTTTTTGTGTATCCGCGCGGTGTGTAGACCCAGGTTTTGCCTTCTCCTGTTTCAAATGCGCAGCTTGTTGAAGAGCCGACCATAACCAAAGTCAGCATATCCACTTCGTCTGCATCAAATTTCGCGATTGTGGTGGCGCGCACGTTTTCACCTTCCCGGCCAAGATTGGTACCCAGGATAATTGGGGTTTCCGGTGGGCGATGGGCGCTCAGAATTTCCATGGCCCTGGTGATCTGTGTTGTACGGCGCATGGATTTGGGGTTGTAAAAGGCAATCACAAAATCCCCCTCAGCTGCCGCCTTTACCCGCGCCTCGATAACTTCCCATGGGGTAAGCAAATCTGACAGTGAAATAGCGCAGAAATCATGACCGATGGGGGCGCCTGCCCTTGCTGCTGCCGCCTGGAACGCCGAAATGCCCGGGGCAACGACAATCTCGGCGCGCCGTGCACATTCGCTCATTTCCTCGCCATCGCATAACTCGAAGACAAGCGAGGCCATGGCATAAATGCCTGCATCCCCGGAACAGACAAGGGCCACATCCCTGCCCTCACCGGCCAGCTCAAGCCCATGGCGCACCCGGGCTTCTTCAGCGCCAAGGTCGAACCGGTGCTGGCATTTGCCGCCGGAGAGAGCTGCAACAATGTCCAGGTAAAGCCCATAGCCCACCCAGTCAGTTGCCTCGGCAAGAAGGCGGCCCGCCTCGCCGCTGCGCCAGTCTTCATTGCCCGGGCCAATGCCGACAACCGACAGGCGGCCACGGGCCCGGCCAACGCTTAGCGCATCAATCAGCTCTGGCGCCTCGGCAATAGCGCAGGTGGCGTATGCTGTCTTTGTCTTTTCAACAATGAGCCGGCCACTGTCTCCAACAGCGCCAAGGGCTGCACCTTCGGCAACTCCCGGACAGCCAACTTCCTGCAGCACGACGTCTGAAGGATTGGCAAGTCGCGGTGCAAGTTTGTTCAGTTCGGCAGCTGAGAAAAAACGGGCTAGCACACCCAGATGCTCGGCAAGGTAATGCACCGCAACCTCATCAGCCTTCACATTGATGGAGGCCACACAGCCAACCGATGCCGGTGCAAGGTTTGCCTTTGCCAGCTGCTCATCGACAAGCGCAATCATTTCCTCTGGCGGGCACGCCCGCGCGCAGCCTACGCCAATAACGAGATTCTTCGGATGATAGACAAGCTTGGTATCACTGCCCACAACCACCTTGTTGGTTACAGTTAACTCCACCTCCGCGTCCTTGGCGAAAGACAATCCGCATTCGCTCAGCCAGGGCGCATCGCCTTCAAGGCGCGCAGCGCCACCCGATAAAAGCGCTGCCATGGCCGGCTTGGCATCATGCGGGTTGGCCAGCAAATAACCTTCAGGCGGGAAATCCAGCGCCACACCGAAGCGCACATCACCGGCAGTGGTAATAGCCGCATGGCCGCCGGTGGTCGCCGCAATTTCCTGGGCCAGTTCATTTGCCCCGTGATGGCCACCAAGCAGGGGCACCACGCTTGCCCCATCATCTGAGATGGCGATGACGGGCGGCTCTGTGGTTTTATCGTTCAAGTGTGGGGCAAGCAGGCGGATGAGAATGCCCGCCGCGCATATCCCTAGAATAGGCCTTCCCTGGGCGAATGCTTCGCCCAAATTCGCGCCCGCCTCACCGGCGCTCAATCCTCGAATTTCGCCGCCCGTTACACCGGCAATCTTTTTGGCTGTCTCTAGAGCGGACGGGCCAAGGGTAAAAATAACGGGGCTCGCTACCATTGC
>JBPCVY010000066.1:0-7580 GCA_051010055.1 Hyphomicrobiales bacterium | reverse complement strand
GTTGTTTTTGAAAAGGAAAACATTTTCCCCCCGTTCCCACCACACCGGTGTTGAATACCTCCCCGGTCCAAAAGAAATCCGCCGCTGGTTGGAGCCATCAGCGTTCATGACGTAGATTTGCTGAGACCCTTCTCGGTCTGATTCGAAAACAATCTGCAATCCGTCCGGCGAATAGGACGGCGCGGTATCAATCGCCGCAGTATTGGTAATCTGCCGTGTTTGCCGCGTCCTGAGGTCCATGGTGTAGATATCTGAATTGCCGCCACGCTGCAGACTCATGATGACCTGCTTGCCATCTGGTGAGAACCGAGGCGCGAACGTCATGCCCGGAAAATCTCCAACGGTTTCGCGCTGGCCCGTCTCAATATTGTAAAGATAAACCCGCGGCCTGCCCGTGGCATAGGACATGTAGGTTATTTCCTGGCTGGTAGGGCTGAAACGAGGGGTGAGCACAAGCGAGCGGCCGTTGGTCAGACTACGCTTGTTGAACCCGTCCTGATCCATGATCGACAGGCGCTTTACCCGTTTCGTCTTGGGGCCTGATTCCTCAATGTAAACAATGCGGGTATCGAAATAGCCCCGCTCGCCGGTCAGCCGCTGGTAAACCGCATCGGAAATAAGATGGCCGATCCGGCGCCAGTTTTCCGCTGAGGTGACATAGCTCAGGCCGATCATTTGCTGTTCGCCGAAAATATCCCACAGGCGGAATTCAGCTTTCAGCCGCCCGTCTGCCTGCACCGTAACGCGTCCGGTCACCAGCGCCTGGGCCCGGATAATCCGCCAATCTCCGAACCGGGGCGGTTTGCCAAAATTGGTTATCTGTTCAAGGAACGATTCCTGCGGCAATGTGCGGAACAGGCCGGAACGGTTGAGATTATTAGCGATAACCTGCACAACATCGGCGCCATATTGCGAATCGCCGACAAAAACCGGCAGCGCAATCGGCATCGGGTCAGCAACACCCCGGTTAATGTCAATTTCAAGCACCGCATGGGCGCGCTGCGGCGCACCGGTTAGCGCAGCAGCAATAACCGTCAAAAAAAGTAAAAAAGTACGTGCGGTAATACGTGCACCTGGGAAAATCATTCCTGCCCCTTCAATTTCTTCAACTTTGGAACATATCCGAAAGATCAAAGTTCATGCGAATATACTGCCAAGTTTCAAACTTTTTTTTATCTAGCCGGTCATAGGGCTGGCAACTCAAAACCGCCCGTCTTCCGCTGTCCACCGCAAACGGCGCCAGCGGGTGGTTGACTGTGGCGAGAACTTCCGGCATTCCGACTACTTCGCCGTGAATATTCAGTTCAAATTGGAGAGTGACTCGCAATCTCTCCGCATTTACTACCCCGTATGGCTTAATCCAGCAACTTTCGACCTTTTGTTTTAGCCAATCAACCTCTGTCGCACTGAGACGTAAATCTTCCCCGCGGCTGTTCACATTGGCCTTTTTAGGTGTTCCGGCGCCATCGGTCTTTTTGCGGGCTTCCTCCTGGTAGTTTTTCTTATCCAAGAGCGCCGCAATGTCATCCGGATTGAAGTTATGCTTCTTCTTTGCAACTTTGGGCGGCTTGGGTTTGTGCCGTGGTTTTGGAGGCGTGGGCTTGGCAGCCACTTTTTCTTTTGCCTCCTCTGGCTTGGTTTCGGTCTTTTCCACCTCTTCCACCTTTGCTTCTTTAGGTTCGGGTGGTTTGACTTCAGCTATTTCTTCCGCAGTGTTCGTTGCTTCCTGTGAAATCGGGATTTCCGTCTCAACGGCCGAGTTTTTAGGCGTTTTCACATCCTCTGGCGCTTCTTTCGCTTGGGCAACGCGTTTTGATACGTCTTCAAATTCGACAATTTCGACCGGAATGGCCTCTGTGTTTTCAACGTCATATTCATCCGGAGATGGCAATACGATAACCGCTGCAAGCAATATTGCAGTGTGAATAAACAGCGATATTCCAAAACCCCAACGCATAAGTTGGCCTAATTTTCCTCAGGTGCGGTAACCAGCCCTATCCTTTTGAACCCCGCCGCCGAAACTGTGCCCATGACCTTCATCACACGGCCATAGTCAACCAGCTTGTCGCCACGCACGTAAATGCGCTCATCGTAGCCGCTCTCGCTTATGGCAAGTAATTTCGGCACCAGTGTGTCCAGTTCTACCGCTGTTTCCTGGAGATAAATCTCACCGGAACCGCTTACCGTTATGGTGAGCGGCTCCTTATCGCCCTGGAGCGGTTTTGCCTTTGTATCCGGCAGCTCAATCGGAACACCGACAGTGAGCAAGGGCGCGGCAACCATGAAAACAATCAGCAACACGAGCATCACATCCACAAACGGCGTGACGTTAATTTCGCTCATTGGCGCGATTGAAGAACGGCGCCGGCGCTTGCGGCCGGTACCGCCACTCGTTCCGTTCAGCGAGGCGCCCATTGTCTAAACTCTTTCATCCAGCTGGCGTGAAATTATGGAGGAAAACTCATCGGAGAAGTTCTCCATTCGTGCACCCAACTTACTGATTTCGCTTGAAATCTTGTTGTAGAAAATCACTGCTGGAATTGCGGCCAGAAGCCCCAGCGCGGTTGCGAAAAGAGCTTCCGCAATGCCCGGCGCAACAACCGCAAGGTTGGTATTTTTCGAAACGGCAATGGCGCGGAACGAGTTCATGATGCCCCATACCGTGCCAAAAAGGCCAATAAATGGCGCTGTAGAGCCGACGGTTGCCAGAAACAGGAGTCGGGATTCAAGGCGCGCCATTTCCCGTTGCAGTTCCACGTCCATGACTTTTTCAAGCCGTTGCTGCATTCCCGCAAAGCCTGCCCTGGCCATTGAATTTTGCGAGCGGCGCCACTCGCGCATGGCCGCCATGAAAAGCGATGCCATTGAGCGGGTCTTCGCCTGCACAAGGCTGCGGTAAATCTCATCCAGGGACTGGCCTGACCAGAACTCGCGTTCAAATTCTTCCGTCTTCTTCTTGGTGCGGTTTATGAGAATCATCTTCTCGATAATGATTGCCCAGCTCCAGACCGAGGCAAGAATCAATCCGACCATAACAATCTTAACGACAATATGAGCCTGGACGAAAAGTGACCAAAGCGAAAAGTCGGTCACCGGCGCATTTTCTGCCCCTTGAGTGACCTCTACCGGCACCGCCTGTGCTAGCAAAAGAAAATCCATTACTTCCTATAACCTTGAGCGCCCAGCGCGGGTTAATGCTGACCGGACGAATATGTGATTCAAAGCGGCGCGCAAAGAGCCGGTTAACTGTGTCGAAACTGGGGCAAAGACTGCACTTTTGCCAAATGGCGCGGTGCGGTTCACAGCCGCCAGAACTTCGTTGTCCCCAAATGATCAGCCTATGGTTAACGGGCCGTTAAAACGCGCGCCTGCAAAACTTTGGAAAGTGTAAGCACCGCCGCCTGCAAATCACCCTCACTTGCACCTGAGAAACCAAGCAATAACCCTTGTTTGGCAGGTGTTTCAACATAATAAGTGGACAAAGGATAGGGCCCCAGTCCAGCGGCAACCAAATGCGCCGCTGCGTCAATGTCGCTTATACGCTCGCGAAGTGCCGGTGTGAATTCTGCGATCACATGCATACCGCTGGGATTGTTGTCCGCAGTGAGAAGGCCGCCGCAGTGCTTTTCCAACGCTTCCAGTAAAGAGGCGCGCCGGCGTGCGTAGAGCCGGCGCATACGCCGTAAATGCTTGGCGTAATGGCCGTTTTCAACAAGCGCGGCCAAGGCCGGTTGGGCTATCGCCGACGCAGCCGTTCCATCTTGCGAGATAACCTTTCTTAACGGGCCCGCCAACGAGCGTGGCACAACAACGAACCCCAAACGCAATCCCTTGAACATGGTCTTGGAAAAACTTCCCAGGTAAATCACACGCGCTGTCTCATCAAGGCTCATGAGTGCAGGAAGCGGTTTGCCCCCATAACGGTACTCGCTGTCATAGTCGTCCTCGATAATCCAGCCTTGCGCCCTTCTTGCCCAATCAAGAAGTGCAAGACGCCGGGTAAGAGCAAGGGGCATGCCGAGGGGATACTGGCGCGCAGCGGTAATCAGCGCTATGCGTGCATCCGGCGCGCGGGCAAGTCCTTCATCGATCATTACCCCTTCACTATCAACCGGCAAAAAGACAGGCTCTAGCTCGCTGGCGCGTACCGCCCGGCAAAGTTTGCTGAAACCAGGATTTTCCAGCCAAACCTTTTCCTTTGGCTTTGTCGTCACTGCCAGCAGAAGTTCGAGAGCCTCAACGGAACCGGAGGTGATAAATACCTGTTCGGCATCGCATGTGATGCCGCGCCAGTGACGCAAATGTTCTGCAATCGCCCGGCGCAGGGGGTAGAAGCCTTCACCTGTACCTGTCTCAATCAACTGAGGTCCATGGCGTCGCCACTGCTGCTGCAGCAACCTTGCCCAGAACTCGGTTGGAAAATATGCTGATTCTGCCTCCCGCGGTGTGAAGGGCGGCGGCGCTTTCTTTGGCTTTTCAGGAACCGCGCTCACCGGCTTATCAGTTGAAACGGAGCTCACCGCCAGCAGCTGCTCAGGCGCATAGTTGGTGACAAAAAATCCAGCGCCGCGCCGTGGTTCAATATAGCCTTCCGCCTGAAGATGGTCATAGGCACTTACAAGCGTTGTGCGCGATAAACCCAGAACCTCTGCAAATGCCCGCGATGAAGGCAGCCGCAATCCAGGCGCCAGGCGGCCAACCAATATGAGCCGCCGGATTTGCTCATAGATTTGCTGGTATGCGGGCGTATTGCCTGAGACATCGATTGTAACGTCGAGCAATGCAGTGTCGGGCGATGGGGACATGGTTTGCTGATTGGTATTGTCGTTTTTCTTGTAAACAGAGCAGCTAGCAATACCAGATCGCGGTAAATACACGAAATCAAACCGAACCTGTCTCACCTCTTGCTATGTCGATGACAGCGCGCGCGAAAGCCTCCGGGGTCTCTTGAGGCAAATTGTGCCCGGCACCGGGTACGACCTTTCGTTCGTATGGCCCCTTAAAATGCTTTGCGTCTTGGTCTTGATCTCCAGGCGGGTCAACGCCGTCATCTGCCCCCAAAAGCACAATTGCGGGCACTGAAATATCCGGATGGGCGGCAAGACGTTTCTCTATTTCCTCAAGGGCAGGATCGCCCGGAACACCGCCAAACCTGTGGGTGTAGGAATGGATCACAATATCCACGAAATCCGGGTTCGAAAATGATTCCGCCGTGCGCTGGAATGTGTCTTCGCCGAATTTCCAGGTGGGAGACCAGATCTGCCAGATGTACCTGGTGAGGTCTTCACGGCGCATTTCCAGAGCATTCCGGCCACGTTCGGTATGAAAATAATAGATGTACCAATAGCGGTGCTCTTCTTCAGGCTCCACCGGTTGGACTGCTTGCGCGATGTTTTGGATATTGTAACCAACACCGCAGCTCACCAGCCCCCGTACGCGTTCTGGCCAAAGCGCAGCGACAATGCAGGCGGCCCTGCCACCCCAGTCATAACCGCCGAGGATGGCGCTCTCGATTTCCAGTGCATCCATCAACGCCAGAAGGTCCGCTCCCAATGCGGCCTGTTGACCTGAACGGGGTGTTTGTTCTGACAGAAACCGGGTTGGGCCATACCCGCGCAAATAGGGCGCAATGCAGCGGAACCCTTCAGCTGCGAGCATTTCTGACACTTGATCATATGCATGCACATCGTAGGGAAACCCGTGCATCAACATCACCGGGATACCGTCTGATGGCCCGGTTTCTGCATAGGCGATATCGAGCACGCCGGCTTGAATATGTTTCATCAAGTGCCCCGTTCGGTTTTCATTCCGGAACGGTATGCGATCTGCGCCAGAGGGTCGACGGTTACTTAAAAACAATTTTCGAATTGGCCTTATCAATTTTTGTAAAATTGGACATTTTTCCAATACCACATCTGTACTAAGTGCTGGGTGAAAGTTTTGGAGAAAAACAATGGCAAAGAAAAACAATGCCCCCTCAGAACGCACCCGCGCCAAACGCCTGCACGAGCGGGCTGCCTACGACAAGGACACAATCTACGGCATTCTAGATGCAATTCCGCTTGCCCATGTGGGCTATGTGCTGGATGGCGCGCCCGTTGTGACACCCACATTGCAGTGGCGCGAGGGCAATCATGTCTACTGGCATGGCTCATCGGCGAGCCGGATGCTGCGCAAGTCAGCGGGCGCGGAGGTGTGCCTTACGGTTTCCGCACTCGACGGCTTTGTGATGGCGAGAACGGGCTTTCATCACTCGGTGAACTACCGTTCGATGATGATGTTTGGCACCGCCCAATTGGTTGAGGACCCGGACGAGAAAGAAGCGCGGCTGAAAGCCTTTGTGGAAGGGCTTTTTCCGGGCCGCTGGGACATTTTGCGTCCTGTAACTGCCCAGGAAATAAAGGCGACCACCGTTTTGGGCATGCCAATTGACGAAGTTTCTGCAAAAGTGCGCAACGCCCCGCCCGGAGATGATGAAGAAGATTACGCTCTGCCCATTTGGGCCGGCGTCATTCCGCTTAAGACCCACGTGATGCCCATAGAGCACGACCCGCGCAATCTGCCGGATGTTGAGCCGCCAGAGCACATCGTGAATTTCGCTCTTAAATCATAGGCTCCAGTTTTTCGACCAGCGCTTTTGGCAGGCGCAACGGTTTGCCCTCGCTGGTGGTGAGTGCAACAGTAACGATGGCATCGAACAAACGGTCTTCACCGCGCAGCATCCTTTGGTCGATAAGAATCCGCGCGCCGCGCGCCTCGATGAACCTGGTCTCCACCATCAACATGTCATCGATACGTGCCGGTGCGCGGAAGTCACACTCCATCCGGCGCACAACAAAGCCTTGGCCTTCATCGAACAGCTCGTGATGGTGCACGCCCAATAGGCGTAGGCAGTCTGAGCGTCCCCGTTCACAGAATTTCAGATAGTTGGCGTGGTAAACCGCGCCGGAAAAATCTGTGTCCTCATAGTAAACCCTGACAGCCAATCGATGAACCTTGCCATAAATCTCCCCTGCCCGTTCAGTCATCAGGCCTATCCTGAAACAGTTCTGACTGCTTTGTTTCAAGTGATGTCGGGGTTGCCAGGCCAAGATGGTCGAAGGCAACCGGCATCAGCACCCGTCCGCGCGGTGTGCGGTTCACAAATCCCTGCTGGATGAGATAGGGCTCGATGATATCTTCAATGGCATCGCGCGGCTCTGACAAAGAGGCTGCAATTGTTTCTATGCCCACTGGGCCGCCACCGAAATTTACCGCAACGCAAGAAAGGTAGCGCCTGTCGAGCGCATCGAGACCGCGCGCATCCACTTCCAGGGCGCGCAGGGCATTATCTGCAAGCTCCTGGCTCACCACATCTGCATTTCCAACCGCTGCAAAGTCGCGCACCCGGCGCAACAGGCGGCCCGCAATACGCGGCGTGCCGCGGGCGCGCCGTGCAATCTCGCGCGCACCATTTTCACTTAAAGAAACACCCAGAACCCGCGCACCGCGCTCAACAATGCGCAAAAGCTCATCTTCTTCGTAAAAGTTCAAGCGCACCGGAATGCCGAACCTGTCGCGCAACGGAGTTGTCAAAAGCC
>JBPCVY010000065.1:0-7695 GCA_051010055.1 Hyphomicrobiales bacterium | reverse complement strand
GTCAAAATCAGTGTATTTATTCAAACGCCTACGTAGTTAACAAATTAACGGAACAGCGGCCAAACCCACAAGAACAGAGAGTTCAGACGAGGAAGCGGCCAGCTTCCGGCATATGGGGTGGCAACGCACGTTGGAGGACACGTGCCGCTGCGACGACGTAGTCTTCTGATGGTTTGGGATAGCGAAGGTCCGAAGCAAGGTAGGCCGCAATCCCGACCTCGCTAGTAACGCGCTCATACAAAGAATTGAGACGGGGTGTGTCTTGGAGGATGTCGGGACACCATTCCAAGTATGAACTCAAGGCCTCCGCCAAGACAACGTCTGCGAAAGTCATTTGATCCGCGGCGCAGAACCCCGATCCCTGCTCTTCGATCCGTGCCTCGAAGCATGAACCGAACTTGGAAAATCGAGCTTCGAGATCGGTGATCGCTGCCTCGCTACTCGGCTTGAACGCTGCTTGCATTGCAGTCTCAGCAAAATCTGCAACCACACCAGCAATCATGTCACACCACATAGCGTCGACATCATTCGAACCATAAAGTCCGTTGCATCGGGCCAAATACCGGATCATTGCTGAGGATTGACTTAGGCAAAGCCCATCGATCTCAAGTAGAGGCATCTGGTCAAAAGGTAGCTTTCCTGATGCTCTCAGCGCCGCCAGATCTTCCGGCGTATCGACCGCGACATTGGTGAAATCAACACCAGTGACAACCAGCATCCATCGTGTCGTCTCCGCCCGACCCCGTCCCCGAAAATACGTGAGTACAGCGCTGGTCATTTCATTCTCCGATCCAACTCTTTGAATGTTTGCCGAATGGCTAACTTCCGATCCAGGATGTTTTTTTGGACTGATGCTTAAAGTCCCGACTTGATGAAATCCTCAGTAACTTTTGCCAGGTCGCTGTGGTGTTCAACACCTTCGGTTGGCGGGATTTCCCGCATATATCCAACCTTGATCGGGATGGTTTTTCCGTTTCGATCAGGAAATTCGACGCAAAAGGCTTCGCGCACAGCTTCAACCAGTTGGTCCTGACGAGCACTGCCTATGACGATGTCATCGGGAATGACAATGTGAAGTGCATTGTCGTCACCGTCCTCGTAAACATAGTACCGTTCGTTGTGGTGCAAATCCCAACTCCTAACCACACTCACTCAGTTTTTGGTGTGAATGTGGGTTATGTGTCGGTTTAAAATGTCTTCGAGATAATATCATAACATCTAAGCAATTGAATTTACTGGTGCCCACGAGTGGAATTGAACCACTGGCCTCTCCCTTACCAAGGGAGTGCTCTACCCCTGAGCTACGTGGGCTTTAGCGGCAGCTTATGACGGGATTTGCTTCCGGTTTC
Source organism: Hyphomicrobiales bacterium (assembly GCA_051010055.1). Taxonomy (GTDB): domain Bacteria; phylum Pseudomonadota; class Alphaproteobacteria; order Rhizobiales; family CAJQND01; genus CAJQND01. The sequence goes on along the minus strand of JBPCVY010000065.1, from coordinate 6,346 downwards.
AAGCCCTTTGAAAGCAGGTGGCAAAATTTATTATGCGCAACCTGCATCAGGCAACCTTGTGTGTTGGCTGCAACTGGCTTACTGAAAGCGCCAATATGCAAGAAAAACCGCAAAAACCTCCTCAAGACAAGCAAGATCGGCTGAAGGATGCCTTGCGCGCCAATTTGAAGCGGCGCAAGCAGCAAGCGCGCGAACGCCGCCAGGAAAGTGATGATTCTTCCTCATCTGGCGAAAAAAGCAGCCGGCCCGGTAAGTAAAAATGATGAATTTTGCCCTCGCGGGCTTGCCCAGAAGGTGCCCAATATGTTTGTTACCCAATTGGTCCTTCCAGCGGGGGTCAAGCTGGCGGAAACCTTGAAACAGGGGGCGGGGAAGCCGCCGTCAAACCGGGAAAACAAAAATGGATAAAATCCGCATTCGCGGTGGTAACAGGCTGCATGGGGACATTCATATCTCGGGCGCGAAAAATGCTGCCTTGCCCTTGATGATTGCGAGCCTGTTGAGCGATGAAACCTTGACCTTGCGCAATGTGCCGCGTCTGGCCGATGTGCGCTTGCTCCAGCGCATTCTGGGAAATCATGGCGTCGATATCGCCATTGACGGCAAACGGCCTGGCGATAGCGCCACCCAGGGCGAAACAATGCACATAAGTGCGCACCAGATTGTTGATACAACAGCGCCCTATGAGCTGGTTTCAAAAATGCGGGCAAGTTTCTGGGTGCTGGGACCATTGTTGGCCCGCTCCGGCATTGCCCGTGTCTCGCTGCCCGGCGGTTGCGCCATCGGTACCCGGCCTGTTGATTTTCACTTGATGGGGTTGAAAGAGCTGGGCGCTGAAATTGAAATCGATCAAGGATATGTCAACGCCACCGCCAAAAAGGGTTTGGTTGGCGCGCGCATTGTCTTTCCGAGAGTTTCAGTGGGTGCCACCCACAATGTACTTATGGCCGCAACCCTGGCCAAGGGCGAGAGCGTTCTTGAAAACGCTGCCCGTGAGCCGGAAGTGGGAGATGTTGCCGAATGCCTCAACAAAATGGGCGCAAAGATTTCCGGCATCGGCACAAGCACACTTAAAATCGAGGGTGTGGAACGGTTGCATGGCGCCAAACACATGGTGCTGCCGGACAGGATCGAAACCGGTACCTACGCAATGGCTGCAGCCATGACCGGCGGCACGATCAATCTAAAAGGTGCCCGCGCTGATTTGGTCGAGGCATTGTTTCCGGTCATGGAGGCCGCCGGTGTTGAGATGGAGCGCACGAATGATGGCATCACTGTTGAACGCAACGGCGCCCGCCTGAACCCGGTTAGCGTAGACACTGAGCCCTATCCAGGGTTTCCAACCGATATGCAGGCTCAATTGATGGGGTTGATGACCACTGCGAACGGCACCTCCCATATCAAGGAAACGATTTTCGAAAACCGCTTCATGCACGTGCAGGAACTGGCGCGCCTTGGCGCGGACATTTCCCTTGAAGGCGATACAGCCCATGTACATGGCGTAGAGAATTTGCGTGGTGCGGAAGTCATGGCCACGGACTTGCGGGCTTCCGTTTCGCTGGTGATAGCCGGTCTTGCCGCTGAAGGTGATACCTTTGTAAACCGGGTCTACCATCTGGACCGTGGTTTTGAGCAACTGGAACGCAAGCTATCTGTTTGCGGGGCGGAGATTGAACGCATCAGCGCCTGATGGAAATTACCTCATGACAGATTTGTTAAAGCTCAGCGCATTTGATGCCGACGACCTCGTAGTTATTTCAACGCACATGCAAGATGCGCTGGTGAATGTCAGCGACATAACCTATTTGCCGAAGGCACGCCGGTTTGCGCTGGTGGCAAACCGGTTTGACTGGCTTGATGCGCTGGGTAAGAAAAAAGGCTTCAGGCGGCGGCGCGCTGGCTTGCATTTTGACCGCGTCACGGCGGTGCGCTCACAAAATATCAAACAAACCGTCAAAGATGCGGTATTGGAACTTTTATCGATTTCATATTCACCCACCGAAGAACCATCCGGCACGGTTATATTGAACTTCGCTGCCGGTGGGGCAATCGAAATTGATGTTGAATGTATTGACTGCGGATTATCCGACCTTGGGCCAGAATGGGGAGCGCGTTCAAAGCCCGGGCACGAGCTGGATGAAGAAACCGCTTAAGAAAAACACCCAGGGATAAGAGTTATGGCCCTTTGGCTTGCGGCAACTGCTGCGGAGTTTGAAAGAGAATTTGAAGCCCTTCTCACCATGAAGCGCGAGGCAGCTGCCGATGTAAATGCAGTTGTTTCGGCCATACTGAAAGAAGTGCGCAAAAAAGGTGATGCAGCGCTGATTGGGTTCACCGAAAAGTTTGACCGCTTTTCAATTGAAGTGGGTGGCCTTGCTATTTCAGCCGATGAAGTTGCCGCTGCCCGGGAGACTTGCCCGGAGGAAATACTGGATGCCCTGCAGCTGGCGCACGACAGAATTGCCGCCTATCACGAAAAACAGGTGCCGCAAAACACCCGCTATGAGGACGATAGCGGGGTAGAAATGGGTCACCGCTGGACGGCTGTGGAAGCTGCCGGGCTTTATGTGCCGGGCGGTACTGCAGCTTATCCCTCATCGGTGTTGATGAATGCCGTGCCGGCAAAAGCTGCCGGGGTAGAGCGCCTGGTAATGGTGGTGCCAACCCCTGACGGTGTGGTGAATGCACAAGTGCTGACTGCCGCCTCCATTGCAGAGGTTGATGAAATCTACCGCGTTGGCGGTGCCCAGGCCATCGCCGCCTTGGCCTATGGTACCGAAACAATTGCGCCGGTTGCGAAAATTGTCGGGCCCGGAAATGCCTTTGTGGCTGCCGCCAAACGCCAGGTATTCGGTACAGTCGGTATCGATATGATTGCCGGGCCGTCAGAAGTGCTGATTTTGGCGGACGGCAACAACTCTGCCGACTGGGTTGCGGCGGATTTGCTCGCTCAGGCAGAACACGACACCGCAGCGCAATCCATACTGGTTACGGATGATGCAGATTTTGCCAGGAAGGTTGAAGCCGCCGTTGAAGGCCAGCTGAAAACCTTGCCAAGGAAAGAAATTGCCGGCGCGAGCTGGCGCGACTATGGCACCATCATCACCGTTGAAAAGTTGGATGACGCACTTCCCCTTATCGACCGGCTGGCGCCGGAGCATCTTGAGATATCAGCGCCTAATGAAGAGGAATTGGCGGCCAAAGTGCGCAATGCAGGCGCTATTTTCCTCGGCGCCCACACCCCGGAAGCGGTGGGTGATTATGTTGGCGGGCCGAACCATGTGCTGCCGACTGCCCGTTCTGCCAGGTTCTCCTCGGGCCTGAATGTGCTGGACTTCATGAAACGGACGTCGATACTTAAGTGCGGGCCGGATGCGTTACGGAAAATCGGCCCGGCGGCGGTTACCCTGGGGCGCGCTGAAGGCCTTGAAGCGCATGCCCGTTCGGTGGCCATGCGTTTGAACTTGCCATAGTAAGCCATGACCGGAACGACAAAAAAGCAGCAAGAGGACACCAACCATCTCGTCACCGTGGAGCTTGACGAAAAAACCCTGTCCAACCCCTCGCCGGACATTGAACATGAACGGCGCGTGGCGATCTTCGACTTGCTTGAGGACAATACGTTCGCTGTCGTTGACGATTCCAAGCATCATGCCGCAGGCCCATTTCATTTGCGTCTGTCCATCGAAGAAGGCCGGCTGATATTCGACATCGCCAACGGCAAGGAACACCGGTGCGCAGTGTTTGGGCTGTCGGTAAAACCGTTCCGGCGCGTTGTGAAAGACTACTTCATGGTGTGTGAAAGTTATTTTGAAGCTATCCGCACTGCCACCCCAAGCCAGATTGAAGCCATCGATATGGGCCGGCGCGGGCTGCACAATGATGGCAGCATATTGTTGCAGGAACGGCTGAAGGGAAAAATTGAAACTGATTTTGAAACTGCGCGGCGGCTCTTTACGCTGGTTTGCGTTCTACATTGGCGTGGATAGGCGGAATTGGCCGATCCCCTTCCATCTGCGGTGCTGTTCGCCTGCACTCAAAATGCCGTGCGCTCGCCTATGGCCTCCGGGCTCATGCGCCATTTTTATGGTCACAAGGTGTTTGTCACCTCTGCCGGTGTAATCCCCCAGGAACTGGACCCGTTCGCGGTGGCCGCGCTTGAGGAAATCGGCATTGACATATCGGCCCATGAGCCGCGCAGCTTTGATGAGCTTCACGACAGCCTTTTCGATATTATCATTTCCCTGTCGCCGGAAGCCCAGCACAAGGCGGTAGAGCTTACCCGCACCATGGCCGTTGACCTTGAATATTGGCCAACGCTCGACCCCACCCTCACATCCGGCAGCCGCGAGCAGATGATGGATGCCTACCGGGGCGTCAGAGATGGTTTGTTGGAACGCATGCGGGAAAGATTTGGAAAATTCACAGCGCCGGTGGTTTAGACTATGGGCGGCGAATCAAGAATTTCCTGCTCAAAGTTCCGCAAAAAGCAAAACTTTGCCCAATTTGCGGATTATTGGCGGTTTGGGTTGATTTTGTAAGCCGATCCGCCCATTGTTCGCGCGCACAACCCATCTGAAAGGCAAGGAGTGTATGGCTAAAGAAGAATTGCTTGAGTTTGAGGGCACAGTTGTGGAACTGCTGCCCAATGCAACGTTCCGGGTGAAACTGGAAAACGACCACGAGATTATTGCGCATACGGCTGGAAGAATGCGCAAAAACCGCATCCGTGTTTTGGCCGGTGACAAGGTGTCTGTTGAAATGACCCCTTATGATCTCACTAAGGGCCGCATCACTTACCGGTTCAAGTGAACCGTTTCCTCTCTATGATCTAAGGGCAGCACACCAATGAAAGACACCCGCGTAAAGCTGGTTCTTGCAAGTGCATCGCCGCGCCGGCTGGCGCTGTTGGAACAGGCGGATTTGCCGCCCGATGTTCTGTGTCCGATGGACATTGACGAAACCCCGAAAAAGCGGGAGACGGGGCGCGCATTGGCCTTGCGCCTGGCCAAGGAAAAGGCCGAGGCTGCCGCCATGACCCATCAGGTGCAGGAACTGGGCAAAAACACCTATGTTCTTGCCGCCGACACGGTTGTTTCCGTTGGCCGGCGCATTCTGCCCAAACCGGACACTTTGGAAGAAGCAGCGGCCTGTTTGCGCATTCTGTCCGGGCGCTCGCACCGCGTATACACAGGGCTGTGCCTAGTGGCGCCGAAGCATTCGGTGCGCTCGCGGCTGGTGGAGACCAAGGTGCGTTTCAAACGGCTCACCCGCGATGACATGGAAACCTACCTGATGTCGGATGAATGGCGCGGCAAGGCCGGGGCTTATGCCATCCAGGGTCGGGCAGATGTTTTTGTGCGCATGATAAACGGTTCTTATTCCAACGTTGTGGGCCTGCCGCTTTATGAGGCGGTGTCCATGTTAAACGGGGCGGGTTATCCGGTTTACTTTTCATGGCTCAAGGCGGGCGGCCAATAGCAATGGCAGATGCCGAATCAGCCAAATCCGAAAAATCCAGCAAGCCCGTGCGCCTTCGCCCACGCAGGCCCTGCCCCATCTGCCAGAAGGCCTCTGTCAACAAATTCCACCCATTCTGTTCCAAGCGCTGCGCTGATATCGACTTGCACAGGTGGCTTGGCGGCCAGTATGCCATACCGGCTGAAGACCCGGTTGATTTCGAAGATGTTGAGCGTCAACTGGGCGCTGGCGATGGCGGTTCAGAACCCGGTTAAGAGGCTGTTGAAGGCCTTGTAAAATTTTCCTGCCGGTGGCGGCCTGGCGGGGTAGACATGAGACCGATTCGTGCCTATAAAACGCGCCGCTTGTTGATTTTGATTTCCCGGCCTGCAGGCCTTTGCGGGCACCTTCAAGATCACAGATGCCCAGGTAGCTCAGTTGGTAGAGCAGCGGACTGAAAATCCGCGTGTCGGTGGTTCGATTCCGCCCCTGGGCACCATTTAATTTAATAAAATCATATATTTGAAAAAACTGCAGCATGTAGTTGTATGAAACTTTTATGTTTCATATAATCTTGCGTATGTCGAGTGCTACGACACCATACGATTTTAAGCGAATACCGAAGTATCCAAAAGGGTTACAGATTTACAGGATACCTGCATCAAAGTTTTGGCAGGTGAGAATGTTTGTTGACCGCAAATACGTTCGAAAGAGTACAAAATGCATTGAAGAACAAGATGCGATTGAATTTGCGAAGGAGTTTTACGATACAATCCGCATCAATCAACGTCTCAATATTAACGTTCACAGCGACACTTTTAACGCCTGTGCTCAGTGTCCGTCGTCAGGGATTTCTGGACAGATTGTTGCTTGGCATAAGCAAGAG